>JBIOHR010000048.1:0-18875 GCA_044449085.1 Gemmatimonadales bacterium | reverse complement strand
TGTGCGCTCGGTGCCATCGCGCTCGCGAGCGAGTGCTACGGGATCATCATCGCGCTCGGCCACGCATTCGAGCGCGCGGAGCCGCAGCAGGTGACCTAATGGAGAACTGCGATGGAAGATCGAAGATCGAAGATGGAAGATCGAAGATGAAGAAAGCGCCCCGCCTCATGTTGAGACGGGGCGCTTCTTCATCCTTCATCCTTCATCCTTCATCTTTCATCTTTCATCTTTCATCTTTCATCCTCGATCTTCGATCGTCCATCAAGCTTACGGCATCAGCGCCTGGCCCGGGCCGCCCGGATTTCCGCGATGGCAGGTTATGCAGTTGATCTTCGGCGTATTGCCGTTGCGTGCGGGCAGCTTGGTGAGGAGATCGTTGTTGATTCCCTGCATCACGCCGATCATCAGGCGTGCGGTTTTCTTGCGGCCGAGGCTGTCGCTGTCCCACTGGTTGGCGACGTGGCAGTCGGTGCAGTTGCGGCCGAGCCCGCGGCCGACGGTCTGATCCATGAAGGTCAGGAACTGGCCCGCGGGCATGTCCTTGAGCAACTGCACGTTCTTGAAGACGGTTCCGGCCGGTTCGCTTTCCTTGCCGGCAATGTCCTTCATTAATTGCGCGGTCGTCGCGGCGCGGAGCGTGCCGATCGAATCGCGGCGAGCGGCGCGCTGTTCGGGCGTCATCGGCGGACCGCCGCGACCGCCGCCGGGACCTCCACGTCCTCCGCCTGCGGCGGCTGGCGCGCCCGGGGCTCCACGGCCGGCTTCCGCGACCGCGCCGGCCGGAGCTGGCGCACCTGCCGCGGGTCGAGCACTCGCCGGCGCAGCGGCCGCACCGGTGCCCGACGCAGGCGCCGGTGATGCAGCCGGCTTCTGCTGCGAGCACGACGCGGCGCCGATCATCATCAGTGAAAGGGAAGTCAGGCGGAACGTGGATCTCATGGCGAAGCACCTCATCGGCAAAGGCAGAGTCCGGTCATTCGCAACAGGCGTCGACTCTAACATATACCGGTGAAGCAATTTTCCGCTATTTGAGGTCGCGGCCGATGAACGTTTCGATTGCCGCCTTCGCCGTCCGCGCCGTGTAGCGCGCGTTGATGAGAAGAATGCGCTGCGTATCGAGGGCGGTCTGCGATGTCAATACGTCGAGGTAGGCTACTGCGCCGAGGGCATAGCGCGACTGCTGGGCCTCAAGGTCCTCCTGCGCCGCCGCAATCTGCAGCTGCTGCAGCTCCACGGTCTGCGCGGCCGTGCGGAACGCATCGACGAGCTGCGCGAGATTCGCCTTCGCATTGTACCGCGCGTCGCGGAGCTGAGCCTCCGCATTGTCCTGCAGCACCGCGGCCTGCATGGTGTTCAACTCGCGGGTGAAGTTGTTGAAGATCGCGTAGCTCACGCCGAACTGATACGAGGTCTGCGTGGATGCAGCGGGACCGCCGCCCCAGTTGAAGTTCGGAGACGTGAAGGCGTTGGCCGAATAGTTGTAGCCCGCGGTGACACGCGGGATATACTGCGATGTGACGGTCGCACGGTGGCCTTGTTTTGCCGCCTCGAACGCCTCTGCCGCCTGGCGCACGTTGGGACCGTCGGCGGCCATGCGCGCGAGCGACTCGTCGTCGACTTCGAGCTTCGGAATGGCGATGGTGTCCGCGGCAACCGCGGTCACCGGAGCGTTCGACGCGACGAGCCGGGCGAGCGCCGCGTTCGCGTCGCGCAGCTGCGCGCGGGCGTTGAGCAGGGCGAGCCGTGCCGTGCCGACCTGAATCGTCGCTCGAATTGAATCCGTCCGAACCACCGCACCCACCTTCACGCGCGCTGCCGACGCGTTCAGCGTGACTTGCGCCGCCTCGAGCGCGCTTGCGCCCGCCGACTCGAGTTCGCGTGCCTGCAGCACGGCGTAGTACTGCTGCTTCACGGCGTACGCCACTCCGTAGCGCTGAAGCGTCTCGTTTTCCGTGTTGGCGCGCTGCTGCGCCTGCGCCTGCCGGTAGCTGAACCAGCGCTGGCCTCCGTCGAAGACGAGGAGGTTTGCGCTGTATCCCTTGCCGTAGTTCCAGGGATTTCCCTGATACGGAGTGAGCACGCCCTGAATAAACTGGGAGCCAGCAAAGTTCTGTGCACCGTAGCTGACGCCGAGGGACGGCAAGAACTGGCCAAGTGCACTGAGTTCCGTGGCCTTGCCGGTGCGCAGTGCGTTGCGCGCGGTCACGGTCAGCGGCGAATTCTGTTGAGCCAACCGCACCGCTTCGTCGAGCGAGATCGGGCGTGCGGCCTCTGGATCCTGCGCAACGACAAACCCCGGTGCAAACGCAAGCGCAATAACGGCGAGCGCAGTTCGGAACAGTCTCATGCTGCATCTCCTGGCATGTGCGATGAAATGATCGCGTTGCTGAAAGGCAACTTGCGTGCCGCGAATGACACGGCCCAACTCTATCATCCGTAATGGGTTACGGCTGATCGGCTACCGAGGTTTCAGCGCCGACCGTTCGAATTCGGGAATCCAAGGACCGAAAGCGAACAGGCCTCGCACCGACTGCGAATACCGAAAGACCACAAACCGGACACCGCGAGCGAACGACCATCGACCGCCGATCAACCACCACCGTGACTCGCGGCCGCCCGCCTGCCCCGATAGGTTGACCGTTCACCGCGCATCGCCAAGGAGCCCGTTCCGTGAAACGTTTTCCGGCCGTTCTGTTCGCCACGCTCGCGTTCACCGCCGCCAAGGCGCCCGCACAGTCGGTCCCGGCGATTCCGTTCGACGCCACCATCGACTTCCTCAAGCTTCCCACCGATCTGTACCTCGGCGAAGTCGCGGGAGTCGCCGTGAACTCGAAGGGACATGTCTTCATCTACAGCCGCACGGGCGAGCGCGCGACCGTGCACGGTGCGACGGCCGCGCAGCTCTTCGAGTTCGGCCCCGAAGGCGCGTTCATTCGCGAGATCGGAAAAAATCTGTACGGATTCGCCTTCGCCCACGCCGTCCGAATCGACAAGGACGACAACATCTGGATCGTGGATGAGGGCACGAACATGATCATGAAGTTCAATCCCGCCGGACGGATCACGATGGTGCTCGGACGGAAAGAGGAAGCGTCCGAGCCTGCACCGGTGCGTCCGGCCGGCTCACCGCCCCCGCCCGCCGGATGGGGATCGTTCAACCGCCCGACGGACGTCACGTGGGATCCGCAGGGGAACGTCTTCATCAGCGATGGGTACGGGAATTCGCGCGTCGTGAAAGTGGACAAGAACGGCCGATGGGTGAAAACGTGGGGCGAACGCGGCTCCGGACCGGGCCAGCTGAACACGCCTCACTCGATCGCCGCGGACGCGAAGGGCAACATCTACGTCGCAGACCGCGGCAACCGCCGGATTCAGGTGTTCGACGGCGACGGCACACTCCTTCGACAGTTCACGATCGACGTTCCGTTCGCCGGCGAACCGAACGTCATGCTCGGCTCGATGCCGGGCACGGCCGGAGGCGGCGCAACGATGTCCTCCGGCGCGCCTTGGGCCGTATGCATCAGCCCGGGCGCGACGCAGTACCTGTACGTCGCCGACGCGGTTCCGGGACGAGTCTACAAGCTCACGCTTGACGGCAAGGTGCTCGGCACGATCGGTGAGGCCGGCAAGGAACTGAAGCAATTCGGGTGGATCCACGAGATATCGTGTCCGTCCGAAAACAGCCTGTACGTCGCCGAACTGCTCAACTGGCGGATGCAGAAACTGACGCTGCACCCGTAACCGCCCGGGCGGTCGTGGGTTAGGGGCATTCGACGGCCCGCAAGCGACTTCCGCGAGCAGTGCGTATTACCAATTCGCGAAGCCGCGCTGCATCGACTCACCGTGGTGCTTCGTCATCGATCATTCCCGAATTTCTTTCATTGGCAGATGAATAGCTCGTCAGCGCTCAGGCGCCGCTTGTACACGGTCGCGTCGCTCGCCGTCCTCGGCGGTGCCTGCAGCAAGCCTGCGGCCCGCGCGCCGCGTCCGGCGATTGCCGTCACGGTAATTCCGGTGAAGCGTGCCTCGGTTCCGTACGACATTGACGCCAACGGCATCGTGGCGCCATTGCAGACCGCCAACGTCTCACCGCAGGTCGACGGGATCATCACCGACGTCGACTTCGCCGAAGGCAGCGAAGTGACAAAGGGACAGGTGCTCTTCCACCTCGACCCGCGCCCGTATCAGGCCGCGTACAATCAGGTCGTGGCCGCGCTCGCACGCGACATGGCAACGGCCGAGTTCGCGCTCAAACAGGCGGACCGATACGGATCGCTCGTCAAGCAGGGGATCGTGACGGCCGAACAAGCGGAGCAGCTGCGCTCGGCATCGGAATCGGCGAAGGCGACGGTCCTCGCAGATTCGGCGAACCTCGCCACCGCAAAGTTCAACCTCGACAACACGGCCGTGCGCGCACCGATCTCCGGCCGCACGGGCAGCCTGCTGGTGCGCACGGGCAATCTCGTCCACTCATCGGGTGGAACCGCGCTGGTCGTGATCAATCAGGTGCGACCGATCCTCGTGCGGTTCGCGGTGCCTGCGGGACAGCTCCCGATGGTGCTCAAGTACGGTGAACGCGACGGGAAAGTCGTCAGTCTCCCGGTGACGGCCGTCCCCGGAAGCTTGCTCGACAACGCGGCGCCGGTGGACACGGCAAATCCGATGGATCCCGCGGGCGGGAACGGCGCACCGGCTCAAAAAGTGAGAGTCGCGTCCGGCGTGATCGACCCCGACGCCAAGGGCGGACTGTCGTTCATCGACAACGCCGTGGACACCACGACGGGAACGGTGACACTCAAGGGAACGTTTCCGAACCCGCGCGGCACGCTCTGGGCCGGTCAGTTCGTCGCGACGTCGCTGCGGCTGTACGTCGAGGACAGCGTGCTCGTGCTGCCAACGCAGGCGGTGGTCACCGGGCAGACGGGCACCTACGTGTATGTGATCGATTCGAACGATGTCGCGCAGCAGCGCCCCGTGACGGTGGAGCGCGCCGCGGGCATGATCTCCGTGATCGCGTCGGGAGTAATGCAGGGTGAGCGCGTGGTGACCGACGGGCAGTCGCGCGTGACGCCGGGTGCACACGTGACCCTCGGCCTGCACGACTCGAGCGCCGGTGACGGGGCGGGCATGGCCGGGGCTGCTGCCGGTGGCCGCGGCAGAAGCGGCGGTGGGCGCGGCGGTCGTGGCGGTCGCGGCAAGAAAGCGGACACGACCGCGTCCAAGCCCGGGGCGTAGCCACGAATAAACGGCGGAGCGGTCCATGAGTCTTACCGCCCTCTTCATCAAGCGCCCGGTCATGACGATCCTGATCATGACCGGCATTCTGGTGTTCGGGATCGTGTCGTACCGTCGGCTTCCGGTGAGCGACCTGCCGACGACCGATTCACCGACCGTCAGCGTGTTCGCGAGTCTCCCGGGCGCGAGCCCCGAGACGATGGCGGCCACCGTGGCGACGCCGCTCGAAAAGGCGTTCTCCGCCGTGCCCGGCATCGACGAGATCGTCTCGAACAGCAGCCTCGGCGGCACGAACATCACGCTGACGTTCTCGCTCGACCGCGACATCGAGTCGGCGGCGCAGGACGTCAACGCCGCGATCGCGAAGACGCTGCCGCTCCTGCCGCCGCAGATCCTCCCGCCGTCATACCGCAAGCAGAATCCCGCGGCGGCGCCAATCCTCAACATCGCGCTGACGTCGAACCAGCTCCCGCTGACCGAACTCGACGAATTCGCGGAGACCACGATCGCCCAGCGCCTCTCGATGGTCGAGGGCGTCGCGCTCGTGAACGTCTACGGATCGATGAAGTACGCCGTGCGCGTGCAGCTCGACCCATCGAAGCTCGCGAGCCTCGGCATCAGTGTCTCGCAGGTTGCGAACCAGATCGGGCTGAACAACGTCATGCTCCCCACGGGCGTGCTGTACGGGCGCGAGAAGACGCTCACGGTGATGGCCACGGGCCAGCTCTCGAACGCGGCGCAGTTCCGGAAGCTGATCATCGCGTACAAGGACGGCGCGGCCGTCCGCCTGCAGGATGTCGCGACGGTGCTCGACGACATCCAGAACAACAAGAACGCGTCGTGGTACGACGTGAACGGCGTGGCAGAGCGCACGATCAACCTCGCGGTCACGCGGCAGCCCGGCACCAACACGGTCGAAGTCGCCGCACGCGTGCGCGGGGTGCTGGCGGAGATTGAGCGCGGCCTGCCGGCGTCGCTCAAGGTGCACATCCAGTACGACCGGTCGGACTCGATCCAGCGCTCCGTGTCGGATGTCAAACTGTCGTTGGTCGTCGCGCTGGTGCTCGTGATCCTGGTGATTTTCCTGTTCCTGCGGAGTGCGGTCGCGACGCTGATTCCGAGCCTCACGCTCCCGATGTCGGTCATCGGCACGTTCTCGGTGATGTATGTGCTCGACTTCAGCATCGACAACCTCTCGCTCATGGCGCTGACGCTCGCCGTGGGCTTCGTGGTGGACGACGCGATCGTGATGCTGGAGAACATCGTCCGGCACATGGAGATGGGAAAACCGCCGCTCAAGGCGGCGTTTGAAGGTGCGCAGGAAGTGGGCTTCACGATCCTCTCGATGACGCTGTCGCTCTCCGCGGTGTTCATCCCGCTGATGTTCATGGGCGGCGTGATCGGGCGCCTCTTCAAGGAATTTGCGGTCACGATCATGGTGGCGATCCTCGTCTCCGGCTTCGTGTCGCTGTCGCTCACGCCGATGCTGTGCAGCCAGCTCCTGAAGCCGCACGGCAACGAGACGCACGGGCGGTTCTACAACGTCACCGAACGGCTGTTCGACCGGACGCTGCGCGCGTACGAGCGGAGCCTTGCCTGGGTCATGCAACACCGGCCGCTGACGCTGGCATTCTCGGTGCTGATCCTCGTGCTGACCGCGGGCCTCTGGCAGGTGATCCCGAAAGGGCTCTTTCCCCCTGACGACACCGGATCGATCAACGGCACCACCGAGGCCGCGCAGGGCACGTCATTCGACGAACTCCTGCGCCTGCAGAAGATCGCGATGGCGCGCCTCGAGAAGGACACCAATATCGTCTCGTTCACGTCCTCCGCGGGCGGCGGCGGCGGGTCGAGCAACCAGGGCCAGCTGAACGTCACGCTCAAGCCGCTCGGCCAGCGGCCCTCGGCGGACCAGATGGTGGCGGAGCTGACGCGCCGGATGGCGGGCATCCCGGGGCTCTCGGTGTTTTTCTCGAATCCGCAGTCGATCCACATCGGCGGCCGTTCCTCCAAGACGCTCTACCAGTTCACCCTGCGGGGCGCGGACATCGACATCCTCTACGCCGAGGCGAGCAAGCTGCTCGGCGTGATGCAGACGCAGCCGATGCTCACGGGGGTCACGTCGGACCTGCTCAACCGGAGCCCGATCCTGAGCGTGAAGATCAACCGCGCGCGCGCGCTGGCGCTCGGTGTGTCGCCGTCGGCCATCGAGAACGCGCTGGCGAACGCGTACAACCAGCAGCAGGTCTCGACGATCTACACGCCGACGAATGAGTACTGGGTGGTGATGGAGACCGTGCCGAGCGCGCAGCTCGACGCGTCGGCGCTCGAGAAGTTCTACGTCCCCGGCACGAACCGCGCCATTCCTCTCGTGGACGTCGCGACGTTCGAGCACATCGTGGGCCCGCTGAGCATCGCGCACTCGGGGCAGATGGCGTCGGTGACGATCTCGTTCAACCTGGCGCCGAACGTCTCGCTCGGCGCGGCGACCGAGCAGGTGAACAAGCTGGCGCGCGAGACGCTGCCGGCGACGATCACGTACGGGTTCGCCGGTACGGCGCTGGCGTTCCAGCAGTCGGAGCAGGGTCTCGGGCTGCTGCTGCTGATCACCGTGTTCATCATCTACATCATCCTCGGGATCCTGTACGAGAGCTTCATCCATCCCATCACCATCCTCACGGGGCTGCCGTTCGCCGCGTTCGGCGCGCTGGCGACGCTCTACATCACGCACGTTGAGCTCGGCGTGTATGGCTACGTCGGGATCATCATGCTGATCGGCATCGTCAAGAAGAACGCGATCATGATGATCGACTTCGCGATCGCCGCGGAGCGCGAGAATCACACGACGCCGGCACAGGCGATCATGCAGGCGGCGAGCGTGCGGTTCAGGCCGATCATGATGACGACGGTGTCCGCCATCGCGGGCACGCTGCCCATCGCCATCGGCGTCGGCGCCAGCGCGGCGTCGCGCCGCCCGCTCGGCGTGGCGGTGGTGGGCGGGCTCGTGTTTTCCCAGATCGTGACGCTGTACGTGACGCCCGTGTTTTACACGTACCTCGACGAGCTGCAGTCCTGGTTCGGGCGGCTGGGATCGAGCCGGCGCAAACGGGCGCCCGCGGCGCCAGGGTCCGTGACGCCGGTCGTGAGCGGCTAGCAGATGGACCTGACCACGCTGTTCATCAAACGACCGGTCATGACGACGCTCGTCATGATCGCGATCCTCGTGTTCGGCGTCGTCGCGTACCGTCTCCTGCCGGTGAGTGACCTGCCGAACGTCGACTTCCCGACGATCACGGTGAGCGCGACGCTCCCCGGCACGGCCCCGCAGACGATGGCGGCGACCGTGGCGACGCCGCTCGAGAAGGCGTTCTCGACGATCGCCGGCATCGACAACATGACGTCGACGTCGAGCCTGGGCCAGACGCAGATCGTCGTGCAGTTCGCGCTGGACCGGAACATCGACGCCGCGGCGCAGGACGTGCAGGCCGCCATCGCGCAGACGCTCCGCCAGCTGCCGAAGGGGATCATTCCGCCGTCGTACCAGAAGGCGAATCCGGCCGACGCGCCGATTCTCACGCTCGCGCTCACCTCGGCGCAGGTGCCGCTCTCGACACTCGACGAATACGGCGAGATCACCATCGCGCAGCGCCTCTCGATGGTCGGCGGCGTGGCGCAGGTGCTCGTCTACGGCACGCAGAAATATGCGGTGCGACTGCAGATGGATCCGTCGCAGCTTGCCACGCGCGGGATCGCGCTCGAGGACATCACCACCGCGATCACCAACCAGAACGTCAACATTCCGTCCGGCGTGCTCTGGGGGCCGAAGACGGCGCTGACCCTGCAGGCCACGGGCCAGCTCGACGACGCAGCGGCGTTCAAGAAGATCATCGTCGCCTACCGCAACGGCGCGCCGGTGCACCTGAGCGAGCTGGGCGTGGTTTCCGACAACGTCCAGAACGACAAGACCGCGAGCTGGTACAACGGCGAGCCCGCGATCGTGCTCGCCATCCAGCGCCAGCCGGGCACCAACACCGTCGAGGTCGCGAAGCGGGTGCGGGCGGCGCTGGACAAGGTCCGCACGGACATCCCGCCGTCGGTGGACGTGCAGGTGCTGTACGACCGCTCGGCGACGATCCAGGCCTCGGTGCACGACGTCACGTTCACTCTCGAGCTCACGCTCGTGCTCGTGGTGCTGGTGATTTTCCTCTTCCTGCGCAACATCTCCGCGACGGTCATTCCGAGCATGGCGCTGCCGATGTCGATCATCGGCACGTTCTCGGTGATGTACCTGCTGCACTACAGCCTCGACAACCTGTCGCTGATGGCACTGACGCTCGCCGTCGGCTTCGTGGTGGATGACGCGATCGTGATGCTCGAGAACATCGTGCGGCATCTCGAGATGGGAAAGACGACGATGGATGCCGCGATCGACGGGGCGAGGGAGGTCGGGTTCACGATCCTGTCGATGACGTTCTCGCTCGCCGCGGTGTTCATCCCGTTCCTGCTGATGGGCGGAATCATCGGCAAGCTGTTCCACGAGTTCGCGGTGACGATCGGCGTGGCGATTCTCGTTTCCGGCGTGGTGTCGCTGACGCTGACGCCGATGCTCTGCAGCCGATTCCTGCGTCCCGGCCATCACACGGCGCACGGCGAGCTCTACCAGCTGAGCGAGCGTTTCTTCGACGCGTGGCTTGCGGGGTATGAGCGCAGCCTCGCATGGGTCATGGAGCATCGCCGTTCCGCGCTCGTCTTTTCGGCGGTCATTCTCGCGGCGACCGCATATGTGTTCTGGTACATCCCCAAGGGGCTCTTCCCGACCGACGACACCGGCCAGCTGCTCGTGACGACGGAAGCCGCCGAGGGCGTGTCGTTCGACGCGCTCGTCAAGGCGCAGGGCGAAGTGGCGGCGACGATCAGGAAGGACCCCGACGTGCGGGCGGTGACGTCGTCGGTCGGCACGACGCCGGCAACCAACCAGGGCCAGCTGACGATCGACCTCAAGCCGATCGACGAGCGCAAGCGCAGCGCCGACCAGATCGCGCGCGATCTCACGGCCGCGACCGCGCAGACGAGGGGACTCACCGCGTACATCCAGAATCCACCGGCGATTTCGATCGGCGGACTCGCGACGAAGAGCCTGTATCAATACACGCTCGAAGGCGGCGACATCACCGGGCTGAACAGCGCCGCGTCGCGGCTGCAGGCGCGCCTCCGCGCGCTCCCGATGCTGACCGACGTGACGAGCGACCTGCTGATCGACAACCCGCAGGTCTCGGTGGACATCGACCGCGAGGCGGCGGGGCGGCTCGGCGTGTCGGCGGCGGAGATCGAGAACACGCTGTACGATGCGTTCGGCCAGCGGCAGGTCTCGACGATCTACACGGCGACGAACGAGTACTGGGTGGTGCTCGAGGTCATGCCGCAGTATCAGGCCGACATCGCGTCGCTCGGCAAGCTGTACGTGCGCTCGACGCGCGGTCCGGTGGTGCCGCTCAGTGCCGTCGCGAAATTCACGAGCTCGGTGGGTCCGGTGACCGTGAATCACTCGGGGCAGATTCCGGCGGTCACGATCTCCTTCAACCTCGCGCACAATGCGTCGCTCGGGCCGGCCGTCGCGGCGGTCCAGAAGGAGGCGGGCGACGTGCTGCCGCCGACCATCGAGGCCAGTTTCTCCGGGCTCGCCGCCGCGTTCATGAATTCGCAGCAGGGTCTGCTCATGCTGCTCGTGCTCGCGATCTTCGTGGTCTACATGATCCTCGGCGTGCTGTACGAGAGCTTCATCCATCCGGTCACGATTCTCACCGGCCTCCCATTCGCGGCGTTCGGCGCCCTCGTGACGCTGATCGTGTGCGGAATGGACCTCGACATGTACGGCTTCGTCGGCATCATCATGCTGATCGGCATCGTCGAGAAGAACGCGATCATGATGATCGACTTCGCGATCGTCGTGGAACACGAGGAGCACCTCACGCCGGCGCGGGCGATTTCGAAGGCGGCGAGCGTGCGATTCCGGCCCATCATGATGACGACGATGGCGGCGCTCATGGGGGCGCTGCCGATTGCGGTCGGCTGGGGTGCGGGCGCCGCGACGCGCCGGCCGCTGGGCGTCGCCGTGGTCGGCGGCCTCGCGTTCTCGCAGCTCGTCACGCTCTACGTCACGCCCGTCTTCTATACGTACCTCGACCAGGTGCAGCTCTGGGTCGAGAAACTGCGCATGCGCTCGCCCGGCGCGGAGCTCCCCGGCTCCGTCCACTCCGTTCCAGCCCGTGACTGATCCGTGGACCTGACGACGCTGTTCATCAAGCGGCCGGTCATGACGACCCTCGTCATGATCGCGATCCTCGTGTTCGGCATCGTGGCGTACGAGGGGCTCCCGGTGAGCGACCTGCCGAACGTCGACTTCCCGACGATCACCGTCACGGCGACGCTGCCGGGCACGGCGCCGCAGACGATGGCGTCCACGGTGGCGACGCCGCTGGAGAAATCACTCTCGACGATCGCCGGCATCGACAACATGACGTCGACGTCGAGCCTGGGCCAGACGCAGATCGTCGTGCAGTTCGCGCTCGACCGGAACATCAACGCGGCGGCGCAGGACGTG
Source organism: Gemmatimonadales bacterium (assembly GCA_044449085.1). GTDB lineage: Bacteria > Gemmatimonadota > Gemmatimonadetes > Gemmatimonadales > Gemmatimonadaceae > Fen-1231. The sequence goes on along the minus strand of JBIOHR010000048.1, from coordinate 7,039 downwards.
CAGGCCGCCATCACGCAGACGCTGATCCTGCTGCCGCGGGGCATCATCCCGCCGTCGTGGCAGAAGACCAACCCGGCCGACGCGCCGATCCTGACCCTGGCGCTCACCTCGAAGGCGGTTCCTCTCTCGACGCTCGACGAGTACGGCGAGACGACGATCGCCCAGCGCCTCTCGATGGTTGGCGGCGTGGCGCAGGTGCTCGTCTACGGCACGCAGAAATACGCCGTGCGGCTCCAGATGGACCCGGCGCAGCTCGCGACGCGATCGATCGCGCTCGAGGACGTCGTGTCGGCGGTGACCGCGCAAAACGTGAACATCCCGACCGGGGTGCTCTGGGGGCCGAAGACGGCGCTCACGGTGCAGGCGACCGGCCAGCTCGACAACGCCGCCGAGTTCAAGGACATCATCGTCGCGTACCGCAACGGCTCACCGATCTACCTGCACGATCTCGGGCGCATCACCGACGACGTGCAGAACAACAAGACGGCGAGCTGGTACAACGGCGAGCCCGCGATCGTGCTCGCCATCCAGCGCCAGCCGGGCACCAACACCGTCGAGGTTGCCAGCCGCGTGAAGAGCGAGCTCGCGAAGCTCGAGACGGAGATCCCGCCCTCCGTGAACGTCGGCATCCTGTACGACCGGTCGGCGACGATCCAGGCGTCGGTGCACGACGTCACGTTCACGCTCGAGATGACGCTGGCGCTGGTCGTGGGCGTGATCTTCCTGTTCCTGCGCAACTTCTCGGCGACCGTCATCCCGAGCCTTGCGCTGCCGATGTCGATCATCGGCACCTGCTCGGTGATGTACCTGCTGCACTACAGCCTCGACAACCTGTCGCTGATGGCGCTGACGCTCGCCGTCGGGTTCGTGGTGGACGACGCGATCGTGATGCTCGAGAACATCGTGCGGCATCTCGAGATGGGAAAGACGAATCTCGAGGCGGCGGTTGACGGCGCGAAGGAAGTCGGCTTCACGATCCTCTCGATGACCTTCTCGCTTGCGGCGGTGTTCATCCCGTTTCTTTTCATGGGGGGCATCATCGGCAAGCTCTTCCATGAATTCGCGGTGACGATCGGCGTGGCGATTCTCGTCTCCGGGGTGGTGTCGCTGACGCTCACGCCGATGCTCTCGAGCCGCTTCCTGCGGTCGGGGCACAACAAGGCGCACGGCAGGCTGTACCAGCTGAGCGAGCGATTCTTCGAGGCCTGGCTCGGCGTGTACGAGCGGAGCCTCGCGTGGGTGATGCGGCACCGACCGGCCGCGCTCGTGTTTTCGGCCGCGGTGCTCATCGCGACGGGCGTGCTGTTCTGGTGGACGCCGAAGGGGCTCTTCCCGATCGACGACACGGGCCAGCTGCTCGTGACCACCGAGGCCGCCGAGGGCGTGTCGTTCGACGCGCTCGTGCAGCACCAGGCGGAAGTCGCGGCGGTGATCAAGCGGGATCCCGACGTGCACGCGGTGACGTCGTCGGTCGGCACCCTGTTCGCGGCGAACCAGGGGCAGATGACGATCGACCTCAAGCCGATCGACGACCGCAAGCGCAGCGCCGACCAGATCGCGCGCGACCTCACCGCCGCGACGGCGAACGTGAAGGACATCGCGACGTTCGTCGAGAATCCGCCGGCGATTTCGATCGGCGGGCTCGCGACCAAGAGCCTGTACCAGTACACCCTGCAGAGCGGCAACATCGTCACGCTGAACAGCGCGGCAACCCAGCTGCAGGCACGGCTTCGCGCGCTCCCGCTGCTCACCGACGTGACCACCGACCTGCTGATCGAGAATCCGCAGGTCACCGTGGACATCAACCGCGAGGCCGCGGCGCGGCTGGGCGTGTCCGCGGGCGAAATCGAGAACACGCTCTACGATGCGTTCGGCCAGCGGCAGGTCTCCACGATCTACACCGCGACGAACGAATACTGGGTGGTGCTCGAGGTCCTCCCGCAGTATCAGGCGGACGTCAACGCGCTCGGCACGCTCTACGTGCGGTCAACGCTCGGCCCCGTCGTGCCGCTCAGCTCGGTCGCCACGTTCAACCGCACGATCGGGCCCGTCACGGTGAACCACTCCGGGCAGATTCCGGCGGTGAACATTTCGTTCAACCTGGCCAGGGGCGTGTCACTCGGAACCGCGATGGCCGCGGTCGACAAGGAGGCGGCCGCGGTGCTCCCGGCGAACATCACGGCGAGTTTCTCCGGCATCGCCGCCGCGTTCATGAGCACACAGCAGGGGTTGATCGTGCTCCTCGTCCTCGCCGTGTTCGTGATCTACGTGATCCTCGGCGTGCTGTACGAGAGTTTCGTGCACCCGATCACCATCCTCACCGGACTTCCCTTTGCGGCGTTCGGAGCGCTCATCACGCTGATCCTGTCCGGCATGGATCTGGACATGTATGGGTTCGTCGGGATCGTGATGCTCATCGGCATCGTCGAGAAAAACGCGATCATGATGATCGATTTCGCGATCGAATCGCAGAAGAACGGAAACAAGTCCGCGTCCGAGGCGATCCTCGAGGCCGCGAGCGTGCGGTTCCGCCCGATCATGATGACCACGATGGCCGCGCTGATGGGGGCGATTCCGATCGCGGTGGGCTGGGGTGCGGGCGCGACCACGCGCCGGCCGCTCGGCGTCGCAGTGGTCGGCGGGCTGGCGTTCTCGCAGCTGGTGACGCTGTACGTGACGCCGGTGTTCTTCACGTATTTCGAGGAGCTGCAGGAGCGGTTCCAGCGGGGAGACTCGAAGGCGCGGGCGGGTGCGACGCCGGTCCGTCCGCACCCGGCCAAGGCGTAAGCTGCGAGCGACCTTGGCGCCCGCGGTCGACCGCAGGCCAAGCGAATCGCACCGCCACACAGAAACCAACACCCCACTGCGGAAGTGGGACGGCGCGTCCCACTTCCGCACACACGCAATCACGTGCGCTGACGCAATCGCCGATGCCGCCACGACTTGCGTCACCGCGGCGGCGGCACGGTTGATGCTCTTCCTCCCGTGGATCTGATCAACACCATCACGGGAGAGCACGTGAATACCTGGCTGAGGGATTTCGCGTTTGGCGTTCGCACGCTGCGGAAGAATCCGGGGTTTGCCATCACGGCGCTCGTCACGCTCGCGCTCGGCATCGGCGCCACGACGGCGATTTTCAGCGTCGTCAACGCGGTGCTCCTCCGCCCGCTCCCATACAGGGATCCTGCCCAGCTGGTGCTGATCACGGCGGATCTCACCAAGCGGAACGTCCGGGATTTTCCGCTGGCGCCCGGCGACCTGCGCGACATGCAGCTCAACATGCGCCAGTTCTCGGGGATCACCGGGTTCTTCTCGTTCCGCATTGCGCTCGTGAACGATGACGGCACCTCGGACCAGATCCGCGCCGCGTTCGTCACGACGAACTTCTTCTCCGTGCTCGGCGGCGCCATCGCGCCGGGCCGCGACTTTGCCGATGCGGACGGCATTCGCCAGGCGCCTCCGGTTCGCGCGCCGGGTGACACCACCACGCCGCCGCCACCGCCGCCGAACGTCGCGATCCTCGGCTACGAATTCTGGCAGCGCCGGTACGGCGCCGATCCGAAAATCATCGGCTCGCTCATCCCTGTTGGCGGAGGCAAGGCGCTCGTCGCGGGAGTCGCGCCGCCGCGGTTCGAGCTGCTCGTGCCGCCACGCTTTGGAATCGAGCGAACGCCCGACATCTACATCGCGGCGCGGCCGGATTACTCGGCGCCGCGCAACGGCGTGCTGTTCCGCGCGATCGGACGCATGAAGCCCGGCGTTACGTTCGGGGCGGCGCGGGCAGAGCTGCAGCAGATGAACAACGACTTCGACGCACGCTTTCCCGCGCGTCTCACGTCGGGCAACGAAGAGCGGATGGAGCCGCTGCACACGGAGCTGGTCGCCGACGTGCGGTCGGCCGTCCTCGCGCTGATGGGCGGCGTGATGTTCGTGCTGCTCATCGCGTGCGCAAACGTGGCGAACCTCATCCTGGTGCGCACGTCGCGCCGGGAGCGCGAGCTCGCGGTGCGCGCGGCGATGGGCGGAAGCCGGTCGCGTCTCGTCCGGCAGATGCTCGCCGAGGCGTGCGTGCTCGGCGTAAGCGGCGCCGCGCTGGGGCTCGTGCTCTCACAGGCCGGCATCAATCTCCTCGTCGCCATGGGGCCCGCGCACCTGCCGCGCGTCGGGGAGGTGAGCATCGACCCGCAGGTCCTCGGCTTCACCGTACTGCTGAGCCTGGTCGCGGTGGCGCTGTTCGGCGTCGTGCCGGCGATCCGCGCGTCGCGGCCCGACCTGATGTTCGTGCTGCGCTCGAGCGGGCGGAGCGCGGGACTCGGCGGCGGCGGCGCGCTCCGGAGCGGCGTCGCGATCGCCGAGGTCACGCTCGCGTTCGTGCTGCTGATCGGCAGCGGGCTGATGCTGCGGAGTTTCGTCGCGATCACGCAGGTCGACCCCGGGTTCGACTCGAGCGGCGTGCTGGAGTTCACGTCGCAGAAGTTCGACCGTGATCCCAACGCACGGAACGCGTGGAACCGTCTCGTGCGGCAGCGGCTGTCGGCCCTTCCGGGTGTCACCGCGGTCACCGCCGCGGCGAACCTTCCGTTCGACGGCGACGGGCTCGCCTGGACCGGTGCGCGCTGGGGCACCGAGGAGGCGATCTCGAATCCCGACAAGTACCAGCAGGGCGACGTGTACACGGTGATCCCGGGGTATTTCGCCGCGATGAAGACACGGCTGATCGCGGGGCGCGCGTTCACGGACGAGGACAATGTTCCGACCGCGACGTCGATCATCATCGACCGCACGCTCGCGGAGAAGGCGTTCCCCGGGCAGTCGGCCGTCGGCAAGCGGCTTTCCGTGCGGTACCGCACTCCCGAGGCCGAGTTCGTGACCGTGATCGGCGTGGTGGACCACGTGCACAACACGTCGCTGTCGGTGCCGGGGCGCGAGGCGTATTTCGTGACCGATGGCGAGGCGGGGTTCGGCGCGGTCAACCGGTGGGTCGTGCGCGCGAACGGTGACTTGTCCCGCCTCGCGACGAGCGTGCGCGCGGAGATGAAGTCCATCGACGCCACCGTGCCCGTGACCGAGATGAAGCCGATGGACGCATCGCTGGACGTTGCGCGCGCACCGACGAAGTTCGCGCTCGTACTCATCGGGATATTCGCCGGGATCGCGGCGCTCCTGTCCGCCGTCGGGCTGTATGGCGTGCTGTCGAGCATCGTGCGCGAGCGGACGAACGAGATCGGCGTGCGCGTCGCGCTCGGCGCGGAACGCGGGCGGATCTTCCGGCTCGTGATCAGCCAGGGGGTGCGCCTGAGCGCCGTTGGCATCACGCTCGGGCTGGGTTCGGCATTTGCGCTGACGCGGGTGATGCGCACGCTGCTGGTCGGCGTGTCGCCGACGGATCCGGTCACGTTCGCCGGCATCAGCGCGGTGTTTTTCGCGATTGCGATGGTGGCGTGCTGGCTGCCCGCGCGCCGCGCGGCGGGGCTCGATCCGATCACGGCGCTGCGCGACGAATGAGGCGAGGAGTGGGGAGGAGGTGCTATTGATATATTAGGTCATGACGCGCTGGGTACGAAACCTGCTGATCGCGAACGTCGCGATCTATTTTGTGCAGTATACGGTGCCGTGGGTGACGAACGCGTTCATGTTCGTGCCGGCGTACGGGTTTGCGCGACCGTGGACGTTCGTGACGTACATGTTCCTGCACGACCCGAACAGCATCTGGCACATCGTGTTCAATATGTTCGGCCTGTACGTTTTCGGCCCTCGCGTCGAGCAGCGAATGGGCCCGGACCGTTTCCTGTGGCTGTATTTCCTGAGCGGCATTTCGGGCGCGTTGCTCTCGCTCCTGCTTGCACCGAACGCGCCGATCATTGGCGCCTCTGCCGCAATCTTCGGTGTGGTGCTCGCGTTCGCGCGCTTCTGGCCCACCGACAAGCTCTATATATGGGGTGTGATTCCGCTCGAGGCACGGTGGCTCGTGATCATCACGATCGTATGGGCTATCGGCAGCGGCCTTCTCGGCTCGCTCGGCGGCGTCGCGGACTTTGCCCACCTCGGCGGATACGTCGGCGCGTACCTGTACCTGCGCTGGCTCGAGGCAACGAAGGGCAGCAAGCGGTTCAAGGAACTCGCCGCGTCGGTGCCCGCTGACAAGCACCTCTCGAACTGGAAGCGCGTCGACATGCAGTCGGTGCACGCGCTGAACCGCGACGAGGTGAACCGCATTCTCGACAAGATCAGCTCTTCGGGGCTCGCGAGCCTCACGCCGCAGGAGAAACAGTTTCTCTCGAATTTCGTACCGCCCGATGACCGGGTGCCCCCCGCCTCGTAGGACCTTCTTCGCATCAGGAGCCGTTCGATGGCACGCATTCGTTCAATCGTCCGCTCGCTCGCGCTGGCGGCGCTGTTTCCGCTCGCGGCCGGTGCACAGTCTCAGACCGCGGTTTTCTCCGGCGGGTGCTTTTGGGGAGTGGACGCGGTCTTCAAGCATGTCAAAGGCGTGACAAGGGTGGTATCGGGCTATTCCGGCGGCGAGGCCGCGACCGCACACTATGAGATCGTCAGCGAGGGCACGACCGGCCACGCCGAGTCAGTGCAGGTGACGTTCGATCCCTCGAAGGTGACATACGCGACGCTGCTGAAGGTGTTCTTTTCCGTCGCGCACGATCCAACCGAGCTGAACTACCAGGGACCGGACCAGGGCACGCAGTACCGTTCGGCCATCTGGTACGCGAACGCCGATCAACAGAAAGAGGCAACGGCGGCGATCGCGGAGCTGACGAAGGAGAAGGTGTACCAGCAGCCGATCGTCACGCAGGTGGTGCCGCTCAGGAAGTTCTACCCGGCGGAAGACTACCACCAGAACTATCTCGCGCAGCATCTGACGCAGCCCTACATCGTCTACAACGATATTCCAAAGGTCGAGCACCTGAAGTCGAAGTACCCCGAGTTGTACCGTCCGTAAGGGCGCGCCCCCCCCCCCCAAAAACCCCCCCACCCCAAACACCACGGAGGGGAATGAGACCGCCCAACGCCCCCCCCCAACCCC
>JBIOHR010000047.1:0-19511 GCA_044449085.1 Gemmatimonadales bacterium | reverse complement strand
TGCCCCTCGGCGGTCTCCTCGGACAGGCTGGCCGTGTCGGCCTTCGCGATCGCGGGGCCGACCTTCTGCCGCACGACTTCACGGAACAGTTCTTCCTTGCTTGGGAAGTACAGGTAGATGGTCCCTTTGGAGACGCCGGCGCGAGCCGCGATTTCTTCCAGCTTGGCCGCGTCGATCCCATGCTCGGCGAATACGCTGAGCGCGGCGTCGAGGATCTGATCGGGGCGCTCTTCTGGAAGGCGCCGCCAGCGCGGGTCGTGTGCAGGTTGCTGTATGTGCGACATAATAAATGACTGAACAGTCAGTCAAGAACGAGAGATTCAAAAGGCGAGCAACCGCTCGCCTGATGAAGAGTAAGTTACTCGTTGGTCATTTATACGTCAAGAGGTCCGGTAAAGCTGCTGACCGGTGCGCGCGAGGCGGTCTTGCCGCCTTCGGCGCCGGCATAATGGGCGTGCGTCACCTTGACGACCGTAACGAGCACAATTGCGAGGACGATCGCGCCCAGGATGAGCCCGCGGTACGCGGCGGAGCGGTCGGATTCGTGGGTCTCGTGAGACATGAACGAAGAGGGGGAGGGGGGAGCGAGTTATGAGCCGACTGAAGGTCAGCTCACGCGAACCGTGGTCATCGAGTCGTTCTGCTTGATCTTCTGCATCACGTCGAGCCCCTTGGTGATCTGGCCGAACACGGTGTGGACGCCGTTCAGGTGCTTCGTGTTGGTCTCGCTGAGCACCATGAAAAACTGGCTGCCTCCGGTGTCCTTCCCCGCGTGCGCCATGCTCAGCGCACCAACGGTGTGTTTGCGCGGGTTTCCCGCGGTCTCGCACTTGATCATCCACCCCGGGCCGCCCGTGCCGATCTTGCGGTCGCCCGCCGGGAGGTCGCGCGAATAGGGATCGCCACCCTGCACGACGAAATCGGCGATCACCCGGTGGAACTTCACGCCGTCGTAAAAGCCGGAGTTGGCGAGCTTCTCGAAGTTGGCGACCGTCCCGGGCGCGTCCTTGTCGAACAGCTCCGCGGTGATGGTGCCGAGATTGGTTTCGAAGATGGCAGTCTTTGGCATATGCAATAATCCTAACGATCCAACCGCTGGTTTGCATGAGCTTGTAGCGATCAGCCACTAGCGATTAGCTGTGAGCCAACTACTTCTTGGCCGGCACCGCGGATTTCTGTGTGGTGGCCGACGGACAGATGCGCTTCAGCACACACTCCGCGCACCGCGGCTTCTTGGCGTCGCACACGCGGCGGCCGTGCCAGATCAGCAGATGCGAGAGGAGCGTCCACGATTCGCGCGGAAAGAGCGGCATCAGCGCGTGCTCGATCTTCACCGGATCGGTCTCGCGCGTGAGGCCGAGCCGCGCGCTGAGGCGCGCGACGTGTGTGTCCACGACAACGCCCTCGTTCACGCCGAACGCGTTGCCGAGCACAACGTTCGCGGTCTTGCGGCCGATTCCGGGCAGCACGACGAGGTCATCCATCGTGCGCGGCACTTCGCCGCGGTGGTAGGCGACCAGGGCCCGCGCCATGCCGACGAGACTCTTCGCCTTGTTGTGGAAGAACCCGGTGCTCTTGATGAGCTCCTCCACCTCGTGGATGTCGGCGGTGGCCAGTGCGGCGGCGTCGGGAAACCGCGCGAACAGGGCGGGCGTCACCATGTTCACGCGCTTGTCGGTGCACTGCGCGCTGAGGATCGTCGCCGCGGCGAGCTCGAACGCGTTGCGATGGTCGAGCTCGCACTTCGCATCCGGATACGCCTTGCGCAGCAGGCGTTCGATGTCACGCGCCTGCTGCTTCAGCGCGGCGCCCGTCAGCACTTTGGGGCGCCTGGCGGACGGGCTCTTCTTTTTCTTGGGCTGGACGGGCGTCACGACGAGCGGGGCGCGCGGTCCGGGGTCAGTCCTCGACGCCCGCGAACGACGAGAGCCGGTCGATCAGTGCGTGGAGCTGCTTTTCCGTCAGGTCGATCTCCTGCGCGGCTCCCTCGACATCGAGCAGCCCGGCGCGCATCGAGATCGCCACCTGGTTCAGGTAGCGGATCTTCGCGAGGATCTCGTCGGTCGCCTTGCGGAGTCCGTGAAAGCGGCGCTTCTCGGACAGCGCGCGGCGGTGCCGCTTGACGAGCTCGTCCGACGTGAGGCGCTTCGCGAGGATGAGCACCTCTTCCTTCGTGCGCCCCGGCAGTGCGCCGCGGTCCGGCAGCCCCAGATCGTCCCACGACTCGTCGGCAAACCAGAGGCGTCCCACGTACTCGACGCCATCGAACCCGACGCGGCACGACACGTTGTAGCGCCGGCCGTCGTTCTCGATGGTCGCGATGTGAGGCTGCGTGATTTCGTCGTACGTGGACATTCTCGAATCCGGAATGCGGAAGAGGAATGCGGAATACGGAACTATTTCGCCTGCAGAAACCGTTTCAGCGCGGAAAACAACTTTACTGGCTGTTCAACATACGGTACATGACCGCAGTCATCCAGCGGCACGAACTCGGCGCCGAGCGATTTTGCGATCGATTCCGAGCTCTCCAGTGGTATCGGATCGCGCCTGCCATGCACGACGAGTGTGGGGCATTGCACGGCACGGAGATCCGCCTCCAGGTCGAAATCTCCGAGGCTCTCCCAGACCGACTGTTGTACGCGCCCGGTGATGCGAAACGGCGTGAGATCGCTCGCGCGCCGGGGGTCGGCGAAATATCCCGCGACGCTGATTTCGAACGCCCGCTCGCGATACGCCGCAGGGTCGCGCTCCTTGAGGCCCGACGCGGCCAGCTCCGAGCGCATGGCCTGAATCACCGGTCCCTGCTGGCGGCGCGCGAACTCCGCCTCGAACCGCTCCCGGTACTTCCTGGAGACCGGCGCAGGGTCGATCAATGCGAGCCGCGCCGGCATCGGACGCGCGCCGTCCGTCACCGCCGACCGCGCGTACAGTAGTGCGAGCAGCCCACCCCACGAGTAGCCGACCAGCGTGAGTGGATCGATGCGAAGTTCCGCGATGACGCACGCGAGGTCGTCCACGTGGGTTTCCCATGTGACATGGGATGGCGCCGATTCCCTCGACTGTCCTCCGCCGCGCTGGTCGTAGAAGACCAATTCGAAGTCGGTCGCAAGCTCGAGCAGCTGCGGCAGCAGGTACGCATGGTCGGCGCCAGGTCCGCCATGGAGCACGAGCAGGCGCGGGGCGCCGGGGGCCCCGTAGGAACACCAGTACAGCGGTGAGCCGGTCGATCGAGTGAACCCGGACGCGCGTGGCGCGGGAATGGGCGCAGGCGCCACGGGCCGATCTCGCTGTACGGGGTGTAGTTAGGAAGCGCGGCAGGGCGTATGTTACGCGCACGGTCATCGCGACACCAGCGGCGGGGCGCGTCCGCCTCGCGGCAACTGCGGCTTCATGGACAATTCACTAACACTCGCCCGCTACTTCGCGCGCCTGGTCTGGCTGCTGGTCCACGAGGACCATGCGGTCAGCGACCAGAAGGCCGCCTTGCGCGCGGTGGCCACCGTGTCGAAGGAATCCTCGGTGCGCCTCCGCAACAAGGAGGGGCGGCTCGCCGTGAACGGACTGGTGATGCCGCAGGCGCTGACGGGCGTGCAGGAGCTGGCCGCTCGCCTCTCCGTTCATGCGATAGAAGAGATCGAGATCGACCAGAGCGCAATCCCCGGCGAACTGCTCGCTCTCGCGCGCCTGCTGGCGGTCGAAGCGACGACGTCGTCCGACGCAGCAGACTTCGCCAAGAAGCTCTCCGAACTTGAGAGCACGACGGTTCGCGTAAGGCGGGCTTCGGCGCCGGATGCGGCACCGGCGCGCACCGCCGAGCCCGAGTTGAATGAGGTCGCCGCCGACGACGTTCAGGTGCGCGTCGCGAAGCTCCTCGTGCGGCTGACGGAGCGGATCGATCCCGTAACGGTACAGCCGCTGCTCGACGAGCTCACCACGCTCGCGGAGCAGGCGACGCGCGAGGGGCACTCGACGGACGTCGCGACGATCTTCGCGGCGCTGCTCGACCGCGAGACGACGATCGCGGACCCCGATGTGCGCCGCGCCTGTCTAGTCGCCGTCCGCCGCCTCACGAAGCCGGTGATCCTGCGTCCCATTGCGGTGCTGCTCGTCTCGCACCCGACGACGGCGTCGCGCACTGAACGGATCCTCCAGCGCGTGGGACAGGACGGCGTGGACTCCGTGGTGGACCAGTACACGAGCTCGCGATCGGTGGCGGAGCGCCAGGTGTACCGCGCCGTGCTCCTGCGCCTGCCGCTCGCGCGCGAGGCGCTCGTGCAGATGCTGACGGATCCGCGCTGGTACATCGTGCGACAGGCCGCCGAGTTCCTCGGCGAGCTCGGCGGCGAACAGGCGGAGCGCCCGCTTGCGGAGCTGCTGCGCCACGACGACGAGCGCGTGCGCCGCGCGGCGACGCGCGCCCTCACGCGCATCGAGAGTTCGTTCACGCTGGACGCGGTGGCGCGCGCGCTGATCGACCCGTCGGCGAGCGTGCGCCTCGAGGCGGTCGCCGGCCTCGCGGTGAGGAAGAGCGGGCGCGCGGGATCGATGCTCGTGAAGGCGATCGACAGCGAGGGCGAGCCCGAGGTGCAGTACGCGATTCTCGGCGCGCTCGGCCGCGTCGCGACCCCGGAGGCGGTGCAGAAGCTTGCGAAGGCCGCGGAAGCGGCGAGCGGGCTGTTCACCTCCCGCAAGAACATCGGGTTGCGCGTGGCCGCCGTATTCGCGCTCGGGGAGGCACGGACGGCGGGTGCGCTGTCCGCGCTGCAGACGCTGTCGAACGACAAGGATCGGGAAGTCCGCGATGCGGCAGCGAAGACGCTGCTGCTGGTCAGGGGGACGGCCGCCTGACGCAGGTCGCGCAGGCCGGGTCGACCGGGCTGAACAGCGACGGGTTGAAGATTCGCGCCATCACCTCCACGCCGTCGACGAGGCGCGGCCCGGGCCGGCTCGTCAGCGCGTTCCCATCGAGTGCCCACACGGCGACGCCGCCGGGAATCGCCCAACCCGGTGACGCGATGAGGCGCCGCGCTTCCATCGCCGCGCGTTCCACTCCATAACCGCATGGCGCGACGAGCACGACGTCCGGCGCGGCGAGCGCGACCGCGGCAGGCGTGACGACCGTCGAGTGGTCGCCCGGCGACGCCAGGACATCGGTGCCGCCTGCGCGGCGGATCATCTCCGGCACCCAGTGTCCTCCGGCGAAGATCGGGTCGGTCCACTCGACCATTGCGACGCGGGGTCGCGGTGCGCCGGCCGCCTTCAGGGCATCATGCACCGCGAGCATGCGCATGCGCATTCCGGCGAGCAGCTCCTCGCCCTCGTCCTCGAGGCCCATCGCCTGCGCGGCGCGCGCGATGTCGTCGAACACGCCGTCGAGTGTCGTCGCGGAAAGCGAAACCACGCGGGGTGGAGGAGACAGGCGTGCCGCAAGCGCGCGCACGTCCGTCTCCACCACGGCGCACACGTCGCAGAGAGCCTGCGTGAAGATCAGGTCGGGACGCAGTGCGCGTATGCCCGGCTCGTCGAGCTCGTAGAGCGAGGTTCCCTCGTCCACCACGGCGCGGACCTGCGCGTCCACCGCCCCCGGTTCGCCCGCGCCGTCCACGCGGCTCGACGTCACGCGCAGCCGCGACGCGACCTGCGCGGGATGGTCGCATTCGTGCGTAACGCCGACCAGTGATTCGATCGCGCCGAGCGCCGCGACGATCTCCGTCGCCGACGGAAGGAGAGTGACGACGCGCATCGCGGGCGGCCTCACTTCCTCTCGTATACCTGCTTCCCGCCGATCCAGGTCGAGACGACGTGCGTGTCGAGAATCGTCTCCACCGGCGCGCGCATGATGTCCTGGTCGAGCACGACGAAGTCGGCGTACTTCCCCGGCGTCAGCGATCCGAGGTCGTGATCCTGGAACGCGGCGTAGGCAGGCCAGATCGTCATCGCCTTCAGCGCTTCGTCGCGCGTCATGCGCTGCTCGGGGTACCATCCGCCGGGCGGCCAATTGTTGGCGTCCTGGCGCGACACGGCCGAGTGGAACGAAATGATCGGATTCACTTTCTCCACCGGGAAGTCCGTCCCGTTGGGAATGATCACGCCGGTGTTGAGCAGGGAGCGCCACGCGTACGCGCCGTTCAGGCGCGAGACACCGAGCCGCGTGCCGACCCAGTACATGTCGCTCGTCTGATGGCTCGTCTGCATCGACGGAATCACGCCGAGCTTCGCGAAGCGCGGGATGTCGGTGTAGTGGAGGTTCTGCGCGTGCTCGATGCGAAAGCGGTGGTCGGCGACGGGCACGGCGGCGAGCGCGGCTTCGTACGCGTCGAGCGCGACGCGGTTGCCGCGATCGCCGATGGCGTGCGTGCACACCTGGAATCCGGCGCGGAGCGCGCGCGTCGCCACGTCCTGGATGTGGGCCTGCGTGGACTTGAGCAGCCCGGAGTTGCCGGGGTCGTCGCTGTACGGTTCGAGGAGCGCCGCGCCGCGCGAGCCCATGGCGCCGTCGGCGTAGAGCTTGATGCTGCGGATCCAGAGCGTGCCGCCATAGAGCGCGCTCTGCGGTCCGCGCGCGAAGGCCTTCGCGATGGCGGTGGAGTCGTCGCCGATCATCGCGTAGACGCGGGAGTTGAGCTCGCCCGCGCGGCCCAGCTCCTCGTACATGTCGAGCACGCGCTGCGGCTCGCCGGCGTCGTCCACGCCGGTGACGCCCCAGCGGTGCAGGTCCGCGATCGCGTTTTCGAGCTGGCGCTTCAGCTCGTCGTGCGTCGGCTCCGGCACGACGTGCTGCGTGATGCCCTGCGCGTTGTCCACGAACACGCCGCTCGGGCTGCCGTCGGCAAGGTGCTCGATGCGACCGCCGGCCGGTGCCCTGGTGGCGGCGGTCACGCCGGCGGCCTCCATCGCCTTCTTGTTCGCGAGGTTTGCATGGCCGTCGATGCGCTCGAGCAGCACGGGGTTGTTCGGCACGGCGGCCGAGAGCTTCTCGTGCGTGGGGAACCGCGTGTCGGCCCAGCGGTTCTGGTCCCAGCCGTGCCCGGTGACCCAGACGCCCGGCGCGACCGTCCGGACCTTCGCCACCACGCGTGCGATGACTTCGTCGTAGCTCGAGGCGCCGGAGAGGTCCACGATGGCGAGCGTCTGGCCGAGTTCCGCAACGTGGCCGTGCGCGTCGATCATTCCCGGGATGACCGTTCGTCCGTCGAGATCGATGACCCGCGTCTGTGGCCCCTTGAACGTCAGCGCACCGCGCGCGTCGCCGACGAAGGCGACACGTCCGCCGCGCACCGCGAGCGCGTCGACGAACGGATGTGCATCATCGACGGTGTAGATGCGCGCGTTGGTGACGATCAGGTCGGCGGGAGCCTGCTGGGCCGCGAGCGGCGCGGCTGCGAGGGCGAATGCGAGGGCGAATGCGAGGGCGAATGCGAGGGCGAATGCGAGACGGACGAGGCGATTCATGATTGCTGTCTTGTGAGAAGTCGTGAAGAAATACTAAGCGCTATTGCGTACCGCCAACAACACGACGTTGGCAGCCGGGTGCGGCAAGCGGTAAGCCGGCGTACTTTCCACCGAACGCCCTCGGCCAGAACGACTTCACTCAACGCCATCGCCATGCGCAGCCGATTGCTCGCACTGTTCGTGTCCTCGGCCGTCTTTGGCCCCGCACTTTCCGCCCAGATCGCGGGCGCCGAGTTCGCCGCGCGCCGCGATTCGCTCGCCGCGCGAATCGACAGCGGCGTCGTGGTCGCGTTCGGCGGGCGCACGCTGGTGCAGGACTTCGGAACGTTCTTCCAGCTCCCGGCCTTCCACTATCTCACGAACTTCGACGAGCCCGACGCGGCCTACGTGCTCGTCGCGCGCCACAAACGCGGCGAGAGCATCCTGTTCGTCTCGCCGATCAACGCGCGAACGGCGTTCTACTATGGGCGCCGCGCGGACTCGTCGCAGACGCTCGCGCGCGCGGGAATCCCGGGACGCCCGTTCGCGTCGCTCGCCGCCGTGCTCGACTCACTCGCCGGCACCGGCCTGCCGTTCTATGCGATCGGGGACTACGAGGACGCCGATTTTGCGCGGGCCGACTCACTGACGCGCGGCCAGGTGTTCATGAAGGCGTTCTTCGCGAAACATCCTGGCGTCGCGGCGAAGAACGCGATGCCCCTGGTCGACCAGCTGCGCGCCCGAAAGTCGCCGGCCGAACTCGCGCTCCTGCGCAAGGCCGCGGATATCAGCTCGCAGGGCCATCGTGCCGCGATGCTCACCGCGAACCCGTCGCACGAGTACGAGCTCCGTGCGGCGCTCGAGTACACGTTTCTGCGGCTCGGCGCGGAGCGCGTCGCGTACGGATCGATCGTCGGCTCCGGCGTGAACGGCACGCAGCTGCACTACATGAAGGACACCGACCCGGTGAAGCCCGGCGATCTCGTCGTGATGGACGCGGCCGGCGAGTATCACGGGTATGCAGCGGACATCACCCGCACCATCCCGGTGAGCGGGACGTACACGCCCGAGCAGCGCCGGATCTATCAGCTGGTCCGCGCGGCGCAGGACGTGGCGGAGCGGAACTCGAAGGCCGGGATGTCGCCGCGCGTCGCGCAGGATTCATCCGTGATCGTGCGCGCCGACGGGCTCGCCAAGCTCGGGCTGATCGAATCGACCGACGCGACGTTCGATCCGCCCTGGCCGGTGGACTGCAAGGCGCAGCCGGCGGCGTGCAGGCAGTCGAATCTCTGGATGATCCACGGGATTTCGCACGGGCTCGGACTTGCGGTGCACGATCTCGTGCAGGCCTCGTCCGGCGACGGCACCTACAAGGTCGGCGACGCTTTCACGATCGAGCCGGGCATTTACATCTCGACCCGCGCGCTCGACGCGCTTCCGGACACGCCGAAGAACCGCGAGTTCATAGCGAAAGTTCGCGACGCCGTACGGCGCTACGAGAATACCGGCGTGCGCGTCGAGGACGACTACGTCATCACCGACAAGGGGCTGCAGCGGATCAGCACGGCGCCGCGCGAGATGGACGAGATCGAGGCCCTGATAAAGGGGCGGCCAAGAATACAGCCATGATCGTGAGAGGGAGAGATGAGTTTGAGTCGGAGGGATGAGTTGGAGCAAGTTCGGTCGGAGTTTGCGGGATGAGCGTGAGGTAGAGTGGGAGTTGAGTGGGAGTTGAGTGGGAGTTGAGTGGGAGTCGTGAGAGAGGTGTGAGAGAGGTGTGAGAGAGGTGTGAGAGAGGTGCGAGAGAGTCGTGAGAGAGTCGTGAGAGAGTTGCGAGAGAGACGCGGCTCGCACGCCCACTTTACTCCCACTCAACCTCACTCTCATCCCGCAAACTCCCACCGAGCTTGCTCCAACTCATCCCTCCGACTCAAACTCATCTCTCGCTCTCAGTCGTGCTGCCCCGTGCTAATCCACTTCGCGCGAAACGCCAGCTGCTGGTCTGTCGGCGTCATCCCGGCGTCTTCGAACGTCAGGACCTGCAGCGCGGGATTTTCCCGGATCGTCATCGTCGCCTCGCGGTGGCCGGCGCGGTTGTCGAACGCGATCGTCACTTTGTCGCCCGGTTTGTGCGCGGCGATCGCCGCGTGGAAGTCCGCGTCGGAGGTGAACGTCTTGCCGTCGAGTGCGGTGATGCGGTCGCCGCGTTCGAGGCCCGCGTCGTAGAGCGGCGTGCCGATCAGCACCGGGGAGTTGATGGTGAGCGGCACACCGCCGGCACCGCCCTGACGCCCTCCGCGGCCGCCGCCAAGTGCGTCTCCGATCCATGGTGCGCCTGCCTGCGCCTTGCGCACGAGCAGGCCGGCGTTGGCGAGCAGCCTGGGATAGTCCGGCAATTCGTGCCCGGCGATGTAGTGCTTCCAGAAATCCCACGCCCAGGCCGAATCGCCTGAGGCGGTGGCGAGCGCGCGGCGCGCGTCGTCCAGAGCGTACGGAATCTCCGGTTTCCCCTGATTCTTCCACATCGTGCGCATGAAATCGTCGAGCGTGTGAGCGCCGCGCGAGCGCAGCGAGAGATCGATTGCGAGCGCGATCCCCGCGCCGTACGTGTAGTACGAGATGAAGATGTTCGCGCGGTTTTGCGGATCAATCGAGACGGCCGCGTCGGTAAACGGCGCCTGCTGGCTCATGCCGATCGGTCCGTAGAAACGCCGACCCGGCGCGTTCGTCACGGCGTTCACGATTCCGCTCAGGCCGCGCACGAAAGCGTTCGCCTGCGTCACTCCGGACCGCGCCTCGAGCAGCGGGCCGTAATACTGCGTGAACCCTTCGGCGATCCACAGTTCACCGGACATGTTCGCGCGGTCGTAGTCGAACGGCTCGAGCGTCGCCGGCCGGATCCGTTTCACGTTCCAGGAGTGGAAGAACTCGTGCGCGACCGTCGAGAGTTCACGCAGCGCGCTCGTGTCCATGCTGGCATTGCCCGTCACGCTCGTGGAGTTGCGGTGTTCCATGCCGTCGCCGTTGCAGCTCGGGCGGTAGCACGCGACAAACGTGTACGTGCCGTAGTCGTATGCCGGGAACTCGCCGAACACCGCAGCGGCCTCCTGCACGATCTTCTTTGCACCGGCGGCGTATTCGTCGATTGTCGCCGCGGGCGCGGGGTCGTCGACCGCGGCGCGGAACGTGAGCGTCTTGCCACCGCTCGTCTCCGTCCACTCGCGCCACTGGATTGCGCCGACGTGCGTCGGGCTGTCGAACAGGTACTGCATGCTCGGCCCGGTGAACCGCTCGGGATCGGAGGTCGGCACGAGCTGCGTCGCGATCGTCCACGCAGGGTTCGGCCGGTGGATAGTGACGCTCACGGGGCGGTGTTCGAGACCGCGCGCGTACACGAACGTCGCCGGCGGCTGGATGTGCGCCTGCACCGCGTCGAAGCCGGGATACGTGCCGTCGGCGCGATCGGCGAACAGCGTGTACGTCACGGTCACCGTACCGTCGTGACCGGAGACGTCCCAGCCGTACGGGTCGGGGCGCGTCACCGTGAGCTCGCGGCCCCTGGAGTCCACGGCCTTGAACGAATAGACATTCTTCGCGAACTCGTGGAGCGCGTAGCGCCCCGTCGAGCTGCGCGCCATGCGCGTGTGCAGCGTGCCGGGCGGAAGGGCGGTGAACGTCGCCTTCACCTCCGCCTCATGGTGCACGATGTTCGGAAACGAGATCTCGTACGAGATCACCGGTCCCTTGTTTCCCTGCTCGATGGGGTGGAGCTGCGCCGCGGCGTGCGTGGCGGAACCCGCCATGATCGCGGCGGCAAGCAGCAGAGACTTGCGTGTGTTGATCGGTCTCATTGGTCGTTGGCGAACGTTGAGGGACATCGGGCTATTGCTTACGCGGCCGGTTCCGTCGCGGAGGTGCCTTCCTCGATCGGCACTCCTTCGCGCAGGTCTCGCAGGATTTCGATCGACCCCATGTGCAGGGCGAGGTCGCCAAGCGCGCGACCGTCGGGCTCGAGCGATGCCCGCTGCAGCCACATGAATTTTCCCGTTTGCGAGCTGATGTAGTCGCTGAGGCGCTGGCGCGCAGCGGCGTTGACGAATCCGCGAATCACCTTGCCGCCGAGCAGCACGGCTTCCACGCTGCGCTCCTCGACGCCGGAGGGCGGTGCGGTCGCGATCTGCACATCGCCATCGGGCGCCGTCGCGAGGATGACGTGCTCGGACTGCACGATGAGCTGCGCCGGCGGTTCGTTGAGCCTGGGGCGGTGCGCGCGCGTCACCGTCATCCAGCCCCCGCGCCGCCCGTTCAGGTAGGGCACGAGCGCCTGGTCTTCACCGATCATGATGTGCCCTTCGACCATCGTGCCGTCGCGCATGACGAGGTGAAGGCGTCGCGCGTGCGCCTGGCGCACGCGCGAAAGGGAGGGATTGGTCATGGTGCGGGGCGTCGTGCGACGCGGTAGAGTGGAATGGCCAGCAGGAGCACATACATCGCCATCGCGACGATCGTGTTTTCGGTCACGGAGGTCACTCCGGTTCCGAGCCAGTGTGTGACGTTGAGAAACTGATCCCTGTCCAGCGCCTGGAGTGCGGCGACGCCGACGCCGAGGATCGCGCCGCCTGCGATGAGCCCCGACGAAAAGAGCACGCCCGGCCCCGAGTCGCTCGTATCCGCCGGTGCGGCAGAGCCGGCCGAGCGCTTCTCGACGAGCCAGCGCACGACGCCGCCCATGAAAATCGTCGCCGACGTGGAGATCGGCAGGTACGTGCCGACGGCGAATGCGAGTGATGGAATGCCAAGGATCTCCATCACGACCGCGATGAACGCGCCGATCAGGATCAGGCCCCACGGCAGTTTCTGCGTGAGGATGCCGTCCACCACGAGCGCCATGATCTGCGCCTTGGGCGAGTCGAACTTGTCGATGTGCTTGCCGGTATAGTCGACGGGCTCGCGTCCGCCGATGCCGGGGTCGACATAGAATACGATCGCGCCCGCATCGTTCACGAGGTAGCGGCCGGCCGGCGCGTCGCCGGTGCGTTCAAAGAGGTGGCCGACGCGGTACGGCGTGCCGGCGAGCACCTTCGGCGCGCTCTCGAAGTTGCCCACCTGCACACCGGGATAGTCGCGCGCGACGATCGTCGTCTTGGCGTTGTTGAGAAAGGCGATCATCCCGCCGATCATGATCGCCGACGTCGTGACGCCGAACAGCAGGGAAATCTGCTGCCGCATCGGCGTCGCGCCGACGAGGTAGCCGGTCTTGAGGTCCTGCGACGTGGCCGCGCCGACCGCCGCCGCGATGCACACCACGCCGCCGATCGAGAGTGCGAGCACGCGATGCTCGATCCCCGTCCACCCCACCGCGAGGAAAATCAGCGAAGTCATCAGCACCGCTGCCACCGTCATGCCGGAGATCGGGTTCGACGACGATCCGATCTGCCCGCAGATGCGGCTCGACACCGACACGAACAGGAACGCGAAAATCACCGCGAGGATCGCGCCGAAAAGGTTGATGCCAATCTGCGGGAGCGTCACCATGGCGACGACGATCGCGGCGACGCCACCGACCACAAAGATCATTGGAACTTCCCGTTCCGTGCGCTTGATCGACGCGACGCTCGCGGCGCCGCGGATGTCGCCGAACCCGGCGACCATCGCCTGCCAGATCATCGGCATCGCGCGAGCGAGTGAAATCAGCCCGGCCGCGGTCACGGCGCCGGCGCCGATATAAAAGACGTAATTCGCGCGCACCTGCGCCGGCGACATCGAACTGATGAGCGTCGTCGCCGGAAAGATCGGCGCGGTAAGGCCGGCACCGAACAGTTTGATCGCCGGAATCAGCACGAAGTACGAGAGCATTCCGCCCGCGAACAGATAACCTGCGATCTTCGGGCCGATGATGTAACCGACACCGGTCAGCTCCGGACTGATCTCCGCGTCGATTTCCCCGAACAGCTCCGTCCTTCCGCCCGGAAGCACGCGCTGCAGGATCTTCGCCGGCACTTCGGCCCAGAGGTGCGCGCCGCTGTTGAGCAGCTTGTACAGCGCGCCGACCCCGAACCCCATGAACACCGTGCGCGCCTGCACGCCGCGCTCCTCGCCGACGATCAGCACTTCGGCGCAGGCGGTGCCCTCGGGGTACTTCAGCGTGTCATGTTCCTTGACGATGAGCGTCCGGCGCAGCGGGATCATCAGCAGCACGCCGAGCAGCCCGCCGACCACCGCGATCGCCGCGACCTTGGACCACGGGAGCGCGTAGCCGAGTAACAAGAGGGCGGGGAGCGTGAAGACGACGCCCGCGGCCACCGATTCACCGGCCGAACCCGTAGTCTGCACGATATTGTTCCGCAGGACCTGCGGTTCGGTATTTCCCATCGCGCGGGTGAACGCGCGGAAGATGGTGATCGAGAGGACGGCGATCGGAATGGACGCGCTGACGGTCAGTCCGACCTTCAGCGCGAGGTACACGCTCGACGCCGCGAACACGAGGCCGAGGAGGCAACCGAGTACGATCGCACCGACCGTGAGCTCGGTGAGCGATTTCTCGGCCGGCACGTAGGGTTGGTGGGTCGTCATGGCCTGAATATGCGCGCTGGGGAGTGGCGCGGTTAGTTACTGCGGACCAAAGACCGAGGACCGAAGTTCAAAGACCGAATACCGAGAGCCCACGACCATGAACCATCATCTCCTCGCACTTCGCCGTTGTCTCCTCCCTCTCATCACCGCCCCTCTCACCCTCGCCGCCCAGTCCAGGCCCGCGCCGCGCTCGGCGCCGATCTCCGACGTCCACTACACCCTGACGTTCAAGGGAGTGCAGGCCATCGAGCGCGGCGTGGACGTCTCGATGTCGTTCACCGCGGCCGCGAAGGACCCGGTGCTGCTCTCGCTGCCGATCTGGACGCCGGGCGACTATGAGGTGAGCGACTTCGCGCGCAACGTGTCGCAGTTCAAGGCCACGTCGCACGGCAGGCCGCTCACCTGGGACAAAGCCTCGCCGAGCACCTGGCGGATCGTCACGGACAACGGCGGCCCCATCACGGTGGACTTTCACTACCGGGCCGATTCGCTCGACAACGCGCAGAGCTGGGCGCGCGAGGATTTCGCGCTGGTGAACGGGACGAACGTCTTCCTGTATCCCGAAGGGCGCGCGCTGGATTTCCCCGCGAGGGTATCGGTGCAAACGGAGGACGCGTGGCATGTGGTGACAGGAATGACACCGGCCGGCGCCGGCGCGTGGACCGCGGCGGGCTACCACGATCTC
Organism: Gemmatimonadales bacterium; assembly: GCA_044449085.1. Taxonomy (GTDB): domain Bacteria; phylum Gemmatimonadota; class Gemmatimonadetes; order Gemmatimonadales; family Gemmatimonadaceae; genus Fen-1231. The sequence goes on along the minus strand of JBIOHR010000047.1, from coordinate 4,822 downwards.
GTCGATCATCCGTTCTTCATCGGCAAGTTCGACGTGGACAGCGCGCAGGTCGCCGGCGCGTGGATGCGCTTCTCGTCGTATCCGTCCGGCTCGGTGAAGGCGGTGCAGCGCACGCGGCTGCTCGACCAGATGGCGCGCGCGATTCCGACGGAGGTCGCAGTGTTCGCGGACCGGCCGTGGTCGCACTACGACGTCATGCAGATCGCGGACTCCGGGTTTGGCGGGATGAGCGCGCTCGAGCACGAGAACTCGAATGTCGGCATCATCGGCGCCGCGTACATGGACGAAGATTTCGTGCCCTCCGTGTACGCGCACGAAATTTTCCATTCGTGGAACGTGAAGCGCCTGCGGCCGCTGGACATGTGGCCGTACACCTATCAGGTGATGCAGCCGACGCCCTGGCTCTGGGTGAGCGAAGGGATCACCGACTATTACGCGGACCTCGCGCTCGTGCGCGGCGGCGTGATCACGGCGACGGAGTTCCTCGGGAAGACCGAGGGAAAGATGGACCACGTCGACAAGACCGTGCCGGTTGCGCTGACCGACGCGTCGCTCGACGCGTGGATCCACATGACCGATGGCACGCAGGACATCTATTACGACAAGGGTTCGCTCGCGGGGCTCGCGCTCGACATCATGATCCGGGACGCGACCGACAACGGCGCGAGCCTCGACGGCGTGATGCAGTCGCTGTACGCCGGCGACTACAAGCATGGAAAGGGATTCACGTCGGACGACTGGTGGAGCGCGGTGTCGCGCGCCGCGAAGGGCGCGAACATGCGGGACTTCATCGCAAAGTACGTGGACGGGCGCGACCCGTATCCGTGGAACCAGTGGCTCGCAAACGCCGGATGGCGCATCCGTTCGGACACGCTCCATCAGCCGCGGCTTGGCGTGAGCTTCCAGCGGGACAGCACCGGGCTGCTCGTCGTGCTCATTGATCCCGCCAGCATGGCGGCGGCGGCCGGACTGCGCCCCGGCGACGTGGTGACGTCGGTCGACGGCGTGCCCGTCTCGAACCCGGCGTGGGAGGAGTGGCGGACGAAGTACGCGCAGCGCGAAGGTGCGCCGCTCGAGATCGTCTTCGTGCGCGACGGCCGTGCGGTCACGGTCAACCCGCCGGTGAAGTTCGCGACGATGATCGACCGGAAGCTGGAGATGGATCCCGGCGCGTCGGAGAAAGCGAAACGAATTCGAAATGGGATTCTCAAGGGAGTGACGGGACCCTAGCGACCGCGTATCGCTCGCGGCGCGCGTCCGGCGCCGCGCGGTTTGTCACTCGTACCGCAATGCGTTATATCAACGTTGCCCAGCGCAGCAACGTAAAAAAGCATCCCCTTGGAGTCCCCAACATGCGTTCAATTTCGTTCCGTCGGCCGGCCGCGGCCGTCGCGATGGCTCTGGTGCTGGCTGCCGTCGCCGCGCCTCTCGCCGCGCAAGTAACCACCCCGAAGGAATACTTCGGCCACAACATCGGCGACGACTACTGGCTCCCGACTTACACGCAGTTCCTCGGCTACTGGCAGAAGATCGCGAAGCAGTCGCCCCGCGCGCACCTCGACACGATCGGCCTGACCGCCGAAGGGCGCCCGCAGCTCAGCATGGTCGTGTCCAGCCCCGAGAACATCAGGAACCTCGCCCACTACAAGGAGATCGCCAAGAAACTCTCCGCGGGCGAAGTCAGTGAAGCCGAAGCCCGCGCGCTCGCCAAGGAAGGAAAAGCGGTGATGTGGATCGACGGCGGCCTGCATGCGAGCGAAGTGCTCGGCGCGAGTCAGCTGATCCAGACGGACTACGATTTCCTCACCATGAACGACGAGGAGACGCTGCGGATCCTGAAGGACGTGATCATCGTCTTCGTGCACGCGAATCCGGACGGCATGGAGCTGGTCGCCAACTGGTACAACAAGGAGCCGGATCCGAAGAAGAAGAACACGAACGTCCCCGTGCTCTGGCAGAAGTATGTCGGGCACGACGACAATCGCGACTTCTACATGTCGAACCAGAACGAAACGACGAACATGAACCGGCGGATGTACCTCGAGTGGTATCCGCAGATCGTCTACAACCATCATCAGACCGGACCGACGGGCACCGTGATGTTCGCGCCGCCGTTCCGCGATCCGGCCAACTATTTCTTCCACCCGTCGATGATCACCGGACTCGACATGGTGGGCGCCGCGATCAAGGACCGCATGGTGCGCGAGGACAAGCCCGGCGTGGTGGACCGTTCGCTCTCGTCGTATTCCACCTGGTGGAACGGCGGGCTGCGCACCGAGGCGTATTTCCACAACATGATCGGCATTCTCACCGAGTCGATCGGCAGCCCGACGCCGATGATGGTTCCGTTCGTGCCGGAGCGCATGCTGCGCTTTGCCGACGAAGTGCTTCCGCTCGTGCCACTGCAGGAATGGCATTTCAAGCAGTCCATCGACTACTCGGTCACCGCGAACCGCGCGCTGCTCGATCTGCTGCAGCGCAACCGCGAGACGATGCTGTTCAACACGTGGAAGATGGGCCACGATGAGATCAAGTGGGGGAGCGAAGACAACTGGATCGTCACGCCGAAGATTCTTGCCGCCGTGGAGGAGAAAGCCGCGGCGGAACGCGGCGCAAGCGGTCGCGGGGGCCGCGGCGGCCCGGCAGGAGCGGCGGGTGACGTGAACCCGGCTCTTGCCGCGGCGTTTGGCGGCGGCAGCGCACCAGCTGCGCTGTACGCGGATTTCAAGAAACCCGAAAACCGCATGCCGCGCGGCTACATCATTCCGGCCAACCAGCCGGACTTTCTCACCGCCGAGAAGTTTCTCGTCGCACTGCAGAAAGTGGGCATCATCGTGCACCGCGCGAGCGCGCAGTTCACGGTGGCCGGCAAGACGTACCCGGCCGGATCGTACGTCGTAAAGTCGGCGCAGGCGTTCCGTCCAGACGTGCTCGACATGTTCGAACCGCAGGATCACCCGAACGACTTCAAGTATCCGGGTGCACCGCCGACGCGCCCGTACGACAACGCGGGCTGGACGCTCGCGCTGCAGATGGGCGTGCACTTCGACCGCATCCTCGACGGCTTCGACGGCCCGTTCGTGAAGCTCGATCCGCTGAAGGACCGCATCACGCCGTCGGCGACCACGGCCGCGACGACCGGCGCCGGATGGACGCTCTCGCCGAAGGTGAACGATTCGTACCACGCGCTGAGCCGCCTGTGGGCGGCGGGCGCGGACGTGTATCGCCTGGAGCACGCGGCGGCGATCGGCGGAAAGTCGTATCCCGCGGGGACGATCTACATCCCGAAAAGCGCCAAGAGCACGCCGGTCGTCGACAAGTCGGCGAAGGACATCGGCCTGACCTTCGAGGCGTCGGCGGATCTCGCGTCGTCGGGTGAAAAACTTCCGCCGCTTCGCATCGGGCTCTGGGATCGCTTCGGCGGCTCGATGCCGAGCGGACAGATGCGCTGGCTGATGGAGCAGTACGAGCTGCCATTCCGCGTCGTGTACCCGAAGGAGCTCGACGAGGGGAACCTGCGCTCGAAGTTCGACGTGCTGATTTTTCCCGAGAACTCCATCCCGGGCGTGGGCCCGGGCCGCGGCGGCCGTGGCGGTGGTGGGGGCGGACGCGGTGGCGTCGACACGACGGCACTCGCGCCCGAGTATCGCGCGATGCTCGGCAACGTGTCGGCGGAGAAGACGCTGCCGAAGCTGAAGGAGTTCCTGGATCAGGGCGGGCGCATCATCGCGATCGGACCGTCGTCGCTGAACATCGCGGAGCAGCTGGGGCTTCCGGTCTCGAACCACCTCGTCGAGCGGACGCCGACCGGCACAGCCGGCGCACCCCTGCCGGCGGAGAAATACTACGTGCCGGGCTCGCTGCTCGAGGTCGCGTACGACACGACGCTCGACGCGACGCGCGGCGAGGATTCACACGGGATCGTGTTCTTCGACAACAGCCCGGTGATGCGCCTCGATCCGGACGCGGAGATGAAAGGCGTGAAGCCGATCGCGTGGTTCGAGAACGGCACGCCACTGCGCAGCGGGTGGGCGTGGGGACAGAACTACCTCGACGGCGGCGTCGCGATGGCCGAGGCGAAGTACGGGCAGGGGACGGTGTACCTGTACGGGCCGGAGATCACGTTCCGGGCGCAGCCGGCGGCGACATTCAAGCTGCTCTTTAATGCCATCGTCGGCGGCAGCAAGATTGACAACAGGATCGTGCCGTAACATCAAACGGCGGGTTAACTCGTTTCTTGTTGGTTGGTTAACTGAGGTACAGGAATTGGCCCGGGCAGTGAGTCGCGCGATGCGCTCCTTGCCCGGGCCAATTTCTTGCTTCAGTCAACCAACCAGCAGGAAACGGATCAACTCGCAGTTCCCCGGTCGTTCAACAGCCCCTCGCGCCGCCGCGCTGTTCCATCGCTAGTTTGTTTCTGTGCTGAAATCCGTCATTCTCTTTGTTGTCTTCCTCTCCCTCGTCATCGTAGCTGCCGGCTACGCCGGTTCCTTCGCCGGCGCCGCCTGGTCCCCGTGGTGCCTCGGCATCGGCACCTGCGGCGCACTCATGTCGCTCATGGCACTCGGTGCGATCCGCCGGGGCCGCATCACCCCGGTGCTGCGCTGGATTTTCGCCGGCATGTTCATTTTCTGCGCCGGTTGTTTTTGCGTCGCGCTCGCATTGCCGGCCAACGAGGGCGCGGGTGGTCCGCTGCTGTTCGGATTTCCGTTCCGCTCCACCATCGTGCTGCTCGGTGTGGCCGTGGTGCCGCTGCTCGTCTTTCCGTTCGCGTGGGCGTTCACCTTCGACTCCGCGATGCTGAGCGAGGACGACCTGCGGC
>JBIOHR010000046.1:0-19730 GCA_044449085.1 Gemmatimonadales bacterium | reverse complement strand
GCGCCGCTGATCGCCACGGCGAAGGTGAAGCACGACATCGAATATCAGGCGCGCCACGGCATCGACATCCGTGCGGCGGAGCTCACGACGGAACAGAAGGCGTTCCTCGCGCACGTGAGCAAGCGCATCTACAAGATTCTCGAGTTGAGCGGCTATGCGCGCATCGATTTCCGTCTCGGCGCCGACGGCCATTTCTATTTTCTCGAGGCGAACCCGAATCCGGAGATCGCCGAGCGCGAGGAGTTCGCGTCGGCGGCGAAGGCGGGCGGAGTTGCCTACCCCGAATTGCTGCAGCGCATCATCAACCTCGGACTTCGCCAGCAGCGCGTGGAGTAGCCGCCGCCGGGCGCCCTACGGACGGTGCTTGTTGAACTGCAGCTTGGTCCACACCAGCACGACACCGCAGTTGTTGCTCAGCAACAGGTACTGCGCGGGCGCGAACTCCTGGCGGATGTACACCTCGATCGCCGCGATCTGGTCTTTGGGGAGCGAGATGAGGACGCCGGTGTCGGAGATCTGGCCGTCGATGTAGACGTTCGCGGGGCAGCCCGCGGCGGGATTGTTGCCGCCCATCGACTGGATCGGCGTAAAGAGCGAGAACGACGTCACGTCGACGCCGGTGATGACGAGCGACGGAATCCCCTGGAACACCGAGCGGATCGACGTGCTCTTCATGATCTCCGTCGAGTCCTTGAACGTGCCGAACCCTTCGCGCCGGCGCTGCTCGAAGTCCATCTGCAGCCGCGACACGTTCTGTCTTCCCGTGACGCTCACGCCGGGCAGCGCCTTCGCGACCATCGTGACCTGGATGTCGTCGGTCTGGTTCGCCAGCACGGCGATCGGCTGAAAAAGCGGAGCGTAGCCGATCGTCCTCACCGCCATCGTACGCGAGCCCGTCGGCACCTCCGGCACCGTGAACCGTCCGTCCGCGTTCGTCCGCGCTTCGGCGGCGACGCCATCCAGGTCGATGGTCGCCCCGGCGATGGGCTGGTTGGTCGCGCCGCGCACCACGCCGTGAATCGTCACGGTCTTGCCGAACTCGCCGAGCACGAGGTTCACGCGCCGCAGCGGAAGCGTATCGCCCTCGACGGTCACGGCGCCCGACTTGAGCACGGAAGAGTAGCCGAGGACGTAGACGTTGTTGTTGGGCGGCGCACCGCACGCGTAGTAGGTGCCGGTCGAATCTGTCTTGGCGTCGGCTGAGCGCGCCGCCGCGCCGACGGCACCCGGCGCGTTGAAGTCCCAGCTGACGCGGACCTGCGCGCCCGCGAGCCGCGTAGTCCCGTCGGCGGCGAGCACCGTGCCGAACACGATGCCGTTGCGCCCTTTTGCGAACTCCTTCCCATGACAGAGTTCCCCCCAGATCGTGCCGAGCGACGGTGTCGAAAGGACCATCATCGAATGCGACGTCTTCGGCGTCACATCGGCCTGGAGACTGCCGAGCCCGCTGCGGTCGAGGAAATCGTGGAACACCGTCACGTGCTTGATCTTTTCCGGCGAGATGAGCGTGAAGCGCCCCTCGCGGTCGGTCAGGGTCGAGTACGTGCCCGAGTTCGCCTGGACTGTCGCCTCCGGAATCGGCTGGTGGAGGAGGCTGTCGAACACGATTCCGCGGATGGTATCCGGCACCGACGCGCCCTGCTGCGCGCGCGCCGGCACCGCCGCCGCCGCGAGGACGGCGAGCAGCAATCCAGTCGCGGCGGCGCGCCGCGGGCGTAGATGCGAAGTGGCTGGGCTGTTCATCTGCATGAGTTTAGTCGTCCGTTCCCATATTATGTCCCTGAGCGCCCCTGTCGTACGCCCGGGCGGCCGGGCCGTTCCTTCGGCACGATCACCCGAGCGCCTTCAGCACTTCGGCGGTTGACCGCACCCGCCCCATCCTCGGGAAGATGGTCGCGACGGCGAACGCGTGTGCCTCGGCGCTCAGGGCCGACATGGCGTCTTCGGCGAACACCATCGCGAACGCGCGCTCCCATGCGTCGCGCGCGGTGGATTCCACGCCGAAGTTCGTCGAGATGCCGCCAATCACGATCGTCTTGATCGCGCGGCGGCGGAGGTGCAGTTCGAGGTCCGTTCCATAAAACGCACCCCACTGGCGCTTGGTGACCACGAGATCGCCGGCTTTCGGGCCAACCTCCGGCAGGATGTCCGACCAGTCCGGCGACGGCGCGGCGGCAGGGGGCGAGGCGTCGGTCGGCGTCTGGAGCCGGTCGCTGCCGTCGGCGGCGAAGGCCACGCGAACGAGGACGACCGTCGAGCCGACGGCGCGGAACCGTTCGGCAAGGCGAACGCCGTTGGCGATTACGTCGGGCGCGGTATGAGGAGCGGTCGTGTGGCGCGTGATCCCCTTTTGCAGATCGATGAGGACGAGCGCCGTGGACTTCGGGTCGAGTGCGAGATCTGGCATGTGCTGGTCTTGGGGGGCAGAACGCCGCGGGAGGCTGCGTGGGGGACCCGCCATCGGGCGTCCGTTCGTATATGAACTCTACTATCACGCAGGCGTCATATCACGCATCTTAAGAACCGGTCCGGCCCTTTGCGGCCACCTTCCGCCCGCTCTGGGCCCACACTCATACTGCCCATTCAATCCGCAATATGTCACGCCGAATTAGTCTCTTTGCTGCCCTCGCGTTCGCCGCCGGATGCACTCCGGCGCCAGCCGCTGCACCACCGCCCGCTCCCACGCCGGCGCCGACCCAGACGCCCACGCGCGCAAACCCCGCCGCACCTGGTTCACAGGGTGGCGGGCGCGCCGGAGGCGACTCGGCGGGTGCCCAGGGCGGTGGTGGCGGCGCCGGCGGACCGGCGGCCGCTCCGCGTCCCCGCCCGTACAATCGTGTGATCACGGCGGAGGCGAAGACGAAGCGCGGCCTGTTCGCCGTGCACCAGCTCAACGACCGGCTCTACTTCGAGATTCCCGCGCGCGAACTCGGCAAGGACATGCTGATCGTCGGCCGCTACGCGCGCTCGGCGTCGTCGAACCCCGTGCGCACGGGAAATGATTTCGGCGAGTATCCGGGCGACGAATTCGGCACGCGCGCGCTCCACTGGGAGCGCAACGGAAACCGCGTTGTGCTGCGTTCGATCTCGTTCGCGATCACCGCCGACAGCTCACTCTCGGTTTACAAGGCGGTCGAGGGCGCGAACAACGGTCCGGTGATCGCGATGTTCAACGTCGAGGCGTACGGGCCGGACAGCGCGGCCGTCATCGACGTGACGCGGCTCTTCACGACCGCGGTTCCCGAGCTCGCCGCGATCCGCGGCACGATCGACGCCAATCGTTCCTACATCGAGCATGTGAGCGCGTTTCCGGACAACGTCGAAGTCGAAGCCACGCAGACGGGTGTGCCGGCCGGCGCCGCTGCTGCGGGTGGCGGCGGCCGTGGCGGCGCGGGCGCGGCGGGCGGACCGCAGATGGCGCAAAGCGTGGTCGCGCACTGGAGCCTCGTGCGCCTCCCCGAGCACCCCATGCAGACTCGCAAGGCCGACGAGCGGATCGGGTTCTTCTCGAACCGCACGGTGGATTTCGGCACGGACCAGCAGCGCGCGGAGACGCACGAGTTCATCACGCGCTGGCGCCTCGAGTGCTCGGATCGCAAGGAAGGCAATCTCTGCTATCCCAAGCAGCCGATCGTGTATTACGTCGATCCAGCGACGCCCGAGCAGTGGAAGCCCTGGATCCGCAAGGCGATCCTCGACTGGCAGCCCGCGTTCGAGGCGGCCGGCTTCAAGGACGGCATCATCCCCGGCGAAGTGCCGGCGAACGATCCCGACTGGTCGCCGGAGGACATTCACCACACGATGGTGCGCTGGCTGGCGTCGACGGTGGAGAACTCCGTCGGCCCGCACGTGAGCGATCCGCGCACCGGAGAAATACTCAACGGATCTTCGAGAATTTTCCATAATCTCATGGAACTCATGCAGGACTGGTACTTCACGCAGGCCGCGCAGGTGGATCCGCGCGCGCGTGCGCTGCCGTTTCCGGATTCGCTGATGGGGCGGCTCGTCGAGTTCGGCGTGGCACATGAGATCGGCCACACGCTCGGGCTGCAACACGATCAAATCGGCAGCTCCACGTATCCCGCGGATTCCGCGCGCAGCGCGTCGTGGGAGCACACGATGGGACACAGCCCGAGCATCATGGATTACTCGCGCATGAACTACGTGGCGCAGCCTGAGGATCATCTCGCGGTGGCGGACATCATTCCGCGCATCGGGCCGTGGGACAAGTACTCGATCATGTGGGGCTATAAACCGATCGCCGGCGCGCGCACGCCCGCCGCCGAGAAGGCGACGCTCGAGCAGTGGACGCGCATGCAGGACACGGTTCCGTGGTACCGTTTTTCGGCGGGAAATCCGTACGGCGCGTACGGCACGCAAAGCGAAGCCGTCGGTGACGCGGACCCGGTGAAGTCCACAGGGCTTGGCTTCAAGAACATCGAGCGCGTGATGGGCTATGTGGCGGCCGCGGGCACCAGGCCGATGGACGACAACGCGCTGCTCAAGGAGCTGTACGATCGTACGGTTGGCCAGTGGGCGACCGAGGCCGGGCACGTGACGGGAGTCGTCGGCGGCGCGACCGTGCACTACAAGGCGGGCGGTCAGCCGGGCCCCGTGTTCGAGCCGCTCTCGCGCACGCGGCAGGCGGACGCCGTGAAGTTCCTGAACGAGAAAGTGTTCAAGACCCCGGCGTATCTGATCCGCCCGGACATCGGCGAGCGCGTCGAGGCAGGCGGCATGCTCACGCGCATCGGCAACGCGCAGAACCGCGTGCTCGGCGCGCTGCTGCAGGACGCGCGGCTCAACCGGATGCTCGAAGGCGAAGCAATCGCGAAGAGCGCGTCGGATGTCTACTCGGTGACCGAGATGCTCGATGACGTCCGCAAAGGCGTGTGGTCGGAACTGGCGAGCGGCGCGAAGATCGATCCGTATCGCCGCATGCTGCAGATGAACTACATCACGACGATGGACCGGAAGGTGAACCCGCCGCCGGCGCCGGCCGCGCCGGCAGTCCCCAATGCACTCCCTCCGTTGTCGGAGGACGCGCGGTCGCAGGTGCGCGCGCAACTCGTGACGCTCAAGGGCGAGATCCACGCTGCGATCGGCAAGACGAGCGATCGTGAGACGCGTGCGCACCTCGAGAGCGCCGAACACAGGATTGGCGAGGCGCTCGATCCCAAGAAATGAAGAAATTATTGATCATCGCGGGCACGATCACCGGGGTCTGTGTGCTGGCCCTGGTGGTCGTGGCATTTTCGCTCGGCTCGATCATCACCCGCGGCGTGAACAGCTACGGGCCGAAGCTGACGAACACGAGAGTCTCCCTGTCGAACGCGGACATCTCGCCGTTCAGCGGAAGCGGCACGCTGCGCGGCTTCAAGGTCGGCAATCCCGCGGGATGGAGCGACGCGGATCTCGCGTCGTTCGGGAAAATCCATGTCTCGGTAGTGCCGTCGTCGATTCGCGGCGACCACATCATCATCAACGAAATCGACGTCGAGGCGCCGCTCTTCGACTACGAGACGAAGCTGGTGTCGAGCAATGTCAATGATCTGCTCGCGAATATCGAGAAGGCCGGCGGCGGGTCATCGGCGCCCAAGGCGACAGCGAAAAACGGGAAGCCGCTGAGAATCGAGGTAAAGCACTTTCGCGTGCATGACGGCGTGGTGCGGCTGGGCGCGGGGAAGGCCGCGGTGCGGATTCCGCTCCCGCCGATCGAGCTCAGCGACATCGGCACGCGCGAGAACGGCGTGACGCCTGATCAGCTCGCGACGGTCGTGATGAAGAGCGTGACGAGCAACATCGTGCACGCGACGACGCAGGCGGCGCTGAAGGTCGGCGGCACGGCGGGCGCGGCGGCGACCGAAGGCGTGAAGAAAGCCGGCGGCGCGATCAAGGGATTGTTCGGCGGCAAGAAATAGCCGCCGACATGACCGCCAAACGCCGCGAAGGCTAGCGGCCGCGTCCCGTCTGCAGGAGCCCGCGACTCACTGCGATCGCACCTTTGCGCACGGGCTGCCGCGGCTTGACCGGAGCGAGTCCGCTCGCGCGCTGCACGCCGTCCTGATAGAGCGCGCCGAAATCGAACGGGCCGACTTCGAGGCGTGTGCCGGTCTTTCGGATGTAAAGGCCTAGCTGCGTGACCCGGACGAGGTAGCCGTGCACGTCGCGAACGACCTGCTGCGCGGGCAGCATCACGCCGGGGCGCTTGGGGTCTGGTCGTTCCGACTTGAGTTTCGTGGCCATGTGAGGGTGATCCAGGGGCGCGCTTGCTCATGAGACGTAGATGTTAGCCACAGTGGCCAGGGACGGAATCGAACCGCCGACACGCGGATTTTCAGTCCGCTGCTCTACCAACTGAGCTACCTGGCCAAGAGCGCGAAATGTAGCCGCCACACAGGCTTGGGCCAACCCCAATACCCCGGACCAGGGCGCTCCGGCGCTTCGGCCACCCTCGCCAGGCCTCTCCGCTCGCCGTACACCGTCTCCGAGGGTATTCTTGCGAGGCGCCATCAGCCGCACGCCACCGCCCGACCCCATTACCCGGATCCCAATGAACCTCGTGCGTCGCCTCCTCATCGGAGCGCTCGCGGCCGCCCCAGCCATCGCGGCCGCGCAGGGACCCAAGCTCAGCGTCCCCTACACGCTCGACTCGCTCCCCAACGGCCTCACCGTGATCGTGCACGAAGATCACGCCGTGCCGGTCGTGACGGTGAACATCTGGTACCATGTCGGCTCCTCCGACGAAAAGCCTGGCCGCACCGGCTTCGCGCATTTGTTCGAGCACCTGATGTTCATGGGCTCCGAGCACGCCGAATATCCGACGTTCGATCGCCTGCTCGAGGCCGCCGGCGCGCAGAACAATGCGTCGACCAACAACGACGTCACCGACTACTACGAGAGCGGCCCGTCTTCCGCGCTCCCGCTCATGCTCTGGCTCGACGCCGACCGCATGGGCTGGCTCCTCCCGACGATGGACAAGCCCAAGGTCGACCTCCAGCGCGATGTCGTGAAGAACGAGCGCCGCCAGAGCGTCGAGAACCGTCCGTACGGCCTCGTCGAGGATCACCTTCCGCAGCTCGCGTACCCGGCGGGCCATCCGTACTCGTGGAGCGTGATCGGCTCGATGGCCGACCTGTCGGCGGCATCGGTAGAAGACGTGAAGGATTTCTTCCGCCGCTACTACGCGCCCAACAACGCGACGCTCGTCGTCGCCGGCGACGTCAAGGCCGCCGATGTTCGTGAGCTGGCCAAGAAATATTTCTCCGACGTTCCGCGCGGGCCCGCCATCACGCGGCCGGCACCGGCGCCCTTTGTCATTCACGACGCTGCAGTCACGCTCGAGGATCGTGTCCAGCTCCCGCAGCTGCAGCTCACCTGGCACACCGTAAAGGAGTGGCACGCGGACGACGCCGCACTCGACATCGCCGCCTCCGTCCTTGCCGGGTCGCGCACGTCCCGCCTCACGCAGGCGCTCGTCTACAACAATCCGGTCGCCACCAACGTCCGCGCGCGCGAAGGCAGCATGCACTTGGACGGCGATTTCTCTGTGGTCGCCACCGCGCGGCGCGGGTTCGGCCTCGACACGCTCCGCACGGTGATCGACGCCGAGATCCGGAAGCTCGCAAACGACGGTCCGACGGAGCGCGAAATGCTGCAGGCGAAGAACGGCATCGAGGCGCAGTTCCTCCGCCGCATTCAAACCATGCGCGGGACCGCCGACCAGCTCAATCGCTATTTCTATCTCACCGGCAAGCCCGACTCGTTCCAGGCGGACCTCGACCGCTATCGCGCGGTCACCGCAGCCGACGTCCGCCGCGTGCTCAAGAAATACCTCGAGACCAGCCGCGTGATGATCTCGGTCGTGCCGGTCGGCAAGCCGGAACTCGCCGCAAAAAAGGGAATCGCACAATGAACGCAAAGACGTTTGCGGCCCTCGCGGCACTGACGTTGAGCTCAACGCTCCAGCTCAACGCTCAAGCTCAAGGCGCCCTCGACCGCACCCATCCGCCGGCACTCGGCGCGAGCTCGAAGTTCCACCTCCCCGCCGTCGAAGCGGGCAAGCTGCCCAACGGCGTCGCACTGCAGGTGATCGAGCACCGCTCGCTCCCGCTCGTGCACGTCAACCTCATCATCGACGGCGGCTCGCGCCTCGAAGCCGGCACGCCCGGCCTCGCCGGCTTCACGGCGCGCATGCTCACCGAAGGCGCGGGCACACGCGACGCCAACACGCTCCAGAGCGACCTCGGCTTCATCGGAGCGCAGCTCAACGCCGGTGCGAGCGCAGAAGCGTTCACCGTGCAGCTCGACGTCGCCAAGCGCTCGCTCGCGGAGGCGCTCGATTTGCTCGCGGACGTCGTGCTCCGCCCGACGTTCCACTCCGCGAACGTCAGCCAGCAGCGCGACCTGCGCCTCCAGTCGCTCCTGCAGCGCCGCGACCAGCCCACGCAGCTCGCCGCAGTCGCGTTCGACCAGCTCGTGTTTCCCAAGGGGCATCCATATCGCGATCCCGCCGACGGCGACTCGGCCTCGACCGCCGTGCTCGACTCGGCGCGCGTGCGCGCGTTCTACGACCATACCTTCGTCCCGGCGCGTGCGCGCTTCGTCGTGGTCGGCGACGTCACCGAGCCCGAGATGCGCAGCCTGCTCGCGTCGCGGTTCGGCGCATGGAAAGCGCCCGCCGCGCCGCTCGCGATTTCCAGCGTCACCGCGAAGCCAGTCGTCAACGACGGCGTGAAGGTCTACCTCGTCGACAAGCCGGGGGCCGCGCAGTCGGTGATCGAACTTGGCGGGCCCGGCGCCGACCGTCTCGGCCCCGACTACGCCGCGATCACCGTGATGAACACGATCCTCGGCGCGTCGTTCTCCTCGCGGCTCAACACCAACCTCCGTGAGACCAAGGGCTACACGTACGGCATCAGCTCGCGCTTCGGCTGGGCGCCGCTCCCCGGCGCGTTCGTCGTCGCCAGCCAGGTACGCACGAACGTCACCGACAGTTCGCTCGTCGAGATTTTCAAGGAGCTCCGTTCCATTCGAGATGCGCCGGTGGAGGCGAAGGAACTCGATCGTGCGAAAGCTTACGTCGCGCTCGCGGTCCCCGGCCGCTTTGAAACCAATGCGGGGATCGCCGGCCAGCTGACGGATCTCGACTCGTACGGACTTCCGTTGTCGTCGGTGAACGACTTCGTCGCGAAAGTGAACGCGGTGACCGCCGCCGACGTACAACGGGTAGCACGCCAGTACATCCCCGCGGACCGGGCGACGCTCGTCGTCGTGGGGGATCTCGCAAGAGTGCGCGCCGGTATCGAAGCGCTGAAGCTCGGTACGGTGACCACGCTCGACGTCTCGTCCATCGCACGCTGAATGACTCAGCAGGCCGCATGAACCCTCCACTGCGCGTCGCCTTCCAGGGCGAGCTTGGCGCGTTCAGTGAAGAAGCGATCCAGCAGCTCTGGGGCGGGGATGTCGACCCCGTCCCGTGCCGCGAGTTTCGCGACGTCGCTGACGCAATCGCCAGCGACAGCGTCGACCGGGCCGTGCTCCCAATCGAAAATACGATCGTCGGATCGGTGCAGGGCGCGCACGACGTCATCGACGCGACGAAGGGGATCTTCGCGATCGCCGAGACGGTCGTCGCGGTGCACCACTGCCTGCTCGGGCCGCCTGGCGCGAAGTTCGACCAGGTGCGCGACGTGTTCAGCCATCCGGTGGCGCTGGCGCAGTGCGGGGCGTTCTTTCGCGAGAACCCGCGCCTCACCGTGCACGCGGTGTACGACACGGCCGGCGCTGCGCTCGATGTCTCGAATCTCGCCGATCCGGCCTTCGCCGCGGTCGCAAGCCGCATTTCCGCAATTCGTTATTCACTCGATGTGGTCGTCGCCGATATCGAAGACCGCCCGGACAACCAGACGCGCTTCATTGCGTTCGCGCGCGCGCCGCAGCCGCTCCCGGGCGGAACACCGGCGCGCACCATGCTCCTCCTCACCACGAAGGACATTCCGGGTGCGCTGCTCGAGGCGCTCGCGCCGCTGTCGCGCCACGGCATCAACGTGCGGCGGATCGAGACGCGCCCGACGGGCGAGCCGTGGAGCTACCGGTTTTTTGTGGAGTTCGATCACCAGGCGGGCGACGCCGCGGCCGACGCGCTGGTGAACGAGGTCAGGACGCTCGCGCACGAGGTACGGCTCGTCGGAACCTACCCGCGCTGGGCGCCGGGGCGTCGCGGGTCGATCGGGTGGAAATCCGGATCGCTCACCGCGATCGACGAGTAAAGCTCAGCAGCCTCGATCGCTGCCTGAACACAATCTCCGGCTAGCGCCGCTTCTTCGGTCTTCGATCCTCGATCTTCGGTCCCTGGTAGTTCGCGGTGATCACGGACTTGATCCCGCCGCGTACGTTGAAATCGCCGACGACGCTCATCCGCTTCGGCTTCACGGCCTTCACGAGATCGTCGAGAATCCGGTTCACGACGCGCTCATAAAAAATGCCGTCGTTGCGGAAGCTCCAGAGATAGAACTTCAGGCTCTTGAGCTCCACGCACAGCTTGCCGGGAATGTAGGTGATGCTGATGGTCGCGAAATCCGGCGCGCCTCCCTTGAGCAATGCGAGCTCGTCTGCGTCGCTCTCGATCCCGCCGAGCGGGCAGAGGGAGGTGAACTCCGGGCAGGTCATGAAGACCTCGTAGTCCCGGTCGGCGTACGGATTCGGGAAAGTCTCCAGCAGCTCCGGAGCCGGCACTACTCCGTTCTCCGCCGCTTGGACTCTTCGACGAGGAGGCGGCGCTCTTCGGGCGTCAGGCTTTCGAGCCCGTGTGCGGAAATTTTGTCGAGCAGCTGGTCGAGCGTAGTCGGCGCCGATTGCGGCGTGCGCGCGGCGCGCGGCGCGGGCGAATGCTTGGCGACGGCCGCGTTGCTGCGTGCGACGACGTCGTCGATGTTCTCGCGTTCACGCGCGCGGGACCGCGGCATGGCGCGCGGCACGGCGCGGGGCGGGACGTCTTCCGGTTCATCGGGCACCGGGAGCACGCCGCTCCTGAGGCGGTTGAGGTTCACCGACGCGGTCATGCGCAGGTAGAGCCACCCGGCCGCGAGGCCGCCCGCGTGCGCGAAGTACGCGACGCCGCCCTGCGCGCCGTCCATCGTGACGCCGCCGACGATGTTGAGCACGCCGACGAAGATCACCAGCCAGCGCACGGTGGTCGGAACCACGCCGAACAGGAAGAGCTGTTCGTCCGGCCAGAGCGACGCGTATGCGAGCATCACGCCGAACACCGCCGCCGATGCGCCGATCAGCAGCGAATCGCCGGGCACGAACGCCAGGTGCGCGAACCACCCTCCGAGCCCGCAGAACAGGTAGAACCGCAGGAACTCGCGCCCACCCCATTTCCATTCGACGCGCGGACCGAACAGCCAGAGCGTGTACATGTTGAGCGCGAGGTGCCAGAACCCCGCGTGCACGAACATGTAAGTGCCGATCGTCCACCACTGGTGGCCGAGGTCCTTCGTCTGAAATCCGAGCGCGGACTGGACGTCGCCCGGCTTCAGCAGCGTGAGCTGGATGAAGTAGACGAATATGTTGATCGCGATCAGCCACTGGACGACGGGCGTGATCCGCGGCGCCGGTTCTTCCGGCGTTGCCGTGCTGTAAACGGGCGCCTCTTCGCTCATCGCAATCCGGCCGGCGGCGGCAGGCGCAGGGCGATGCGCGTGTCGGTGTGTACCGCCATTGCCTGGTCGAGCAGCGCCGCCCACCGGCGATCGAGCGACAGCTGTTCGCCCACCGGCGAGGGCGGGTGAATGACGATCTGCGTGTTCGCGCTTGCACCGTGCGCCTGCTCCACGACGCGCAATAACTGGCCGTCGGACGTGTCCTCACGCGGGCAGAGCACGAGGGCGTGCGCGCACTTTGCGCGCGAGGCCTCGGCAATCGTCGCGATCACGTGGGTGAGCGTCGCGTCGGGAATCCAGAACTCGACGGTCACCTGCGCCAGCGCGAGGAATGGCGCGAGCGTCCTGAGTGTTTCGGGGCGCTGGCCGTCGGTATCGAGCATCACGGGCACCGGCGGCTTGGCCGCCTCGAGCGCAGCAATCAGGAACGTTTCGTTCGCAAGCGGATCACGGCCACCGATCGAGATGGAGTGGAACTTCGACCGCGACAGCTGGCGGTCGAGTTCGCGGACGAGCGCGGTGGACGTGTACATCGTGGCGGTTTCCGCTTCGCCGGCGAAGCGCACGAACAGCTGACGCCGGCCGGCCCAGACACCCTGTGCCTGGACGCCCGCCGGAACGCCAGCCAACGCCGCCGCTGCCATCGCTGTGCCCGTCATCGCGTTTCTCCAGTATCCTTCGGCCGGACCGCCAACCGCACGATCCGCTCGCATAGTTCGGGGAAGGTGATTCCCGCCGCCGCCGCCGCCTGCGGAATAAGGCTGAGCCCAGTCATCCCCGGAAGTGTGTTCGCTTCCAGACAGTAGAATGTTCCGTCCGCCGTCATACGGAAGTCAATGCGCGCATACCCCGAGAGCTTCAGCGCCCGGAACGCGAGCAGCGCCAGGTCCTGCGCAGCCTTCGTTTCGGCTGGCGAGAGCCTGGCGGGAAACTCCTCGCGTGCCATGCCGGGAGTGTACTTGCATTCGTAGTCGTATATCTCGTGCTTGGGGATTATTTCGCCCACGGGAAGTGCTTCGTCGCCGAGGATCCCGACGGTGATTTCACGGCCGGCGATGAACTGCTCGATCATCACCTCGTCGTCGTAGTGGCGGGCTTCGGCAATCGCCGCCTGGAGGCCCGCCCGATCCTTCACGAGCGTGAGGCCGACGGTCGACCCCTGTTTTGACGGCTTCACGATAACCGGGAGCCCGAGCGTCACGACGATATCCTCGTCGGTCGCGGGCGCCATCAGCCACTCGGGCGTGCGGACGCCCGCCTCGCGAAAGAGTCGCTTGGAGAGGTCCTTGTCCATCGCGAGCGCGCTCGCGAGGTGTCCGCTTCCCGTATATGGCAGGCCGGTGAGGTCGAGCAGGGCCTGCAGTGTGCCATCTTCGCCCTGGCCGCCGTGCAGTCCTATGAATACGACTTCCGCGCCGCGGTTTGCGCCGAGCGCGCGAACCGTCGCAGGGAGCGTTTCCGAGGACAGGCGCGCCAGCGCGGCCTGATCGGGAGGGAGGACGTGCATCACGGGCCCCGCGAGCAGGACCCGCTCTTCCGCCTCGGTGAGCGCGCCGCGCACGGTGTCGACGGCGGTCACGGTGTGCCCGCGCGACCGCAGCGCGTCCGCGACGCGAAGCCCCGAGGCCAGCGACACGTCGCGTTCGGCCGACGTGCCGCCCATCAGTACCGTGACCTTCACCTCAGCGCGCCATCAGGTAGTGCAGCATGTCCGACCGCGTGACGATGCCGCGAATCTCCCCTTTCTCGCGCACGAGCACCGCTGGGTTGGATTTCGAGAGCAGCTTTACGATGGCGTCCATCGAGTGATCGGCGTCGACTACCGGGAACGGCGTATCCATCGTGTCGCCGACGGTCTGCTCCAGCACCTTCACGTCCTCGAGCCCGCGGACGCTCAGCGTGCTCTCGCTGACCGACCCGACGCAGTTGCGCCCATCCATTACGGGGAGCTGCGACACGTCGTGCAGGCTCATGAGGCTGAGCGCCTGGCGCACGGTGGCACCCGGCGCCGTGCTGATCACGCCAGCGGGTGACCGTTCGCCCTTCGCGTCGAGCAAGTGGCCCAGCGTGACTTTCTCGGCGTCGAGCATCTGGTTCTCGCGCATCCACTCGTCGTTATACACCTTCGAGAGGTAGCGTTCGCCGGTGTCGCAGAGGAACGTCACGATGCAGGCGTCGGGATCGTTCACGCGGCGCGCGACGCTCATGGCGACGTGCGACAGCAGGCCGGACGATCCGCCCGCGAACAGTCCTTCCTCGCGCGTGAGACGCCGCGCCATCGCGAAAGCCTCGCGGTCCGAGACGGTCTGGAACTCGTCGATGATCTTGAGGTCGAGCGTGTCCGGGATCTTGTCCTGGCCGATTCCCTCGACCTTGTAGGGTACGCCGTCGATCTTGTTGGTGCCGCCGCTCCGCCAGTATTCGGCGAGGATCGATCCCACCGGGTCGCCGCAGACGACCTGGATCTTCGGGTTCTTTTCCTTCAGGTAGCGTCCGACGCCGGTGATGGTGCCGCCGGTGCCGGCCCCAGCGACGAGGTGCGTGATGCGCCCCTTCGTTTGTTCCCAGATTTCCGGTCCCGTCGTCGCATAATGCGCTTCGGGGTTTGCCTGGTTGTAGAACTGGTTCGCGAGAATCGCGTTGGGCGTGTCGTGCGCGATCCGCTTGGCGGTCATCACGTAGCTGTCGGGGTGGTCCGGCGGCACGGCGGTCGGCGTGATGACCACCTGGGCGCCGTACGCCTTCAGGAGCCGGACTTTTTCCTGCGACATCTTGTCCGGCATCGTGAAGATGCACTTGTAGCCCTTGAGCGCGGCGGCGATGGCAAGCGCGACTCCGGTATTCCCACTGGTACCTTCCACGATCGTCCCGCCGGGCTTGAGCGATCCGTCGCGCTCGGCCCGATCGATGATCGGCATGCCGATGCGGTCCTTCACCGAACCGCCCGGATTGTAGATCTCTGCTTTCACCCACACCGGCGTGCGGATGCCGCGCGTGACGCGCGTCAACCGGATCATCGGCGTCCAGCCCATGGTCTCGAGAACCGACTCGTAGACCCGAAGGTCGCGCTTGGCTTCTGGCATCCCGGAAATCTACGCCCGCGCGGATGCCGGAGCGACGCTCCCGGGCTCCGCGCGTGCCTCGACGGTGAGCTGCGCGAGCAATGCCAGTGCCTCGAGCGGCGTGATCGTGTTCACGTCCATGTCACGCAGGCGTTCCACCACGGGATGCGGGGGCTCGCTTCCGAACAGCCCCAGCTGATCGCCGGAGGGCCGCGGCGCGCGCGCGGCGATTCCGGCCTTACCGCTCAACGCGGCCACGAGCTGCTCACCCTCGAGCAGCTTGAGCAGTGCGCGGGCGCGCGTGATCACCGGCTTCGGAAGACCGGCGAGGCGCCCCACTTCTATGCCGTACGACCGGTCGGCTCCGCCCGGCTTCAGCCGGTGGAGGAACAGAATCCGGTCGCCGCTTTCGCGCACCTCGACATTGTAGTTGCGGACCGAGGTGAACTCGTCGGCCAGCTGTGTGAGCTCGTGATAGTGCGTCGCAAAAACCGTCTTGCACCCGATCCGCTCGTGCAGGTGCTCACTCACCGCCCATGCGATGCTCACGCCGTCCCACGTGCTGGTGCCGCGCCCGATCTCGTCGAGCAACACCAGGCTGCGCGCGGTTGCCGTGTGCAGGATCGCGCTCGTCTCGGACATCTCGACCATGAAGGTGCTCTGGCCGCGCACGAGGTTGTCGCTCGCGCCGACGCGCGTGAATACGCGGTCGGCGATCCCGACACGGGCACGCGCGGCGGGGACGAAGCTCCCGACCTGCGCCATCAGCACGAGCAGCCCGATCTGACGGAGTATCGTGCTCTTGCCGGCCATGTTCGGGCCGGTGAGGATGATCATCCGCGCATCCGCGGCGAGCCGCACGTCGTTCGGGATGAACTGCTCGCGGGGCATCATCCGCTCGACCACCGGATGCCGGCCTGCCGTGATCTCGAGGTCGAACCCTTCGCCGACCTCCGGACGGACATACCCCTCACGCTCCGCGACTTCGGCCAGCGTGGCCAGCACGTCGAGGCGCGCGAGCGTGCCCGCCATGCGCTGCAGCCTGCCGATCTGCGCGCCGATGCGTGCGCGCAGCGCGTCGAACAGTTCGCGCTCGAGGATATCGATCCGCTCCGTGGCGTGCAGCACTTTTTCCTCGAACTCCTTCAACGCCGTCGTCACGTACCGTTCGGCGCCGGTAAGTGTCTGCCGCCGCTGGTAATCCGCCGGCACGAGGTGGCTGTTGGCGTTCGTGATTTCTATGAAGTAGCCGAACACCTTGTTGTAGCCGACCTTGAGCGACGTGATCCCGGTGCGCTCGCGCTCGGCCGCCTGCAGCGACGCGATGGCATCCTTCCCGCCGGCGGCGATCGCGCGCAGATCGTCGAGCGCCGCGTCCACGCCGGGCGCCACCGTCTCGCCCTCACCGATCGAGACCGGCGGCCGCTCGACGAGCGAGCGCCGGACGTCCGCGGCGAGATCGGCGCACGAGTCCCACGAGCCCTGGATCTCCTGCAGCACTCCGGCGACACGCATCCGCCGGAGCGCGGCCTCCACCTCCGGAAGCCGCGCGAGAGAATCGCCGAGCGCGCGAACATCGCGGGCATTCGCGCGCAGCGCGGCGGTTTTCCCGGCAAGACGCTCGACATCGCGCACGCCGTCGAGCGCGGTGCGGAGTGCGGCGCGTGCAATCGGGTCGTGCACGAGGGTGTCGACCGCATCGAGGCGCGCGCCGATCGCGGCGAGCTCGGTGAGCGGTGCGAGCACCCATTGCCTGAGCAGGCGGGCGCCCATCGGCGTCTGCGTGCGATCGAGCACGCCGAGCAGCGTGCCGGCCGCGTCGCCGCCGCGGAGCGATTCGACGAGCTCGAGATTGCGGCGGGTCATCTCGTCGATCGGCATCACGCCGCCGGGGCGCTCGACGATGGGACGCGCGAGGTGCGGCATCCCCGCCGGCAGCAGCTCGCGGAT
This sequence comes from Gemmatimonadales bacterium, assembly GCA_044449085.1. GTDB lineage: Bacteria > Gemmatimonadota > Gemmatimonadetes > Gemmatimonadales > Gemmatimonadaceae > Fen-1231. Next base: position 3,052 of record JBIOHR010000046.1, on the reverse strand, counting down.
GTACCGCATGAGCGCGCCAGCGGCGCCGACGGCAAGTGCGTCGTCGCCGTCTATTCCGAAACCTTCGAGCGAACGCACCGCGAAATGCTCAGCCAGCGTGTCGCCAGCGGTCACGGTCTCGAACTCCCAGCCCTCACGCTCCGTGAGCAGGACGTCGAGTCCGCGGGCTATGTCCTGGGCGTCGTTCAGGCCGGACGCCACAAGAATCTCTCTCGGCGAGAGTCGCGCTAGTGCTGCTATAGTGTCACTTTGATGTACTGAAATTATGTGAAATTCACCGGTTGATACGTCGATCGCAGCGATGCCTACTTTGTCGCCGACCGCGTGGATCGCACACAGAAAGTTGTTCCGGGCCTCGTCCAGCAGATCATCCGAAAACGCTGCGCCCGGCGTCACGGTCTCGACCACAGCGCGCCGCACGATTCCTTTGGCCAGCTTGGGGTCTTCCACCTGTTCGCAGATGGCCACGCGAAATCCCTGCTGCACGAGACGACGAAGGTATTCCGTCACCGCGCGCACCGGCACGCCCGCCAGCGGAACTGCCGACGCGCCGCCGTTGTTCCGCGATGTGAGAGTCAGCCCGAGGGCGCGCGACGCGGTTTCCGCGTCTTCATAGAACATCTCATAGAAATCACCCATCCGGAAAAAAAGAATCGCGTCCTTGTGCCGCGCCTTGATTTCCCGGTACTGCTGCATGAGCGGCGTTGCCGGCTCACCGCTCACGGCTTCTCCGCCTCAACGACGATCGCGTCGATCTTTGCCGCCTTGAGTTTTGCGACGAGCGCCTCCGCTTCGTCGCGGTGCGTGAACCACCCGACGCGCACCCTGAACGGCCTGTCCGCCGACACCCGCGTGTCGTACCCCCGGTCCTTGAGTTTCTTCGCGAGGCGGTCCGCTTCAGCGCGCGTGTCGTACGCGGCGACCTGAGCCGACCAGCCGCCGTGCTTTGCGGGCGCGCTCGCTGGCGCGTTCGCGGGCGGCCGTGTCCGTTCCGTCGCCGCCTTTGGCGCCGCCGGTTTCGCCCTCTTCCTTGCGGTGGCCTTCACCTTTGCGATCGAATCCGCGTGCGCAATCGAATCCGCCCTCATCACCTTCTCAACCGAGTCAGCGCGGGCAGAATCAGCCGCGTGCTGCGCCGCGGCGCATGGCAGCGCGCGATAGTTGATCTGGTTCGCCAGCTCGACGTCACCTGGCGCGACGTGCCGTTTCGCTTCGGCGAGCGTGGCGCATCCGGGGAGGACTTCACCTGCGTCCATCTGCGCGCCACCCAGCAGATACGCGCCCTGTGCGCGCGTCGGCCCCTCCGGGTGCTCGAGCGCCAGGCGCTCGAGATACTGCCTCGCGGCAGCGCGGTCACCGCGCGCGAGTTCCGCCTGGGCGAGGCGCAACAGCGCTTCCTCTTCCCGCGGTGACATCGAATAGTCCACCACGATCTGCACGTAGTCCTTCCGCGCCGAATCGGGAGCCGGCGCAACCGACGCGCGCGCGAACAGCGCTTCGGCGTACCCCGGAGACCCGGCCTTCGCCGCGCGGAGCGCCGAATCCGCGAGCCCGCGCGCCGCCACTGCATTCCCATTCTGCGCGAGACGCCGCACGCGGGCGACGAGCGAGTCTCCCGCAGCGCCCTGCGCGAGGACCGTGGTCGCGGCAGCGGCCGAGAGCAGCGCGCCGGCCAGCATGCGCATCGGGTGGCGTCGGAGCATCAGCGCATCCTCACGCCGCCGCGCGGCGAGCGGTACCGGCGGTCATGGCAAGCAGCAGCGAGGTGAGCAACTGTTCCTCCGACGAAAGTCTCGTGTCCTTCAGCGCGAGATCGGCAGCCACGAGCATCGCGATGGCGCGGTCGATGGCCGTCGCATCCCAGTGCCTCAGCGCGTGAACCCATGCCTTCACCGCCTCTCCCCACGGCCGCCCGACCATGGACGAGGGATTCTCCTTGAGCAGTGCATAGAGCTCCGACTCGAACCGATGCTGCGCGAGTCCGCGTTCGCGTGCCGCGAGCAGCCATCCCATCGCGAGTGTCTGCGTCGTCAGTGCCATCACGATCGAGACTCCGCTGGTTTTCGGCTGTGCGAGAACGCGATCGAGGAGTGCGACGGCATCCGCACTTTTCCGCTGCGCGATCAGGTCGAGGAGGTCGCCGAGCGTCTCGCCGTGGCGCACACCCACGATCGCCTCGATCGCCGCTTCGTCGATCGGCGCTCCGTTGGTGTAGCTGCGAAGCTTGTCGATCTCGCCGGCGAGCAGCGCAAGATCGTTTCCGGTTGCGGAACTCAGGAGCTCCGCGGCGGATGAATCGATCGTCACGCCGAGAGTCGTCGCGTGGTGCGCCACCCATTTGGCGACCTCGCCGTCGCTGAGCGGGCGGAAGTCGATCGCCGTCGCGGCCTCGACCAGCGCCGCATCAGGTTTCGTTCCCCCGGCAGCGACCAGAACGAGCAGGGTGTCGGCTGCCGGGCGCTCGAGATATTTCGCCAGCACGATCCGCGCGTCCTTTTTCAGTGCGGTGACGTCGCGCACGATCACCACGCGGCGCTCGGCCATCATCGGGAGGGAGTCCAGCGCCATGCCGAGCGATCCCGCATCGAGCTCGGCGGCGCGGAGCACGTCGAGGTTGAAGTCGCGCGTGGCCGGATCCGTCGCGCGGTCGATCACCGCGCGCACTTTGTCCTCCTTCAGGTACTCGTCGTCACCGTGAAAGAGATAGACGCGATCGAATGTTCGCTGTTCGAGCGCCGATTTGATGGCGCGCATCGCCGCCGCTGGCATGCGCGGAATATACCGCGCGCAAACGCGCCCCGAACCCCGCGGAGGGCGCGACCGATTGAAGGCTCTTGACCATCATGAGTCCGCGGCGCAAGGCGGTATGCAGGCGGCCGCAACCGTCACACGTGTCAGCGTGCGTTCGCATCGCGAGCGCCTGGGCCGGCGGCAACGCGGATTCGGTGTAGCGCAGGTGCTTGCGACGGAAAGTGCGGCAGTTCATCGGGTTGGGGTGGGACGTCTACGGTACCCTCGCCAACACGCCAAGGTTCCCGCCCACCCTTCAACG
>JBIOHR010000045.1:0-19796 GCA_044449085.1 Gemmatimonadales bacterium | reverse complement strand
GTTGTCGGTAGTCCGCTCATCCCACGGCCCGCGCCCACAGCCCCCGCCCACCGCTCGCCGTTGGTATTGGTACAGACTGTACTCGGACCCGCTGTTGACACATCAAGATTTCTAGATATATTCCGCCCATGCCCGCGTTGTCCTCCCTCGACACGACTCAAGCCGCCCGCTGGTTTCACGCCCTCTCCGACGAGACACGGCTGGAAATCGTCGAGCGCCTGATCGGCGGCGAGCGTTGCGTCTGCGAGTTGACCGACCTCATGGACGCCGCACAGAGCCGCCTTTCGTTTCACCTCAAGACCCTCAAGGACGCTGACATCGTCACCGATCGTCGCGAGGGTCGCTGGGTCTATTACACGCTCAACCGGGCGACACTCGATGAAATCGAGACGCTCGTCGGATCGCTCAAGCGCACCGACCGCACGGCCGCACGTTCGATGAAGTGCTGCGACTGATTTTTTTTACCCAACACATCAATATTTCTTGTTCACTCTGCGAGGATCCCCATGAGCACAACCGAGGGCGAGGCACTTCGAGAAGTCGTCCGCGAGAAGTACGGCGCGGCAGCAACCCGCGTCGCAGACGGTGAGACTGCCGTTTCCTGCTGCGGCTCGACCGGCTGCTGCGGTTCGACCACCGCCTCGTGGGATCCAATCACGTCGGACCTCTATGATGCCGGCCAAACGAGCGGTATCCCCGCCGAGGCGCTCCTCGCCTCGCTCGGCTGCGGCAATCCGACGATGCTTGCCGCGCTGAAGGAGGGGGAAATCGTGCTCGACCTCGGCTCCGGCGGCGGCATCGATGTCCTGCTCTCCGCCAAGCGCGTCGGCCCGACAGGCAAAGCGTACGGCCTCGACATGACGGACGAGATGCTCGCCCTCGCCAATGACAACAAACGGAAAGCCGGTGCGACCAATGTCGAGTTTCTCAAAGGGGAGATCGAACATATCCCGCTCCCCGATCACTCAGTGGATGTCATCATCTCCAACTGCGTGGTGAACCTTTCCGGCGACAAGCGCCGCGTGATCCAGGAGGCCTTCCGCGTGCTCAAGCCCGGGGGCCGGTTCGCAATCTCCGATGTCGTCGTGCGCGGCGCCGTGCCGGATGAGATTCGCAAGAACATGGAGCTGTGGATCGGCTGTGTTGCCGGCGCGCTCGAGGAAAACGAGTTCATCGCCCTGCTTGCTGACGCTGGCTTCGAGAATCCGTCCATCGAGCCGACACGGGTGTACGAGGCCAGGGACGCCGCCGCATTTCTCGCGGGTACGGGCCTGGACGTTGCGGCCGTGACACCGCAGATCGAAGGGAAGTTCATCAGCGCGTTCGTTCGCGGAACGAAGCCCGCCACAACCACGGATGGGCGCGCGCTCCCTGCGGCGCACGCAGCCTGCTGCGGCCCCGATTGCTGCCCGCCGGCGTGAGGGGCCCACGTCTCGCCGCGGAGGCAATCGGCACCTTCGCGCTGGTTTTCATCGGCGCTGGTGCGGCCGCAGTGAACGCCTGGTCCAACGGCGCCGTCTCGCTCACGGGCATCGCGCTCGCGTTCGGCGGAATCATCCTCGTCGCGGTCTATGCGCTCGGGCACATCTCGGGCGCACACCTGAATCCGGCCGTCACAGTCGGTTTCTGGATCGCGCGCAGATTTCCCGGCCGCGAAGTCGCGCCGTACGTGGCGGCGCAGATCGTCGGTGCCACGGCGGGAGGGTTCGCGGTGCGAGCGGCCGTGGGATCGTTTGCGGTTTTCACCACCACGCGGCCCGCGATCGCGGTTGGCGCGGCGCTCGCAGTTGAAGTCGTGCTGTCGTTTTTCCTGATGCTGGTCATCATGGCCGTCGCGACGGACGCGCGCGTCTCCGGGGAAGTCGCCGGACTCGCCGTCGGATTCATCGTGATGGTCGACGCGCTCATGGGCGGTCCGCTCACCGGCGCGAGTATGAACCCCGCGCGGTCCTTCGGTCCCGCGCTCGCCACCGGACAATGGGCGTCGCACTGGATTTATTGGGTCGGCCCACTCGCCGGCATGGCGATCGCGGTGCCCACGTACGAATACCTTCGCCGCGGATTCTCTCATGACCACCGAGTCACCACTGCGCCCTCGTAGCGTCCTGTTTCTGTGCACCGGCAACTCCGCGCGGAGTCAGATTGCCGAGGCGCTCATGAACGGGAAAGCGCGCGGCAAATTCATTGCGTCGAGCGCAGGATCGCGTCCCGCGGCCCGCGTAAATCCGTTTGCAGTACAGGCGCTGCGGGACGTCGGAATCGATTGGTCGGGGCACGCGCCGATGAGCATCGACAGCATCATCGGCGGGCAGTTCGACTTCGTGATCACCGTTTGCGACAACGCAAAGGAGGCCTGCCCAATCCTCCCGGGCCATCCCATCCACGCCCATTGGGGGATGGAGGATCCGGCCGGGGTGCAGGGGACCGATGAAGAGATTGCCCGCGCCTTCACTGCGGCGCGGGTCCTGCTCGCACGACGGATCGACCTCATGCTCGCGCTGCCGATCGAGAAGCTGGAGCGGTTGACGCTGGGCCGGCGTCTCTCGGACATTGCGGCGGAAACCCGTGCCGTGGCGGATCATCGGGAGTAGCAACGACACGCGGTGGGCGGCTTCGCAGTTGCCCGTACCCGCCCCGCCGTCCAAATTCAACGGATGCCACGCCCAATCCGCGTCCTCGTCGCCAAGCCCGGTCTCGACGGGCACGACCGCGGCGCCAAGGTTGTCGCCGCTGCGCTCCGTGACGCGGGGATGGAAGTCATCTACACCGGTCTCCACCAAACGCCGGAGATGATCGCGAGTGCAGCCGTGCAGGAAGACGTCGACGTCGTCGGCCTCTCGATCCTTTCCGGCGCGCACATGACGCTGTTCCCCCGCGTCCACGATCTGCTCAAGGCCGAAGGACGCGCCGACATCCTGGTGACCGGCGGCGGGATCATCCCCAAGGAAGACATGGACAAGCTGCAGACTCTGGGCGTCGGAAAGCTCTTCGGGCCAGGGACTTCCACCGCCGATCTCGTGCAATACATCAAGGATTGGTTCGCCGAAAGCGAATCGCGGCGCGCGCAGGAAGTGTGACCTCACGACTGCGAGAGCTCAGCGCCGCCACGCGCGAGCTCGAAGCGCGGCTCCGCGAAGGCGGAGGGCCGGACAAGGCGTCCAAACAGCACAAGCAGGGAAAACTCACGGCCCGCGAGCGCGTCACGCAGCTCATGGACGCGGATTCGCACTTTCTCGAGATCGGGCTGCTCGTCGCCTACGATCGCTATGAGGGTCAGGCGCCCGGCGCGGGAGTGATCACGGGAATCGCAATGGTCGGCGGCCGCGAATGCGTCGTGGTCGCAAACGATGCCACCGTGAAGGCGGGGTCGTGGTGGCCCGAGACCATCACCAAGATCCTCCGCGCGCAGGAAGTCGCGATGCGGTGCCGGATCCCGATCGTGTACCTCGTCGATTCAGCTGGCGTGAATCTCCCGTACCAGGGCGGAGTGTTCCCGGGTCAGTACGGCGCCGCGCGGATTTTCTACTACAACTCGCTCATGCGCCGGTATCTGCGGATTCCACAAATCGCGGCCGTGATGGGGCAGTGCGTGGCGGGCGGGGCATATCTCCCCGCGCTCTCGGATGTGATCCTTATGGTGAAGGGAACGTCGTTCATGGGGCTCGCGGGGCCGAATCTGGTGAAGGGAGCAACCGGAGAGACGGTAGATGCGGAGACACTCGGTGGTGCCGTGATGCATACCGAGGTGAGCGGGGTGGCGCATTACGCGGTCGAGAATGATTCCGAATGCATACGGAAAATTCGGGAACTGGTGGGGAGACTGCCGCCACTGCACGACGTCGGGCACCAGCGGTCAGCTGGGCATTCTCAGCCAGTGGTGACGGCGACCGATCCGGGCGCACTCTACGATCTCCTGCCGACGGATCATCGCATGTCGTACGATATGCACACCATCCTCGATTGCATCGTGGACGCCGGGTCGCTGGACGAGTTCCAGCAGAATCTTGCGAAGGAAATGATCTGCGCCGACGCACGGATCGACGGAATACAGGTTGGGATCATCGCAAACCAGCGCGGACTCGTGAAAGGCCGTCCGGGCGAGAAGCCGCGGTTCGGCGGGATCATCTACGCCGAGAGCGCGGAGAAGGCTGCGTACTTCATCGACCGCTGCAGTCGCGCCGGAACGCCGATCCTTTTCGTGCAGGACGTCTCCGGCTTCATGGTCGGCCCGGAGGCGGAACACTCGGGTATCATCCGCTCCGGCGCACGTTTTGTGGAGGCGATGGCGACCGCGGTATCACCCAAGATCGTGCTCACCGTGAACCACGCGTCGGGCGCCGGATATTACGCGATGGCAGGGCAGGGATTCGACCCTGACTTCATTCTCTCGTGGCCATCCGGCCGCATGGGCGTGATGGAAGGCGAAGCCGCCGTTCAAGCCGTGCATGGGCCGACGATCGACGCGGCGAAAAGGGCGGGCACTCCTGTCTCGCAGGCGGTCAGCGACTCCGCCGCCGAAATGCGCGCTGACTACGACGAGCAGCTCGACGCACGGTACGCCGGCGCACGCGGTTTCATCGACGCCATCGTCTATCCCGAAGACACGCGCACGGCGCTCGCCATGGCGCTCCGCAGTGCGCTCCAGAACCCCGGCCCTCACCTCGGCGCCTTCGTCCTTCCGGCGCGCATGGAAGCCGCGACCTCATGACGATGAAGAAAATCGTGCGCGTGGCCGGCGCCCAGGGCTTCTGGGGCGACTGGCTCGAGGCGCCGCGCCGTCAGGCCGAGGGCGGCCCGGTGGATTATCTGATGCTCGACTATCTCGCGGAAGTCACGATGTCCATTCTGCAGAAGCAGAAGGAGCGTGATCCGTCGGCGGGATACGCGAAGGATTTCGTCGGCGCGATGGAATCGGTGCTGAGCGGCGTGGCCGAGCGCGGGATCAAGGTGATCGCAAACGCCGGCGGGGTGAATCCCGAAGGGTGTGCCGCGGCGGTGCTGGAGATGGCACGTTCGCACGGTGCGGCCGGCAAACTGCGCGTCGGCGTGGTGACCGGCGACAACCTTCTCCCGCGTATCGACGAGCTGCTTGCGGCCGGGCACGAACTCAGGAACATGGAGACCGGCGAGCCGCTCTCGCTGGTGCGCGACCGCGTCATCGCGGCCAACGCATACATCGGGAGCGTGCCGATTGTCGAGGCGCTCACGAAGGGCGCGAATGTCGTGATCACCGGCCGCTCGACCGACACGGCGCTCACGATGGCGCCGTTGCGCTACGAGTTCGGTTGGGGTGCGACCGACTGGAACAAGCTCGCGGCAGGCATCATCGCGGGCCACATCATCGAGTGCGGCGCGCAGTGCTCGGGCGGCAATTGTCTCCACGACTGGCGCTCAATCGAGAATCTCGCTGACGTGGGATATCCGATCGTCGAGGCGCAGGCGGACGGCACCTTCGCCATCACCAAGCATCCCAATACCGGCGGGCGCGTCTCCGTGCAGACGGTGACCGAGCAGCTCGTGTACGAAATGGGCGACCCCCATGCGTACATCACGCCGGACGTCGTCGCCGACTTCACCTCGATCCGCCTCGACGCCGACGGCACCAACCGCGTGCGTGTCTTCGGCATCATCGGCAAGCCGGCGACGGACAAACTCAAGGTCTCGATCGCCTACCGCTCGGGCTACAAGGCCGTCGGATCGCTCGTCTACGCCTGGCCGGATGCGCTCGAGAAAGCACAGCTCGCCGATCGCGTCCTGCGCGAGCGGCTCGACCGCCTCGGGCTGCATTTCGAACACGTCGTGTCGGAGTTCGTCGGCGCGAGCGCGACGCACGGCCCGCTTGCCGGCGCCGAAGCGGGGAAGCGCGCGCCAGAGGTGCAGTTTCGCATCGGCGTCCGCGACCCGGATCGCAAGAAGGTCGAGCGCTTCACGCGTGAGATCGTCCCCCTCGTGCTGAACGGGCCGCCGAGCGTGACGGGTTTTGCTGGCGGACGGCCGAAGACCGAAGAGATCGTCGCGTACTGGCCGGCGCTCATCGACAAGACCGTCGTCGAGACGCAGGTGAGGGTGCTCGCATGAGAGTTCGCCTTCTGGACATCGCGCACGCCCGCTCGGGCGACAAAGGCGACACTGCGAACGTCGGCCTGATCGCGCTCAACGCGGAGTGGTACCCGCTGCTCGAAACGTACGTCACGCGCGAACGCGTCGCGGGGCACTTCAAGGACGTGATCACCGGCGGAGTTGAACGGTACGAACTCCCCAACCTGCGCGCGCTGAACTTTCTGCTGCATGGCGCGCTCGACGGCGGCGGGACACTTTCACTGAAGACCGATGCGCAGGGCAAGGTGTTCTCCACCGCGCTGCTCCGATTGATCGTGGATATCCCCGACGAAGAGGCGGTCGCGCTCGGTGTGCCGCGCGCGACCGACATGCCATGACCGCACGGATCCGAATCGACACCGCCGGTGCGGTCGGCAGGGTGACGCTGGCGCGTCCGGAAAAGCGGAATGCGCTCGATGGGCAGTGTGTGCATGAGCTGGTCGATGCCCTGATGGAATTCGAGGGCGACGATGCGGTGCGCGCGGTCTTGCTCAGGGCCGACGGCGTGGATTTCTGCGCAGGAGCCGACCTCGACGCACTCGCGGCAATGCTCGACGCGAATCAGGAGGCGCACCGCCGTGACGCCGCCGACCTCGGACGGGTATTCCTGACGATGCGCGGCATGCAGAAACCGATCGTCGCGGCCGTTCAGGGACGCGCCCTCGCCGGTGGGTGCGGCCTCGCGACCGCGTGCGACGTGGTGCTTGCGCGCGACGACGCGCACTTCGGCTATCCCGAGGTTCGCATCGGCTTCATGCCGGCCATGGTGATGAGCATGCTCCGCCGGTCGGTGGGCGAGAAACATGCGTTCGACCTCGTCGCGTCGGGGCGGACGATCGGCGCGGATGAAGCCGAACGGATCGGGCTGGTAAGCCGCGTGCTTGCCTCCGCCGCGTTCGAGTCCGAGGTGGAGCGCTACGTGCTGGGGCTGGCAAGCCATCCGGTTTCGTCGATGGGACTCACCAAACGGCTGTTCTACCGTCTCGACCTCCTCTCATTTCGCGACGGAATAGCCGAAGGCGTCTCGGCCAATGTCGAAGCGCGCCAGACGGAAGCGTTCAGGACCGGGATCCGAAGCCACATGAGGATCACGGAATCCACGGATCCGACTTGATGAACCCGCTTCTCATCGCGCGCCTCGCGCTGGGGGTCGCTGGAATCGTAGTTTGGGGGGTTGGAACCAGGATGCAAAACCGGATCGTGATCTGGACCGGAATCGGCCTCCTGGTGTTGACGCTGCTGCTGAGGTTTGCGAAGGGAAGGCAGGATCACTGAACCGGAGGTTGGACCATGAGGAAAGTGTATGCGGTGATCGCAGTGGCGGCATTTGCGACGACGGCCGCGGCGCAGGGCGGTGCAATGAAAGGGATGCCTGGGATGAAGGACGACCAGCAGAAGGCGGTCACGCAGGAAGGCCCGACGCCCGCGGGGTGGTCACTGCGTCCGGACAACCCGGCGAATGCGGCCACGAGCGTCAACTTCGTGGCGATGGGTCCGGGAATGCACGTCACCTCCGGTCAGACGGCGGCGATCTACTGGAACCCGGCCAACACGGCGTCGGGGGCGTACACGGTGTCGGGGACGTTCGCGGTTCGCTCGATTCCGTTGCACGACGCGATCGGTTTGATCTGGGGCGGGAACGACCTGTCGGGTGACAAGGAGTCGTATGGCTACTTTCTCGTCTACGGCGACGGCGGTTTCACGGTCAAGCACCGGAGTGGCGCGGCCACCGGCGGCCGGAGCAATCCGGATGTGCACACGGTCGTGGCCAAGGGAAACAACCCGGCAATCAAGGCGGCGCCGGCGGACGGCGGCTCAGTGACAAACACGCTTGCCGTGAAGGTCGCCGCGGATTCAGTCCGGTTTTTCGTGAACGATGTGCAGGTCGCGGCAGTGGACGGGAAGAATCCGATGATGCCGGCGTCGGGCGTGTACGGGTTCCGGGTGAATCATGGGATCAGCGTGCACGTTTCGGATCTGGGAAAGCACTAAGCCTCACCGCGCACTGACATCTCCAAACACGGAGCTGTCGGTCGCGTGGGTCAACGCTGTGAGACGCGAACTCTGCCGCTCGTCGCTGCGAGAAAACAGATGACGTGACCGATCGGCGCGCCGAATGCCCGGCGAACTGATCGGTCACGTCGTTTTTCACTCACAGCTGCAATCAGTTGCCCGAACTGATCACATACCCTCGCTTCACATCCTGCGCCCCCGACCGCACCCCAAGCCCGACGCTCAGCCCGAACACCACCGCCGTCCCGCCCGTCATCAGCGACCCGACCAGCGGAATGATGTGCAACAATCCAACCACTGGGGTCGCGACGACCGCGGCCACCACGCCGGCAACGATCGCCGCTCCCGGAGTGAGAGCCGACTCGACGTATCGCAGCCGTTCACGGACAAACCGCCGTGCCGTGCCGTAGGTCAGCCAGGAGATCGCGAAGGTCGCGCCGAGTACGATTATTCCCCACATAGACCCTCCCTGTTGGCTTCAATACGCCACGACAGGGGGCAGGGTTTCACCGAGGTGTCGCGGGCCGGCCATCAGGCGCTACGTTCTCCGCATGCATCCAATCCTCGAAGAACTCACCGGTGAAATCACCCGGGTGCGCACCTCGCTCGCGAGCGTAGTCGCGACCACTCCCGCCGACAAGTTCGACCGCCGGCCGCAGAGCGGCGGGTGGTCGGGGACCGGCATCATCGCGCACCTTGGGAAGACCGAGGGGATGGTCTCCAAGCTGCTTGAAGGACTCTTTGCGACGGCGCTCGCCGACGGCATCGTGGCGGAGACGCGCACCGGCTCGTGGCTCCACTCGCTCGATCGTTTCAACGTACTCGACCGCAACCGGCGCATCGAGGCTCCTGAACGTGTCCACCCGGCGCCCGACGTGCAGTTCGCGCCATCGTGGACATCGTTGCAGTCCGTTCGCGAGCGACTCTTGCGCGCGGTCGCGACGGTGGACGGACGCGACCTTACCGCCGTGAGCGCCCCGCATCCGATCTTCGGAGCGCTCAACGGATATGAGTGGATCCTGATCGTCGGCAAGCACGAAGAACGGCATCTCAGCCAACTGCGAGAGACGTTGTCAGAGGCATGACTTCGGCGGCGAACCGCTCCATTTCCTCGAACTGGGGGCTGCATTGCAGGAGCAGCAGGCCGACGCCGGCCTCCTGGAACTCGTTCACCCGCTCCGCGACCTGCTCCGGCGTGCCGACCAACCCTGCGCGCAGTCCGCGATTCGAGACGGAATAGTCCTCGAGCGACATCTGCTGTTCGAGCTTCGTGTGGGTGATCCAGTCCTGGTAGTTGTGGTAGCCCGCGGATCCCGGGTTCACGTTCGTGATGCGCGCGAGCTCCTCCTTCGCCTCACGTTCCGTCGGCCGCACGATCGCGTACGCAGCCATCCCGAACTCCATTTCGGGAAGCCCCGTCTCCTCGCGCCGGCGCCTGATGTCCGCGACCTTCGGCGCAATGCGCGCCGGCGGGTCGCCGTGCATGACGTACGCGTCGCACGCGCGCGTGATCAAGGACTTCGCCGCCTCGGATTCGCCGCCGGCATAGAGCGTCGGGCGGCGCACCGGCTTCGGCGAGAGAATCGTGTCCTCGGATCGATAGTATTTCCCCTCGTGAGAGAACGATTTCTCTTTCCACGCACCGGCGATGATCGTGAGCCATTCTTCCGTGCGGGCATAGCGATCGTCGTGTGAGTCGAACTGCACGCCGTAGCGGCGAGCTTCGTCGGCCCACCAGCTCGACACGACGTTCAGCGAGATCCGTCCCTTCGAGATCAGGTCGAGGTTTGCGACCTGCTTGGCAAGAATCGCCGGATTGTGGAATGTGGGTCGCACGGCGACCATGAGTTCGAGACGCTCCGTTACCGCGGAGAGCGCCGCGGCGGTCGACCACGCCTCCAGCGACGGCGCCTCGATCCCCTTGATGTCGTTGAGGTACAGTTCGGCGATCAGCGTCAGGTCGTAGCCGATCTGTTCGCTGCGCTGCGCGAGCTTCTTCACGTACGCCCACGACGCTTCCATTCCCTCGTCCGGCACATTCCGCAGCCAGCCGCCGAACACGGGCATCCAGTATCCGTAGCGCATGGTCAGCGTGCTCCGGCGAGTTCGGCCGGGACGATGCCCGCGCGCGACTCGATGTAGTCGGCGAAGCGCGCGAACGGATCGAAGCCGATCACGTTCTGCGCGTCGGCTACGAAGTTCGACAGCGCGTTGATGTCGTAGTAGTACGGCTTGCCGTCCCGATCGTCGATGAGATATTCGATCCCGCCGATGTCGAGGCCAACCCGCGCTGCGATCTTTTCGACGCTTTCAATGATTTCCCTTGGCGGCGTGTACCCCTCGACGCGCATCCCATTTTTCTTGGCGTCCGCCGCGCAGAACGTGCGCTCGAGCTCCCGCCCATCCGTGGTCTGGCACACGTCAGCCGGGCACAGATTGAACGATCCTTCCGCCGGATAGACGTTGATGGCGTAGAGGAACTTGCCACCGAGGACCTCGACACGCGTGATGTGGCCGTCGCGAAGCGGGGCGAGTTCCTGTACGAGCGCCGTGTCGTCCACGCCGAGGTCGAGCGCACCGTCACGCGCGGCATCCGCGAGCTGTTCCGGCGTGTCGAAGCGCAGGATCCCGGCGCCACTCCCACCGATGTTGGCCTTCACGAGCACCGGAAAGCGCAGCCCCTTCGCGGCAGCGGGGGCCTGCGACGCACTGTTGATGACCCGCGCCCGCGGATAGGGAAGGCCGAGCTCTTCGAGGATGTCGAGCTGAAGCGCCTTGGAAAGTTCGGACGTGTAGACCGTGCTCCCGTTCACGACAGGAACGCCAATCCTCTCCAGGTGCTTGAGCCAGTGCAGCGTGTGGAACGTCGACTGCGCGTGACCGCGCAGGTACGCCGATGGCGAGGCGCGGTTCACGACCACGGAGTACGGCGATTCTGTCTCCGATGGATCCCACATATGGGCAGCGGCATCGAGCCGCACGTACGGCAGCTCGCGGCGATCGAGCTCCTCGAACAGCGGCTTGAACCAATCCGGATGCTCATGGTAAACGGCGATCAGTTTTTCGGTCTTGTCCGACTTTCCCAGCTTGTCGAAGTTGTGCTGTGTCACGGCGGCACTCGGAGAAAAGGGGTGAAAAACAAAATCGCCCCCGATCCTTGGAGGATCGGAGGCGTTGGTTCAGGCGTCGTTGCCTGCTTCAGGTCGTCTTGTGGACGCCTACGCTCCCGCTCCTCCATGCGCCGGTTGGCACATGCAGCAGCACATCATCATCATGACGGGGAGTTGGGCGCGGCTCATGAGGTGATAGTATCGTCGGCTCGCGGTGAAGTCAACAGCGGTGAGGAGAACGCGCGTCCTCCTCTCTCCTCGCTGCGCGTCCCCCTCGCTGCGCGTCCCCCTCGCCGCGCGTCCTGCTCACTCCTCACCGCGCGTCCCCCTCTCCTCCAATCGCCTGCTAGATTTGTGTGATGTCCCGCCCCGAACTCTTGAGCCCCGCTGGTTCTCTCGACTCCGTCCGCGCCGCTGTCGCGAACGGCGCCGATGCGGTGTATCTCGGCGTGGAAAAATTCAACGCGCGGGATGAAGGTGCGCAGCTCAGCGTGGCAGAACTGGAGCAAGCCTGTGCCATCGCCCACGGCGGCGGCGTGCGCGTCTATCTCACGCTCAACATACTGATCAAGCCGCACGAGATGGAGGATGCGCTCACGCATCTCGGCACCTGCATCGACGCTGGTATCGACGCGGCCATCGTGCAGGATGTCGGGCTGATCAGGCTCATCCAGCACGTCTATCCGGATTTTGAGATCCACGGTTCAACACAAATGACCGTGCACGACGCGAGCGGCGCCGCCGTCATGAAGGCACTCGGCGTGGATCGCGTCGTGCTCGCTCGCGAGAACACGCTCGATGACATTCGCGCGATTCACGCCGCCGTGCCCGGTCTCGGGCTCGAATCATTTGTCCACGGCGCCCTTTGCATTGCGTACTCCGGCCAGTGCTTCATGTCGGGCATGATTTCGGAGCGCAGCGCCAACCGCGGCTCGTGCGCGCAGTCGTGCCGCAAGGACTACGTGCTCACGGACGCCGTCAGCGGCGAGGAACTTGACCGCGGCTATCTCATCTCCGCCAAGGACCTCGGCGCGTACGATCACCTCCAGGAGATCGCCGACGCGGGCATCGGCTGCCTCAAGATCGAGGGGCGCAAGAAGAAGCCCGAGTATGTGGCGACGGTCACGAGAGGCTACCGTGAGTTTCTCGATCGTGTCGACAAGGGCACGTTCAGCGCGCCAACGTTCGCCGAGGTCCAGCCGCTGGTGCAGATCTTCAGCCGCGGGTTCACCGGCGGGATGTACGGCGGACGGGCGGGACGCGACTATATCACGCGGACCCAGCCTGACAACCACGGGTTCGACCTCGGCGTCGTCGTCGCGAACGAGGGTGGCGAAGTGATCGTCGACGTCCGCGCGCCAATCGAACCTGGAGACGGCCTCGGGTTCGAGCCGCCGGACGGCGCCACGCACGCGCAGAGCACGGGCTTCGCGGTCAGCGCAGTCCGCACGGTCCGGTCGGCCAATGGCGTCGTCCGGCAGGCCATCGCGAGCCGCGTGCGCGTGACCGTCGGATGGAAGGTGCAGCGCACCGCGCACGCCGCCTTGCTCGAGCGAGCGCGCCTGAGCTTCGCCGCGCTTCAGGGGTCCGCTCCCGTGAGGAAAGCTTCGCTCGATGTCCGGGTCTTCGGCGGTGCGGGCGCGCCGCTGAAGGCCATCTTCCGTGCGGTGGACGACGAAGTGTCGGTCGCCAGCGAGCTTCCGCTGGCTCCGGCGACCAAGCGCGCCCTCGACGCCGCGCAGCTGCGCGAACAGCTCGGCCGCCTCGGCGACACGCCCTTTGCGCTCGGCGCCGTCGATACACAAGCGCTGCCGGCGGGCCTCTTCATTCCGGTGAGCGAACTCAACCACCTGCGCCAGCGAGCTGTCGATGAGTTGATGGTGCACCGCGACTGGACGGAGCGTGCGCGACAGTCGGACCGCGGAGAGCGCGTGCGCGCGGCCGCGCGGGCGCCGGACGCCGCACCACGCGCGACAGTTCGTCCGGCCGCCGGGTTCACGCTCAGCGCCGAAGTGTTCAGCGTTGACGATGCGCGCGCGGCGGCCGAAGCGGGTGCGAATGAAATCGTGTTCGATCCGTTCCTCCGGCATCCCGCGCCACCGCGGTCGAGGATCACCTCGCTCGGCGCCGAGCTGGGAGAGAAAGGAACCATGCTCCGCCTGCGGACGCCCACGATCGTGCGCCCAGAGGACCGACCGCAGCTCGAAAAGTGGCTGGCGCTCGACATGCCGGTGCTTTCGGGGCACGTCGGTCTGGTCGCCGAGCTTTCGCGTGCCGGCCGGGATGTCGTTGCCGACTACGCGGTGAACTGCTTCAACGCGCATACCGCCGCCGAGCTCTTTCGCCTCGGCGCGCGACGTGTCACGGCGTCGGTGGAGCTGACCGTCGATGAAATCGGTTCGCTCGTCGCGCCCTGGGGTGGCGATGCATTTGACGTATTCCTGTACGGGCGCCCCGAGGGAATGACGCTCGAACACTGCGTACTGTCCGCCGCATTCGACCGCGTCGTGACGACCTGCCGCGATCTCTGCGTACAGAAGCACACGAACGTCGAGCTCACCGATCCCGCCGGCTACACGTTTCCCGTGGCCACGGACAGCAACTGCCGCAACCGCCTGCTGCACTCGCGCGTGATCGAAGGGTCGGAGTTCGTGCCGCGCCTGTGGCACCGCGGCATCCGCGGCTACCGCGCCGTGTTCAACGTGGCCGGCGAACCCGTCGCCGCGATCGTCGCTGGCTATCGCGCGATGCTCGACGCGTTCGCCGGTGGCGAGCGCGCGGACATATCCGCGGTGCGCGCGCTCGTCGGCGACCGGTTCACGCGAGGGCATTTCACTCGCGCCGTGTGAGCAACACAGCGCGCCGGTCTGCAGTCGTGTGATGCGGCGTTTCAAAGCGGAACCGCGGATATTCCCGGAAAGCGCCGGACACTGACCTGATCAAGCGTTCCCTGGCATGAACCACCCGACAATCGAACAAGCCCGGACGGTCCTCCACGAGCGCTTTGGCCACGCGGCCTTTCGTCCGGGGCAGGAGCGCGCCGTCGAGTCGATCCTCGGGGGGCGCGACACGCTCGTCATCCTCCCGACGGGCGGCGGCAAGTCGCTCTGCTACCAGGTTCCGGCGCTGCTCCTCAACGGCCTGACGATCGTGCTCTCCCCGCTGATCTCCCTGATGAAGGATCAGGTGGACGCGCTCGCCGCGAAAGGGATTCCCGCCTCGTTCATCAACAGTTCGCTGTCAGCGGGCCAGATATCCGACCGCCTCGCGAAAGCCCAGCGCGGCGAGATCAAGCTCCTCTATCTCGCGCCCGAGCGCTTCGATTTTGGCAGCGCGGCCGAACGCATCGCGGCCATGGGTGTCTCGCTCCTCGCCATCGACGAAGCGCACTGCATCAGCGAATGGGGGCACGACTTCCGCCCGAGTTATCGCCGCGTGCGCGACATCCGGAAAAAACTCGGCACGCCGCCTACACTCGCCCTCACGGCCACCGCCACGCCCGAAGTGCGTCGCGACATCGCCCGCGTGCTCGGGCTGGAGCACCCCGAGGTCGTGCTCACAGGCTTCGACCGGACCAACCTTCGCTGGCACGTGGTGCGCACCAAGAACGACGCCGAGAAGGACGGCACGCTCGTGGATATCCTCGGCCGCCACGACGGCGTGGCGATCGTCTACGCCGCGACACGAAAGACCGTCGACCGCGTGGCACACATGCTCAGCCGGGCCGGCGTGCGCGCCGAGGCGTATCACGCGGGTCTCGACGACGAGCGGCGCCGTGAGGTCCAGGAGTCGTTCATGTCCGAGCGCGTCCGAGCGATCGTCGCGACGAATGCGTTCGGAATGGGAATCGACAAGCGCAACGTGCGCCTCGTCGTGCACCACGCGATGCCGGGGTCGCTCGAAGCGTACTATCAGGAGGCCGGACGCGCGGGGCGCGACGGCGAGACGGCGGACTGCTATCTCCTGCACGCGTTCCAGGACCGCTTCACGCACGAGTTCTTCATCAAGGCCGCGTGCCCCGAGCGCGATGTCGTGACGGCCGTGTATTACGCGGCGTGCAACCGGTCGGACGCCCACGGATCTCTCCCGCTCGACACGGCCGGCATCGCCGCCGTCTCAAAGGGGAAGGTGTCCGACCGGGAGGCCGAATCCGCGCTGCGGCTTTTGACCGCCGCCGGGGCCGTTAGCACCTCCGAGGGATCGCGGAGCCGCGCCCGCGTGCGAATGCTGGCCACGCCGGAGAGGGTGCGCGCGGAACTCGGCACGGAAGAAACGCTCGAACTCGGTGTGCTGCGCGCGCTGTGGCGCGCCAGCCGCGGCGCGATTGCGGATGGTGCAATCGTGGATCTCGATGCGCTTCCTCCGGGGCTCGCGGGGTCGGCCGGCGCGACCACCGTGCTCGATGCGCTGCAGGACCGGCAGTTCGTGATCTGGTCGCGCGTGGGTGAGGGACTGGTCGTCACGGACCGCAGCGCGCCCGTCGAGCGCTGGCCCATCGATTGGGACACGCTGGATCGCCGGCGGCGCGCGGAAACGTCGCAACTCGACGTCATGCAGAAGTACGCCTACACGGACCGCTGCCGCCGCGGGTTCGTCCTGCGCTATTTCGGTGACCCAGCGGCCACCAGCGGCTGCGAACAGTGCGACAATTGCCTGGCGCTGAAGCACGAGGCGGTCTCATCCACCACGGCGGCGCGGGGCCTGCGGAAGGCGCCGTCACGCGGAGGCCGGAAGGAACGCGCGTCGAAAGTTGCCGCGCCGGAACCCGCCGACTTCACCGACGGCGAGCGCGCACTCCTCGTTGCGCTGCGTGCGCTTCGGACGTCGATCGCCAGGCGCGACTCCGTTCCGGCATACGTCGTCTTTGCCGACCGGACGCTGCGCGAGATGGCGCGCGCGCGCCCGGTGACACCGGGCGACCTGGCCGACGTATATGGCGTGGGCCCCGCGAAAATGGAGCGGTACGGTGAAGAGTTTCTCCACGCAATTCGCGGCGGATGAGCGTTCGCGCGAGGCGCTCCCGCTCCGATGACGGCACGGGATGGGCCGAGCCGAGGTATATTGAATGTCATGAGAGATTCTCTTTACTTCACAGAGCAGCACCTCGCCGTTCGCGAGATGGTCCGCGCGTTCGCGCGCGACGAGGTCGCGCCGGTGGCAAAGCGGCTGGATGACACCCAGGAATTCCCCTGGGAGAACGTGCGGAAAATGGGCGAGCTTGGGCTCCTCGGGATTCCGTGGCCCGAAGAGCTGGGCGGCGCCGGACTCGACATCATCAGCTTCATCATCGCGATCGAAGAACTCGCGCGCGTCGACGCGTCGCACTCGATCACGATTTCCGCTCATACAACGCTCGGGACCTCCCCGATCGTGAACTTCGGCACACGGGCGCAGAAAGAGCGCTACGTGCCGCTGCTCGCGTCGGGACGCGTGATTGGTGGGTTCGGGCTTACCGAAGAGACCGCCGGGAGCGACGCCGGCGGGACGCGCACGACAGCCGTGCGAAAGAACGGGCACTACCTCCTGAACGGCTCCAAGCGGTTCATCACGCACGCCGGTGTCGGCGAGATCTTCGTCGTCACGGCGGTCACCGACCCAGAAGCCGGAACGCGCGGGATCAGCTCGTTCATCCTCACGAAGGACACGTGCGATCTGCCGCGCGCGACCCAGGTTGGCGTCGGACACTCGACGGAACTCTGCCCGATGAAAGGCTTCACGAGCGGGCGGAAGGAAGACAAGCTCGGCTGGCGGTCGTCCGACACGCGCGAACTGCTGTTTGATGATGTCCAGGTGCCTGCCGAGAATCGTCTGGGCGAGGAAGGGGCCGGATTCGTCAATTTCATGCGGACGCTCGACTCGGGGCGCATCGGCATCGCATCGCTCTCACTCGGTCTCGCGCAGGGCGCGTTTGACCTCGCCCTTCAATACGCTTCGACGCGCAAGCAGTTCGGGAAGCCGATCGCCGAGTTCCAGGGCGTGCAGTTCCAGCTCTCCGACATCGCCACCGAACTCGAGGCAGGCCGCCATCTGGTGTATCACGCGGCGTGGCTCGCCCAGAACGGGCACCCGTTCTCCAAGGAGGCGGCCATGGCCAAACTCTTTTGCTCCGAAATGGCCATGCGCGCGACGACCAAGGCGATCCAGATCCACGGCGGCTACGGGTACACCAAGGAGTACCCGGTGGAGCGGATGATGCGCGACGCGAAAATCGGCGAGATCGGCGAGGGTACATCCGAAATCCAGCGGATCGTGATCGCGAGGCACCTCCTGAAGGATCTCGTCGCGATCTGAGCCGTGCGGCGGTGGCCTGAAAGCGCCATCGACGCCTCCGGGCATTGCGCACGGCGAGACATCCCATTTACGTCTAGGCAAGCGTCAGGGCATTTTGCCCGGACACTCTGCCCCGGTTCGTCCCTTCCTGCGACCCAGCGGGGGCCGGACCAGACAGTCTCCTCGTTCTTCGACGCCCTTCCATATGGACAGGATGCCGAACGCACTGGATCGCACGCAAAGCCGCACTTCGCCGGTCCCGGCGCCCGCTGGTTGTTTTGGGCGCACGGACCGGGCGGCAGGAGCGTGGACGATCACGCGACCACCGGGAGATACTTCCAGCCGTGACGTGCGAGGGACCCGCATTCCGGTGGCGCGAGACGCCACAGCGGGCCATTCGCTCTTCCGCACACCATTTATCAGCCGCATCGCCACGAGCGAATTGAACGGAGCCGGGTCGCCGTTCGTGCGCGTCCATGCGGCATACGATGAAACGAGAGATTTTGATCAGCGCGACACAGCGCGAAGTTCGTGTCGCAATTCTGGAGGACGACCAGCTCGTTGAGATGCAGGTCGACCGTCCCGAAGCACGACGGATGGTCGGCGACATTTATTGGGGCAAGGTGGACGCGGTGCTGCCGGGACTACAGGCGGCGTTCGTGGACATCGGCACCGAGAAAGCCGCGTTCCTGCATGCGTCCGACCTCGTGTACGACGAGGGCGACGACGATGCGGACGATGACGACGACGATGATGGCGACGTCGTCGAGCCATCGGCCGAGACGGACCAGCCCGACGAAACCGACTCCCCATACGCCCCTGAAGGGGGGAAGACCATCGTGGTGGCGTCTGAGGAGCAGGCGCCGAAAGGCGGCCGCGACCGGCGGGGCCGCCGCGGGCGCGGCGGGCGCGGCGGCGGCGGCGCCCCGGCGCAGGACGCCCCGGCGAACGGCGGCGCTTCGGGTGGCGGCGGAAACAACAGCAACGGCGGCGGTGGTCGCCGCGGCGGGCGCCGACAGCGTGCGGAGCCGCCGCAAATTCAGGACGTGCTGAAGCGCGGCCAGTCCATCATCGTCCAGGTCTCAAAGGAACCGATCTCCACCAAGGGACCGCGCGTGACGGCGCAGGTCTCGATCGCCGGCCGTTTTGTGGTGTTCATGCCGTTTGCGTCACGCGTCGGAGTGAGCCGCAAGATCGGTGACCGCGCGGAACGCCAGCGCCTGCGCGAGCAGGTGAACAAGGTGCTGCCGAAGAACTCCGGCGGCGTGATCGTCCGCACCGTGGGTGAGGACATCACGCAGGAGACATTCCAGAACGAGATCACGTCGCTCATCAGTCAGTGGGCGAAGATCAACAAGAAGACGAAGTTCGTCGGGAATCCGCCCAAGCTGCTGCACCGCGAAACGTCGCTCACGCGCAGCATCATCCGCGACTTGTTCTCCGAGAAGATCGACTCGCTCACGGTGGACTCCAAGCAGATCTTCAACGAGATCGTCGAGTACCTCGGCGCCATTGCGCCGGAGCTCGTGGACCGCGTGAAGCTGTACGAGGACAAGGTGCCGCTCTTCGACAAGGCCGACATCGAGACGGAAATCCGCGACCTGTTCAAGCGCCGCTGCGACCTGCCGAGTGGCGGCTACATCATCATCGAGCCGACCGAGGCGCTGGTATCGGTGGACGTGAACTCGGGGCGGTTCGTGGGGAAGAAGGATCCGGAGAAGACGATCTTCAAGACGAACTCCGAGGCGGCGCGGGAGATCGCGCGCCAGATGCGGCTGCGCGACATCGGCGGCATCATCGTCTGTGATTTCATCGACATGGAGACGCGCCAGAATCGCGAGCGCGTGCTGAACGAGCTGCGCACGCACCTCGGACGTGATCGCGCGCGGACAAAGGCGTTCGCGGTGAGCGATCTCGGGCTGATCGAGATGACCCGGCAGCGCGTGCGGCAAAGCCACCTGCAGTCGATGACGGAGTCATGCCCGACGTGCAACGGCACGGGCCGCGTCTTCACTCCCGAAACAATCGTCCGGCGGATGGAGCGGTCGGTGCGGCGGATCGCGGTGGAGGGGCGGAAGGACAACCTGGTCGTGAAGCTGCATCCGGACACAGCGATCTACCTGCTGGAGAACGAGCGGGATCTGCTCAAGAAACTGGAGAAGGGACTCGGATTCTCGCTGGAGATGCGAGACGACCCGCTGCTGCGGCCGGATGAGTTCAAGCTGGTGGTGAAGGGGGCGGGGAGGGATGTGACACAGCAGTACGCGGTGGCGTGAACTGCTGGGTGAGCACAACACCGGTGTT
>JBIOHR010000044.1:0-19805 GCA_044449085.1 Gemmatimonadales bacterium | reverse complement strand
GTAGTCGTTCACGACGCCGTCCTTGATGATCAGGAAGTCATCGGGCTGCACGCCGTCGTCGTCGTATCCGATGGTGGACAGCGCGCCTTCCTGCGTGCGATCGCCCTGGATGTTCATGAACGCAGGACCGTAGCGGAACTTGCCGAGTTTGTCCTCGGGCGGCGCGACGAAGCTGGTTCCCGCGAAATTCGCCTCGTAGCCGAGTGCCCGGTCCAGCTCGAGCGGATGCCCGATGGACTCGTGGATCGTGAGCCACATGTTCGACGGATGGAGCAGGAGGTCGTAGCGGCCGACTTCCACCGGTTTGGCGGAGAGCTTCTCGACGGCTTCCTCACCCCAGCGCTTTGCATTGCCGACAAGGTCGGATTTCAGCACGTATTCCCAGCCGCGCCCCATCGGCGCGACTTCCGTCGCTTGCCGGTTCTGGAAGTCGGTGAAGTCGGGAGCGACCGCGGTCGCCGTGAAGAGTGGCCAGCTGCGGATCAGCGTCTGGTTGATCACGGAGCCGTCGGTGTTCGCGTAATTCCTGTCCTGCTTTATGAAGAACAGGATGGAGTTCACATATTTCACCTTCGGCGACTTGAGCGCCTCCGCGTTGGCCTTGAGCAGGAGGTCGACCTTCGTCTCGAGCGGGACGTCCCACGGATCGGTGGTGTAGGCGCTCTTCCACGTCGCATTCGGGTGAGCCGGCGCCGGCGCGAGTTCGGCGGGCCGGTCGCGCGCGATGCGGTTCGCCTTCGCGATCGAGACGGCCTCGCGCGCCGCGGCGGTCACGTTCTCGGTGGTGAGATACCGCGTCGCGGCGAAGCCCCAGCAGCCGTCCACGAGCGCGCGGACACCGCAGCCGAGCGTGTCCGTGTCAACGACCTGGACGATCTGGTGCTCACGCGTGATGACGAAGTTCTGGCGGAAGCGTGCGATGCGCGCGTCGGCCCACGAAGCGCCCGCTGCTTTGGCGGCGTTGAGCGCCTCCAGCATCAGTTCTTTCGGCGCCCCGCCTTCGAAGCGCTCAATCTCGCGAGGGTCGGCGGTGAGCTGCGACGCCATCGCCTCGCGCGGCAGCGCCGATGCGAACGCGAGTGCGGCGCCGGCGGCGCCGGCCTGCTGGAGGAATTGTCGGCGGTCTGTCATTCGGTCACGCAGTCCTTAAAGACGCGGTGGCCGGTCGAGCCGCGGCGCTCGATCGGGAATTGCCGCAGGCGGGGGGAGTCGCGGCGGCATGAGTTGATATGCATCTGTCATCGATTATACGATGACACCGCGGGGAGGGCAAAGGGTTTGCTACCGGCAATTTTGCCACCACTGACCAAGCACCAAGAACCGTTAACGATGAACCATTGATGTTAGTTGCAATGGTTCATCGTTAACGGCTCTTGGTTTTTTGTTGTGGGTCCCTTTGCTAGGGCTTGTTGACTATATCCGGCCGCACCGATTCGATGATCGCGACGAGTTCGTTCCGCTCCCGATCGCCGATCTTGAAACGCGCGATGGTCTCGTTGAGATGGCCGGTGAACGCGTTCCATACCGCCGGCGTGATCTCGAACTCGGCGTGCGCGGTCTTCATGTCCTTGCCGGGATAGAAGCAGGGGCCGCCAGTTGCGCTGCAGAGCTGGTCGACGAGGTGCTGGCGAATGCGCTGAAGGTCGGCGGTCGTGAGGCCCTTGAAGAACGGTACGATCAGCGGGTCGTTCGTCGCGCGGCCGAGGAAGTCGTCGGTGAACGCCGCGATCGCGTCGTACCCGCCGAGACGATGATACAGTGAAGGGCCTTCTTTGGCGGCCAACGGGCCCGCGGTAGCCGGAGCACCCGGTGTCGGCGCCGGAGCGGCCGCGGGGGCGGGCGCGGCGGGTGCCGGCCCGGTGGCGCGCATCGGCCGGAGACCGCCGCAGGCGGAGACGGCAATCGAAAGCAGCGCGACGGCTCCTCTTGCACGACCGCGGCGGAGCCGCTGGACGTTGGACGTCATCGGACGAACCTCTCCAAATGGAAGCTGATCAAGGCGGAGTGCGCTCCGCACCACATGGACGAGTTTATTCTACCGGAGGTGACAGCGTCGCATACCGCACTTTCGCGAGCGTTTGCAGCAGGTGAGTTTTCATGCATGAAAGCTCTCGTGAAGGAAACCCCCGCTGCGGGATTCGTGCTGAAGGACGTCCCCGTTCCGACGATCCGCGACGATGAAGTGCTCATTCGCGTTCACCGCGCCGGCGTGTGCGGCACCGACGTCCACATCCATGAGTGGGACGACTGGGCGCGCGGCCGCTGCAAACCGCCGTTCACGGTCGGCCACGAGTTCGCCGGCCAAGTCGCCAAGGTCGGATCGCTCGTGACCGATGTGAAGGTCGGCCAGCGTGTGACGGCCGAAGGCCACATCGTCTGCGGCCGCTGCCACCTCTGCCGCACCGGAAACGGCCACGTCTGTCCGTTCACGAAGATCATCGGCGTCGATCGTGACGGATGCTTCGCGGAGTTCATCGCGATGCCCGCGACCAACGTGTGGCACCTGGACGACGACGTGTCGTACGAGGTTGGCGGCATCCATGATCCGATGGGCAACGCGTTCCATACGGCGCTCCACGGCACAGAACTTCCGGGTGCGACGGTGCTCGTCACGGGGTGCGGCCCGATCGGCATCTTCGCGGTCGGCATCTGCCGCGCCGCCGGCGCCTCGCGCATCATCGCGAGCGACGTGAACCCGAAGCGCCTCGAACTGGCCCGCACGATGGGCGCGCACGACGCCGTGCAGCCCCAGGACGCCGCGGCGGCCGTCACGGCCGCGACCGACGGGCTGGGCGTGGACATCGTGCTCGAGATGAGCGGCGTTCCCGCCGCGGTGCACCAGGCCTTCGCACTCGTGCGCGTCGGCGGCCGCGTGCAGATCCTCGGCATTCCCGCGAAGCCGATGGAACTCGACCTCGCCAAGGAGCTCATCTTCAAGGGCGTGACCGTCTACGGCGTGGTCGGGCGGCGGATGTACGAGACGTGGATTCAGATGACCCAGTTCCTGAGATCCGGGCAGTTCGATCCGCGCCCGGTGATCACGCACCGGTTTCCGCTGGAGCAGCACGCCGAGGCGATCCGGGCGATCAAGTCGGGGGAAGCTGGGAAGGTGGTTTTCGAAATTTCAAACTGATTGGATCGCGCGCAACGGCAGAATGCGTGCGGACGTGGTCATCACATGCGAGTCACCACCATGCAACTCGCCTTACGCTCTCCACAAAGACGATGTCTCTGAACCAGCACTTCATTTCGGATCTCGCGACTCGCATCTCCAAACTCAAGGAAGACCGAGTCTACAAGACGCTCAACTACCTTGCCTCCCCCCAGTCTGCGCACGTCACGATGGAGGGCCGCGGCGACGTCATGATCCTGTCGTCCAACAACTACCTTGGCCTCTGCGACGAGCCGAGCGTGGTGAAGGCCGGGATCGACGGGCTTGGGAGGTACGGCGCAGGCACCGGAAGCGTGCGCTTCATCTGCGGCACCTTCACGGTGCACCGTGAGCTCGAACAGGCGCTCGCGCGCTTCGTGGGCACGGAGTCGTCGATGTCGTTTGTCGCGGCGTGGAACGCGAACGAAGCGCTCACCGCGACGGTCGTCGAAGAGGGCGACTTCGTCTGCTCCGACGCCCTGAACCATGCGTCCATCATCGACTCGATCCGTCTCGCGAAGGCGATCACCAAGTGCACGACGGCGGTGTACCCGCACGGCGACCTCGACGACCTGGTCGCGAAGCTCAAGGCGAACAAGGGCGCGAAGCGCCGGCTGATCTGGACGGACGGGATCTTTTCGATGGAAGGGAGCCTCGCGAAGCTGCCCCAGCTCCTCCAGATCGCCCGCGATCACGACGCCGTGCTTATCGTCGACGATTCGCACGCGACCGGCGTGGTCGGCGCGACGGGGCGCGGGACGCCGGAGCATTTCGGCGTGCTCGGCGAAGTCGACGTGATCACTTCGACGCTCGGGAAGGCACTGGGCGGAGCGGCCGGCGGATTCGTCGCCGGTCCGGAGGCGCTGTGCGACATGCTCACGCAACGCTCGCGCCCGCAGCTCTTTTCGAACGCGCTGCCCCCGACCGTCGCCAGCAGCGCGCTCGCCGCGGTGCGTTTCATCGAGTCCCATCCGGAGCGCGTGCGCACGCTCCATGAGAACACGCGCTATTTCCGGGCTGCCCTGCTCGAGGCAGGCCTCAAGCCGCTCGAAGGCGAGACGCCGATTGTCCCCATCATCATCGGCGAGACCGCAGACGCAATCCGGATGAGCGAGATGCTGCTCGACGAGGGGATCTTCATCACGGGGTTCGGCTTCCCGGTGGTCCCCCACGGCACCGCACGGCTGAGATGCCAGGTCTCGGCCGCGCATACGCGCGCCGACCTGGATTTCGCCGTGGAGAGCATCAGGAAGGTGGCCGAGCGGGTGGGGATCCTGAAGTAACCCCCGACTAAGACTGCGATGGAAGATCTAAGATGAAAGGTGAAGCCGGTGCTCGCCTTGCCCGCCCTTCCATCTTTCATCTTACATCGTCGGTTCTGGGTCTTTAGTGACCACTTTGACCTCCCCATCGTCCCACGCATGAACCTCCGGGAGGGCCAAGTGGCTGCCCCGGCGGCGGCGTGGCGCCTGCGATGGCGTCACGTGGCAGTCAGTGGGGCCGCGGTGAGATCACGGAAAGATCCTCCATTTCGAGGTATATCGCATGCGATCGTCTCGTCTCGTCGTCCTCTCGCTGGCCACAGCTGCAGCGGTCGGGTTCACCCCGTCGGCCGTCCGCGCACAGTCCGCACCACGACCATTTGCGGACTCGTGGTATTGGGGTGTGTTCGGCGGCGTCACGAATTTTGCGACGACCCCGGGCACCGGTAACCTGCACACCACGGCGCCGACCGTCGGCGTCGACTGGATGCTTACGCGCGAGAAGTTTGCGCTGAACATCTTTGCCAACCAGTCGTACTTCAGCACGACCTCGTCGGTTGCGGACGTCAACGGCGGCGGGCCGCTGCCCGTGGGCATCAACGACATGCGACAGGTCGGGTTCTCGGTGATGATTTTCACCCCCGAGATCAAGGCGGTGAAGCCGTACGTCAGCCTCGGCTACGCATTCAACTTCGTCAACTCCGCGAAACTCGGAACCTGCGCCGCGTGCACGCCGGCGGCGGCGGACTCGAACGCCACCGCGATCGTGGACGCGCGCGCCATGGGAAGGATGTTCGCCAACGTGGGCGCGATGTGGGTCTACAAGCGGTGGGCGCCGTTCGCACAGGTTTCGCTGATGCCCACACAGGGCGCGTCAGACTGGTACCTCAACGGCGCGGGATTCACCACGAGTTTTGCGGTGGGGCTGCGGTACAATTTCGGGACGTCGATCGACAAGTCTTGGTGAGGGTGCGGGATTCTTCGGTTCGCTGAGGGTCGCGTTCCGCGGCCCGCCGTGCGTCGTTCCGTCCTGAAACGAACGCACTCGACCTGACAATCCACCGCAGTGGCTCCTCCGCCGCCTTCGAGATCCCGATCCGACCCGTCACCTCGACGTCGCCGTCCGGAACCGCGTCACCCCGCAGTATCCTCAAAGGCGGCGTGCGCAGGGAGACGCCGTTGTGCGCGCCAGTGATCGC
Organism: Gemmatimonadales bacterium; assembly: GCA_044449085.1. Classification (GTDB taxonomy): domain Bacteria; phylum Gemmatimonadota; class Gemmatimonadetes; order Gemmatimonadales; family Gemmatimonadaceae; genus Fen-1231. The sequence goes on along the minus strand of JBIOHR010000044.1, from coordinate 14,193 downwards.
CAGCGCCTCGCACAGCTTGGCAGGTCCGTTCGTCAGTTCACGGTCGCGCTTCACGCCGCGCCGCCGCCGCATTGCCGCGATTCCCTCGAGCGGCTCGAGCGCACGAATGAGCACCGCGCTCGGCAGCCCTGCGCGCCGCGTCACGGCGTTCGCGCACCAGTGCATGCCGTACACGAAATACACATACGCGCGCCCAGGCGGGCCATAGAGAATCTCCGTGCGCGCCGTGCGCCCGGCGGCGGCATGGCACGCCGCATCCTCCTCGCCGGTGTACGCTTCCGTCTCGACAATCCGCCCACTGCACCGCACACCGCGCGCGGTGCACTCGAGAATCGCACCGAGCAGTTCGCGCGCGACGAGTTCGGTTTCGCGCGCGTAGAATCCGGCCGGCAACGGCCGGTGCGTCACGCCGTCGTGCTGGCCTTCTTGGCCCGCGGGACGCGCGGCGTGCGCGCCGGCTTCTCATCAGCGGTGGTGTCGTCCGCCGCATCGTCCGTCCGGGCACGACCGCGGCCGCTGCGGCGCGGCTTCCTGGCGGAGTCGTCGATGCTGGCGACAGGGGTGTCGTCGACGACACCGAGCAGGAGCAGGTTCGGCATCGCCGCGGCGGCCTTCCCGCCGAACGCGCCACGGCCGCCGCGTGCCGGCGCACCACGGTGCCCCATCCCGCGCGGCACGGCGACGGTGTTCGCCGCTTTTTCCTGCGCGGCCGCCGCCTTGAGCTGCGCTTCCTTCACCTCGAGCTGGTCCGCCACGCTCGGCACGCTCGCCGCCATCGCCACTTCGAACGCATCGCCGCGCTTGCGGAGGTCGACCACGTCGCCGTCGTGCGCGTCGCGAAGGATGCGCGCGAAATTCCGTTCGCTGAGGCTTTCGCTGTCGCGCCCGAGCAGCGCGTGGGCCTTCTGGCGCACGCGCTCGCTCGGCACCGCGTCGTCGCCGGTGGCGAGTGCCGCCACCGCGTCGCGGACGAGCGAGAAAGCCTCGTCGCGGGTCAGGCGAATGCCCGACACACCGATCGATGCATCACCGCGCGCAGCCGGCGCAGCCTCGGACTCACCGCGCGCGACCGCCGCGCGATCCACCTGCGCGTCGCGCGGGCGCGGCGCCGCGCCCCGGTGGCTGTGGCGGTCAGGCTGGCCGGACGCAGGCGTCACCTCGCCGGCAGGAGCCGGCACGACGGCGCTCGGAGCGACGGGCGTGATCATCGTCGATGCATCCGGCGCGGAGACTACGGCGTGCTCCGCGGTGATGGCGGACGAACCTTCAGTGCGCTCGCCACGATTGCGCCCGCGCCCACCCCGGCGCCCGCGGCGTCCCCGCGATTCGCGTTCCTCGCCTTCCACTGCGCCGACGGGGCGCGAGGCCGGCATCGCCGCGCGCGACGCCGTCGCCGACGCAGGAGCCTGCGCCGCACCCCGCTCGCCCGACGCGGGAGGCGCGACTTCGAGCTGGCCATTCTCGAGCTTCGTCACCACCAGCAGCCCCTTCTGCGCTGCCTCGAGGCAGAACTTCGAGAACTTCGAGATGCCGAGGTTCTTCTCGTCGAACGTGCCGTCAATCTCCTGCATGACCTGCTTCAGGCGGTCGGAGCGCATGACGTCGCCGTTGCGGACCATCCGGTCGATCGACTCCGTGACGAGCTCCCACGGATCGTGTTTTTCGGTTCCCTCGGCCTCGCCGGACTTCACCAATCCCGCGAGCGCGTTGTAGCTGTAGTACTCGTCGCAGTTCTGCACCAGCAGGTCGCTCGACGATTCACGAATGCCGACGCCGATCACGTACTTGCCGTACTCCTTGATCTTCATGACGAGGCTCGAGAAATCCGAGTCGCCCGACAGGAGGATGAAGGTCCCGATTTCGGGCCGCGTGAACACGAGCTCGATCGCGTCGATCGCGAGGCGAATGTCCGTGGCGTTCTTCTTGGATGATCCGTACGCCGGCGCCATGATCATGTCGATCGACGACTCGGCGAGTGGCACGATGTACTGCGGGTAGCGGCGCCAGTCGGCATAGGCGCGCTGGACGGCGACCTTTCCCTTGATGATGTCGGAGCCGAGGAGGCTGCGGAGCTCGTGGCCCAGGTCCGAACGAATCCCCATCGTGACGTTGTCGAAATCGATGAGGAGGGCGGCGTTGGGCGCGTGAACCACTGCGGCCGAAGCGATGCCGGTATGCGAAACTGCCTGGGGCCCGCGGTGCATGGGCGCTACTGAAGCGCTCGCGGACGCGATGTGCGAATGACGTGACCTCATTTTCTCTTGCTGCTCGCCGTTGGCCGGGCGCACTTCGCGCTGTAGCCGCGCTCATTTGGCGCGGTGGACTCGCTGCGAGTGCAGCTGCCCGGACTATGATGAAAGGGCGCTGTTGCGAGCACGCTCATCAGCTCTTCCGGAGGCGGTATGTCTTTTTGCCTTGCTACCGCGGACCCGGGAGACGTTGATGGCGCAGACGCCGTTGCCCCTTCGGTTTCGCGAGGCGCCGGACGTGCCGGTGATCGGGCTGTTCTTTTCAGCCACGTCGATCATCGACGCGCTCGGCGCATCGTGCACGTAAGCTAATGGAGATAAAGGCGTTTGTCACCTTTTGGGTGCGCCACCGCCGAGCGGGGTCTACAATACAGGGGGCGCTGGGAGGCGTGAAACGGCGCCCGGACCCGTCGCGCGTCGCACGAAACCCCTCCAACCCGCCACCCGTAGATCCCGTCAGTGAAGCGAATCGGTTATCGCTCCCGGCTGTTTCTCATCCTCGCGCTGTTTGCGGTCGTGCCGTCAATCGTGCTCACGCTTGCGTGGGGCGGGACTCTGGCGCGCCTCCTGCCGCTCGTGAGCGGTACCGCACCATGGGACAGCGTGGCCGTCAGCGGCGGGAAAGCGCTTGCGGTCGCGCGCCGCACGCCCCGCACGGACGCGGAGGAGCGCATCCTCGCGCAGCACGAGCAGCAAGTCGCGTCCTCCGTGTCGAATGCGCACCGGCTGGAGTTCCTGACGCAACGCCTCGTCCCGGCCCTGCTCGTTGCGGGGCTTGTGGGCTTGGCGCTCCTGACGCTGCTCGCGTCGCGCGCCGCGGGTCACCTCAGCCGGCAGTTGAGCCGGCCGCTGCACGAACTCGTCGGGTGGACCGAGCGGATCCGGCACGGAGAGCCGCTGCCCGCCGCCGCCGATGCGCGCGGCGCGCCGGAGTTCGGCGTCTTGCGGGACGGCATGCGTCAGATGGCCCGGGACATCGAGGCGGGCCGCCTCGCCGCGATCGAGGCGGAGCGCCTCGCGGCGTTTCGCGAGTCCGCCCGTCAGGTGGCCCACGAGCTCAAGAATCCGCTCACGCCGATCCGGTTCGCCGTCGAACGGCTGAAGCGCGGCGTTCCGCCGGAGCTGGCCGACGCGGTGGGAGTGCTGTCCACGGAGTCCGCGCGGCTGGAAGCAATGGCGCGCAGCTTTGCGCAGTTCGGCAAGCTGCCCGAGGGGCCCGCGTCCGGAATCGACGTCGGAGATCTCGTGCGCGCTGCCGCGCGCACCGCGGTGCCCCCGCATGTGACCTGCACCATCGAGGCGGAACGGGACGTGCCCCTGCTGCACGGCCATCACGACGCGCTGACCCGCGCGGTGCAGAACGTGCTGCTCAACGCGGTGGAGGCGAGCGGCGCTCAGGGCGAAATCGGGGTGCGCGTGACAGCGCGCCCCGCACGCACTGGACGTGAAATCGTGATCGCCATACGTGATGCCGGGGTGGGAATCTCGGCGGAACGACTGGGCTCGATCTTCGATCCCTACGTCACCGACAAGACGGGCGGGACGGGACTCGGTCTTGCGATCGTGAAGCAGACGGTGGTCGCACACGGCGGGCGGGTGGAGGCGGAGAGCACCCGTGGGTCGGGGACAGAGATTCGTCTTATCTTCCCCGCGGGCAACGGTACAGCGGAGGCGTGACTGTGAACGAGGACGTGCTGGTCGTAGCGATCATATTCGGAACCATGACCCTCGTGCTCTTTCCGCTCGTGCGGGCGTGGTCGCGGCGCATCGAGGGGCGAGGCGCGGCACCGCCGGCGCTGCCCCCCGACGTCGCCGCGCGGCTCGAACGCATCGAACGCGCGGTCGAAAGCATCGCGGTCGAAGTCGAGCGGATCTCCGAAGGACAGCGCTTCGTGACCCGCGTCCTCGCCGACCGGGGCGAGATTCCAAAGCTGCCCCCGGTGCAGCATTGATTTCGCCCATGGCGCCGCACCGCGGTCCGTGGACCCCGGCCTGCGATCTTCGGTCCACCGTCTTCGGTCCTCGGTCTTCGGTCTTTGCATGCCGTCCGTACTGATCGTCGACGACGAACCGAACATCCGCCGGATGGTGAGCGCACTGCTCACCTCCGAGGGGTTCGAGGTGCGCGATGCCGCGGACGGCACCGCGGGTATCGCGCGCGCGGACGAGTTCGAACCGGACCTGGTGCTGCTCGATCTCATGATTCCGGGCGCCATGGACGGCATGGCCGTGCTCGAGCGCCTTCGCGAGCGGTTTCCGGAACTTCCGGTGATCATGATGAGCGGACGCGCCGGCCTCGCCGACGCCGTGAAGGCCACGCGCCTCGGCGCGGTGAACTTTCTCGAGAAACCGCTCACGCCCGAGGGCGTGCTGCTCGCGATCGCCAGCGCACTCGAGCTGCGCATGGCGCGCCGCGAGCGCACCGCGCTGCGCGCGGACCTCGGGCTCATTGGAGAGCTGGTGGGCGGGAGCCCATCGATGCGCGAACTCCGCGCGATGATCGGGCGGGTAGCGCCGAGCGATGCTCGCGTCCTCATCACCGGCGAGAGCGGCACGGGCAAGGAGCTCGTGGCCGCGGCGATCCACGCCCAGAGCCCGCGGCGCGAGAAGCCGTTCGTGCGCGTGAACTGCGCGGCGATTCCGCGCGACCTGGTCGAGAGCGAAATGTTCGGACACGAGCGCGGCGCATTCACCGGCGCGACGGACAGGCGGCTCGGCCGGTTCGAGCTCGCGCACACCGGTACGCTGCTGCTGGACGAAGTCGGCGATCTCGGCGCCGAGGCTCAGGCCAAGCTGCTGCGCGCGATCGAGGCGAAGGAGATCGAGCGCGTCGGCGGAGGACGGGCAATCAAGGTGGACGTACGGATCCTCGCGGCGACGAACCACGATCTCGAGCGCGCCGTGAAGGAGGGCCGCTTCCGCGAGGACCTCTACTTCAGGCTCAACGTGATCCCGGTCTCGGTGTCGCCCCTGCGCGAGCGCCCCGACGACATTCCCGCCCTCGTGCGGCACTTCGCCGCGCTGCAGCGACGGCGGTCCGGGCAGCCCGCGCCGGACTGGACCGATGACGCGGTGCGCGTGCTCGCACGCCACCGCTGGCCCGGCAACGTGCGCGAGCTCGCGAACATCGTCGAGCGCCTGTCGATTCTGCACGCCGGAAAGCCGATTGGCGCCGCGGAAGTCGCCGCCGTTCTCCCGATGGGCGAGGGCGTCTCGGCGCCTCCGCTGCCGGATCTCGTGCAGGCGGAACTGACGCTGAGTGACACGCTCGACGAGCACGAGCGTCTCTTAATTGAGCGCGCGCTCTCGGCGGCGGACGGGGTCGTGGCCGAAGCCGCGCGCCGGCTCCGCACCGACCGGCCCAACTTGTACAGGCGGATGAAGCGACTGGGCATCGTTGCGCCCGGCGAATGACGGGCTCCCGCGGTGCATGAGACGGCGCCTCATTCCGCGCGCGCACGATGTGGCACGAATCGTGCTCCCTCCGGACCCCATTCGTTCACACGGGGAGAGATGATGCGACGCTCGCGACGGCAAGTCTCGTTCGGTCTCACGTTGCTCGGCTGCCTGTTGACGGCCGCGCGACAGCAGGCGGCTGCGCAGGAGCATGACACCTCCAGCGTCCGGCTTTCGCCGGCCGCACGGGCGGCGGTGGACGTATACGACGCCGCCGCGACGCGTCGCATCAACGGCGCGTTCGACGTCCCCGCCGCGACGGTCGTGACCGGCGACGTCGCGGTGCTCAACGGCCCGGTGACGATCGCGGGCCGCGTCGACGGATCGGTCGTCGCGATCAACGCGGACGTGCGGCTCGCGCCGGGCGCACACATCGCGCGCGGACTCATCATCGTCGGGGGCACGGTAACGGGCGCGGACAGCGCGCGCGTCGACGGCGAAACGCTCAAGCAGGTCGAGCTCCTGCGCTACCATCTCAATGACAACCAGCTCGTCGCCGAAGCGGAGCCCGCGTACGACGACACGTGGTGGCGCCGCCACCACGTGCTGAACGACCTGCGCCACGGCGAGGCGTACACGGATTTTTTCTACGTGGCGTCGCGCGCGTACGACCGCGTCGAAGGATGGTCGTTCGTGGTGGGGCCGCGCTTCCAGCGGTTCACGAGCTGGGGGAACTTCAAGGTCGAAGCGTTCGGCGTCGTGCGCTCGGCGAGCCCGGTGAAGTGGGGCGACCGGACGCTCGGCCACGACGCGAAGGCCGAAGTGCAGTTCGGCGAGCCCATCGGCGTCGCTGTGGGCGCGCGCGCGTTCGACGTGATCGAGCCGACGGAAGCGTGGCAGATGGAGAACGGCGAAGTGGGGCTCGCGTCCGTCGTCCTGCACCGCGACTTCAGGGACTACTACGGCCGCCACGGCGGTGAGGGGTACGTGCGGTTCCTCGACGGCAAGGCCGCCGACCTGACGTTTTCGCTCAGCGACCAGCAGTGGGGCGACGTGCGGCAGCGCGATCCGTGGACGCTCTTCCGCAACGACGACGCGTGGCGTCCGAATCCGTTCATGGACACGGGCGACATGCACCTGTTCACCACGCGCCTGCACGTCGATACACGCGAACACCAGGGATCACCGTGGTCGGGGTGGTACGCCGCCGCGGAACTCGAGGCGGGATCGGGGACGCTGGCAAGGATCGGGTCGCCGCTGAACGTCGATCGGTCGACGGGCGCGCTGCTGCCGACCGCGCCGGAAGCTGTGCACTACACGCGCGGATTCCTCGATGTCCGGCGCTACAACCGGATCGCGCCGAGCATGTCGCTCAACGTTCGGCTCGTGACGGGCGGCTGGGTCGCGGGCGATGAGCTGCCGACGGAGCGCAAGCTGTCGGTCGGCGGGCCGGGGACGCTCCCCGGGTACGGATTCCGCGAGGTGGGGCTGACGCCCGACGTGCTCAACTGCTCGAACGGCATCGGGCAGGCCGGCACGCCCGCGCAGTGCGATCGCATCGCGCTCGTGCAGATCGAGCTGCGGTCACGCTTCTTTGCGGGCTCGCTGCGCGATGACGCGTCGGACGACTGGTGGCGCCCGGGGCTGAACGGGCGCATGGAGTGGGTGCTGTTCGCGGACGCGGGCCGCGGGTGGCTCGTCGGCCCGCAGGATGGAGGCACTTCGTATCCGTCGGGCCTGCTCCCGCCGATCTCGTCGTACAAGAGCGACGTCGGACTCGGCATCGACTTCGGCGGGCTCGGCCTGTACGTGGCGAAGGCCGTGAGCGACGGATCGCAGGGTCCGCGCTTCATCGTACGGCTTGCACGGAGATTCTAGCGAGTGCTTCGGGCTCCGCTGCGCGCCGCGCTCGCCGCCCTGCTCCTTACGGGCGGCGGGCGCGTGGCGCGCGCGCAGCAGGACCCGACCCTCGAGATCAGGCTCCCCGCGACCGACCAGCTCGCGACTTCGGGCCCGCTGGTGCTCGCGACGAACATGCTGGCGAGCCCGCATTTCCGCGAACCGCTCGCCGCCGGGTTTCCCGCGCGCTTTCACTTCCTGGTAACGCTGTGGTCCGAGGGCGGGCTCACGAACGCCATCGAGCGGCGCGCAGAGTATTACGTGCTCGTCGAGTACCACGTCACGGAGAAGAAATACGAGGTGGTGCAGCTGCTGGACGACCGCCCTCCCTTCTCCCTCGGCAAGTTCGATCGCGTGGAGGACGCGGAGCGCGCCGTCGCGCGGCCCACACGCGTGGCAATCACGGCGTTCCCGTCGAAGAAACGATTCTATTATCGCGCGACACTCGACGTACAAATCCTCGGCGCGTCGGACCTCGACGAGGTGAATCGCTGGCTGAAGGGCGAGCTGGGGCCGGCCATTCACGGTGAGCGCAACCCGGGCACCGCGCTCGCGCGCAGCATCCGGATGCTCGCGTCGCGACTGCTGGGAGGAGACTCACGGGAGTTCGAGGCGAAGACCGACGCGTTCTCGGTGCCGTAGGGCGACTGCACGGAGAAGACCCCGGCCTGACGGGCGCACCCCGGGACCCATATGTTCGTTGCTCCCTTCATCAGGAGCGACCGCAATGCTTTCGACGCCGAATGATTCGCCTGCTCCCCGCCGTGAATTCCTCTCACGCCTTGCCGGCGGAACCGCACTGCTCGCCGCGGGAACGCTCGCCGCTGCATGCAGCGCACCCGCGGCGGCCCCCGCCGCCACTGCGGACGACGAGGCCTGGCTCAAGCCGCTCAGCGGTAAGCACAAGCAGGTGTTCGACGCACCTCGCGTGAACGAGGGATTCGGATTGATGTTTGCCGCCGGCTACCTGCAGACGATGGCCGCGAGCTACAAGCTCCAGCCCGGCGACGCAAACGCGTTCATCGTGTTCAGGCACTTCGCGACGCCGCTCGGCCTCACGGACGAGATCTGGAAGAAGTACCAGCTCGGCAAGATGCTCGACATCATGGATCCCGCGACGAAGAAGCCGTCGGAACGAAATTTCGTCTGGAAACCCAAGGCGGGCGACATGATGAATACCGATGCGTCTGCGGACAAGATGATCGTGATGCCGGGCGTGGTGATCGGCGTGTGCCACTTCGCCGTGACGGTGCTCTCGGGCATGGCCGCAAAGGGCGCCGGCGTGACGCCGGATGTGGCGCTGAAGGAGTGGGAAGCGGGCGTCATTCCCGGCGCGATGCTCGTGCCGAGCGGCGTCCTGGCGGTGGGGAGGGCGCAGGAGCACGGCTGCACGTACTGCTTTGCTGGTTGAGGGACTGCACTCTCCAAGCGCGCCGCTGACGTCAGCGGCGTGCCTGGAGAGTACAGATCAAACTACTTAGCTCGGGCCGCTCCCCTGTTCTCGAGCGCTTCGATCTGGTGTAGCACGTCAGCGCCGTAGAACATCCGTATGTACTTCGCCTGCGTGGGCGTGAGGCGGCGCACCGCCCATGACAGGTGAACGAAGTGCGGCTCGACCGGCTGGTGCAGCAGGTGCATCCCGCACTCGTCCGGCAGATGGTTCGCCTTCTTCGTGTTGCACGCACTGCAGGCGGTGACGACGTTCGTCCACGTGTTCAGCCCGCCGCGTGAAAGCGGCACGACGTGATCTCGGGTGAGGGCTTCGCGCGGGCGGAGCTGGGCGGAAGGTCGCCCGCAGTACTGGCAGGTGTACCGGTCGCGCGCGAAGAGGAAAGTGTTCGTTACCTGACGGCGGAACCGGCGCGGCACGTGAATGAATTTCGCGAGGCGGATCACGATCGGCCGCGGATACGCGAGCCGCTCGGATCGCACGAGCGCCTCGTGATCGGCTTCGACGATTTCCGCCTTGCCGTCAATCACGAGGCGCAACGCTCGTCGGAGCGGCACCATCGTCAGCGGCTCAAACGACGAGTTGAGCGCCAGGCAGCCGAGCATCAGCGGCCGCTCGCCGCAGACTCCGCCACGGGAACAGGCGTGAGCCAGCCGTATTTGTCGGGCACCTTCCCTCGCACGATGCCCATATAGTGCTCCTGGAGACGCTTGGTCACCGGCCCCGGCTTCGCGCTGCCCACCGGGAGCTGGTCGATCGAACGGATCGGCGTGATCTCTGCCGCCGTTCCGCAGAAGAAGGCTTCGTCGGCGATGTACAGGAACTCGCGCGGCATCACCATCTCCTTCACCTGATACCCCAGGTCGACGGCAAAGCGCATGATCGAATCGCGCGTGATGCCGTGCAGGATGCCGGAGGAGATCGGCGCCGTGTAGAGAATATTGTCGCGCACGACAAACAGGTTCTGCCCGCTTCCCTCGGCCACCCACCCGTTGGAGTCGAGCATGATCCCCTCGGCGTAGTCGTCGAGGCGCGCTTCCATTGCGGACAGCTGCGAGTTGAGATAGTTCCCGCCCGCCTTCGCGAGCGTCGGGAATGTATCCGGCGCCGCGCGGCGCCAACTCGAGACGCGCACGTCAGCGCCGGCTTCCATCGCAGCGTTGCCGAGCAGCGTCGGCCAGTGGTAGCAGATGACGAACGTCTCGACGGGAATGTCCTTCGCCCACACGCCCATCTGCTCGCCACTGCGCATGACGAGCGGGCGGATGTAGCACTCGGTGAGGTCGTTCGCGGCAACCGTGTCGGCGACCGCGGCGACCATGTCGTCGATCGAGTGTTTCATCGCGAGGCGGTAGATCTTCGCGGATTCAGCCAGGCGGCGCATGTGCTCGCGCAGCCGGAACACGGCGCCTCCGTTCGGTCCCTCGTAGCAGCGGACTCCCTCGAAAACGCTCGATCCGTAGTGTACCGAGTGGGCGAGCACGTGAATGGTGGCGTCGGCCCAGTCCACGAGCACGCCATCACGCCAGATCTTCGTCGTCGGGCCGGGGCCTTTCGGTTGCGCCACTGTGGTGCCTCCAAGAGTGACTTCAAAATACTAATCGAGCGTACAGCACCTCGGCAGTAATGCCGATTGCTTTTATCGGGATTCACTTTGATATTGCAATCTATGGTCCCGTCGGCGATTCGCTCGTCGGCGGATGACATCGCATCGTATGCTCGCTTCTCAACCCACTACCCGCGACGTGACACCGACTCGTCCGACTGTTCCGACCCTCACCTGTTGCGATGGGTGCCGGCGGCTGAGCCCGCGCGAAGTTCAGGTGCTGTGTGGCATCGCCGACGGACGAACCACCATCCCCTAGGAGATCAGGCGCGGTACTCGCGAACAAGCTCGCGTCCCGCGACAGCAACGAACGTCGCGCGCGCCGGGCCGAGCGGATCGGCGGCCAGGGAAAATGCGGCGAGGTCCGCCTGCTTTCCGACCTCGAGCGATCCGATCGTGTCGTCCAGGCGCAGCGCGCGCGCGCCGCCGAGCGTCGCCAGCTCCCACACCGCGCTCACGCTCCCGCGCCCTCCGAGCGCCACCCGCGCCTCGTGCAGGATATCCATGCATTCGTTGCTCGCCATCGAGTCCGAACCCGCGCCGACGCGCACGCTCGCCGCGCGCATCGCCGCGACCGGCGCAGCGCCGTGTCCGAAGTACTGGTTCGACATCGGGCAGGTCGCGACGCCGGCCCCGCGTTTCACGATTGTCTCGATGTCATGCGCGTCGCAGCGCACGCAGTGGATGAGCAGCGCGTTCGTGTCGAGCACCCCGTTGCAGTCGAGCATGTCCACGGGCGTGCGCCCGCGCGGCGCGACGGCGATTCCGCGCCCGCGGAGAAAGGCGGCGAACGCCCCGCCTCCGGTCGCGACGTATGTCGACTCATCGAGGCTCTCCGCGACGTGGGTCGCGAGCGGGAGCCCCTCGCGCTTCGCGAAATGGGCGACGGCGGTAAACAACTCGTCACTCACCGAGTACGGGGCGTGCGGCGACACGCCCACATGCACGAGCGACGACTCGCGCGCCCGCATCCGGGCGACCGCCGCCGTGAGACCGTCCATCGAACGCTCGCGTTGCGCCGGATCCGGCCCGAACACTTCGCGATACGCGATCCCGCGCACACCCATTGCGCGCATCGCCTCGAACGGTGCGTCGTTCGGCGCCGTGTCCGCGTACGTCGTCACGCCGGCGAGCAGCCCTTCGCGGATGCCGGCGCGCGCGCTTTCGAGGAGTTCGTCCGCGAACAGCGCGGCACGCTCCGCCGTGAGCGCGCGGATCCACTCGAAAAAAGGAAGGCCGTCGAACCGTCCGCGGAGGACGGTCAGGTCGAGATGCGTGTGCGCGTTGACCAGCCCCGGCGCGAGGACCACATCGCCGAGCTCGACGTCGACACCCGGCGGCGCCCCGGCGCGCGGACCGACGTACGCGATGCGCGCTCCGTCGACCGCGACCGTACCGTCTTGAATGTCGGGCGCACTCACCGGGCGGACCAGGCGCGCGTTGTACCTCACGCAGCGCTCTACGGCTTGCCCATGATGTTCGTCCGGTGCGGGCATTCCTTGGTTGGCTCCGTGCCTGGCAGAAAGTATTCAGTATAGGCGTCCTCGATCGGACACCCTGCTCCATGCAGCAATCCCGTGCCGCCGTCAACGACGCGCGTGGTGATGTCGAGCGGGCGCGGCCAGTCCGGCGGCGCCGGCTTTCGCTCGTACACCTCGCGCATGAACGACGTCCACGCCGGCGCCGCGAGACGGCCGCCCTGCGCGTTGGCCATGATCTTCTGCGGGTTGTCGAGGCCCATCCATACGCCGGCCACGAGATCCGCCGTGAAGCCGATGAACCATACGTCGCCGTAGTCGTTCGTGGTGCCGGTCTTCCCGCCCGCCGGGACATCGAAGCCGGCGCCGCGCACCGCGTTTGCCGCGCTTCCCTTCGTCACGACGTCCTTCAGCATGTCCACCATCAGCCATGCCTCTTCGCGCGACAGCACCTGTTCGCGCTCGGCTTCGGGCTGCCAGAGGACCTTGCCCTTGGCGTCTTCGACGCGGATGATCGGGTTCGCGGACACGCGGACGCCGAGGTTCGCGAACGTCGAATATGCCGCGATCATCTCGATCGGATACACATCGGCCGAGCCGATGTTGATCGACGGATACGGCGGCACCGGCGTCGTGATGCCGAAGCGCTTGGCCATCGCGACGATGCTCTCCTCGCCGATCTCCATGCCGAGCTTGATCGCGGGCAGGTTGCGCGACTCGTAGAGCGCTTTTCGCATCGGCATGGGCCCGTCGAATTTCAAGTCGAAGTTCGAGGGAATCCACGGCTTGGTCGAGTCCATCTGCGGCACTTCGATCGGCGAATCGTCGAGGATGTAGCTGGCGGGGCGCCCGCTCTGGATCGCCGTTGAATACACGATCGGCTTGAACGTCGAGCCGGGCTGCCGCCGCGCCTGCGTCGCGCGGTCGAACTTCGAGTCATCGAAGTCGCGCCCGCCTACGAGCGCGCGCACGGCGCCCGTCCGCGGATCCATGGCGATGAACGCGCCCTGCAGGTAGGGGGAGACGACGTTGTCCTCGTTCGACGAGGTGCCCGATGCGCGCGCGAGGTACTGCTCGTAGGTGCGATGCGGGTAGGCGCCATACTGTCCGCTTTCCACGGCGCGCAGCTGGCGGTCGAGCGCGCGCTCAGCCGAGCCCTGGAGATCCAGGTCGAGCGTGGTGTACACCTTCATGCCCTGGTCGTACAGGGCCTGCCCGAATTTTTCGTCGAGGAGGCGCCGCACGTATTCGACGAAATAGGGCGCGGTCTCGCCCGTATTCCCGCTCCGCTTCACCAGGCGCAGCGGGTACGCGCGCGCGAGCGACGCGTCGGCGTCGCTGATGCTCCCGGCGCGGCGCATGAGGTCGAGCACCACGTTGCGGCGCTGGACGGCGCGCTCCGGAAAACGACGCGGATTGTAGCGCTCCGGTCCCTTCGGGAGCGCCGCCAGCATCGCGGCCTCCGGCAGGTTCAGGTCGCGGACCGATTTCCCGAAATAGCGCTCGGCAGCGGTCTCCACGCCAAATGCGCCGTTGCCCAGGTAGATCTGGTTGAGATAGAGCTCGAGGATGCGGTCCTTGGAATACTTGGCCTCGATGGCGCGCGCGACCTTTGCCTCGCGCAGCTTGCGGCCCAGGGTCTTCTCGCGTGCGTTGAGCCGCTCGGGAAAGAGATTGCGCGCGAGCTGCATGGTGATCGTCGAAAACCCCTGCGCGATGCCGCCCGCGCGGAGGTTGGCAAAGCCGGCGCCGAAGATGCGGATGAAGTCGATTCCGCCGTGCGAATAGAAGCGCTTGTCCTCGGTGATGACGAACGCGTCCTGCACCTGCTTGGGGATCTGGTCGAGCTTGGCGAGCGTGCGGCGTTCGGTGCCGATGGCGGCGATGAGGCGGCCGTCGGCGGCGTAGAGGCGCGACGTCTGCCGGGGCTGGTACTTCTCGAGACCGGCAATGGACGGGCACGAGTTGCCGTGGCACACGTACGCCCACGCGCCGGCGCCCGCGAGAGTGCCGAGGACGACGAGTAATGCCGCGGCGATGAGGGCGCCGCGGACGAGGCGGGGATTCAGTTTCACGAACGCAAGGTAGTGAGGAAGAGGGGCGAGGGGCGAGGGG
>JBIOHR010000043.1:0-19967 GCA_044449085.1 Gemmatimonadales bacterium | reverse complement strand
TCTCTCGACCACCGTGATTCGCGGCGGGTTTGGTGAGTTCCGCGGAAAGGCGCCGACCGGACTGTTCACGAACGCGCTCGACGCAAACGGATTGCCGGGTTCCGAATCACAGCTCGTGTGCATCGGTTCGGCGACGCCGATCCCCGATTGGTCTTCGATGATCGACAATCCGAGCGCGATTCCGAATCAATGTGTCAGCGGCCAGCCGAACCTGCTCGCATCGTCAAAGCCCAACGTCACGACGTTCGCACCGGACTTCGAGGCACCGCGCGCGTGGAAGGGCTCGCTCGGCATCCAGCGCCGCATCCTGCAGCGCTACACCGTGAACGTCGACGCCGTGTACTCGCGCGGAACGGCGCTGTACGGCGTCACCGATTTGAACCTCAACACCGCTGCACCGGCGTTCACGCTTTCGAACGAAGCCAACCGTCCGGTCTACGTGTCGCAGGGCGGAATCGTGTCGACGACGGGCGCGCTGAACTCGCTCGATTCGCGCGTGCAGAGCGCGTACGGTGATGTCTTCAGCGTCAACTCGAACCTGGGCTCCGAGACGAAGCAGATCACGGCGTCGATCAACGGGTTCACGCCGCAGGGCATCAACATGTCGCTGTCGTACACCTATCAACGCTCGCGTGACCAGATCTCGTCCACCGGCGGCAGCGCGGGGGCGCTGTTCCGGTCCGGCACGACCGCGGGCGACCCGAACATCAAGCCATGGGGCACGTCTGACCTCGAGCGTCGCCACAATATCCAGGCCACCGCGACATGGCCGATCCATCCGTCGGTCGAGCTCACCGCGGTGGTCAGCTACACGTCGGGCCAGCCATATTCGCCCCTCGTCGGGGGCGACATCAACGGCGACGGGTCGTCGAACGACCGCGCGTTCATCTACAACCCCGCGACGACCGGCGATACGGCGATCGCGAACGGCATGAGCCGGCTGCTCGCATCGGCGCCGGCGCGCATCAGGAGTTGCCTCGCGTCGCAGCTCGGCCAGATCGCGGGCCGCAACTCCTGCACCTCCGCGTGGTATCCAAACGTCAGCCTGCAGGTGAATTACCGGCCCGATCGTCTCGGACTCAAGCGCAACCTGATGATTTCGTTCGCGCTGAACAATCCGATCGCGGGCGCAGACCTTCTGTTGCACGGGCAGAACAACCTCGAAGGCTGGGGCCAGCCGGCCCGCATCAACAGCCAGCTCCTGTACGTGACGGGCTTCAATACGACGACCAACAACTTCACGTACTCGGTCAACGAAAAGTTCGGCGACCAGCGGTCCAACCAGCTCATCATCACGAACCCGTTCCGCGTGCAGCTCACGGCGCGCTATACGATCGGCCCGGACCGCCAGCGCGATGCACTCCTGGCCGCACAGGCGCTGGCGCGCGGCCGCAACGGCGGCAATCCGAACGCACCAGTGGACACCATGGCGCAGTACCGCCGCATGGTACAGCGCTATGTGCCGAACATTTTCAAGACCGTGCTCGACCGCGCGGACACGCTCAAGCTCGATCTCACGGCGTCGCAGGTCACGCTGCTGACGGTGCTCGCAGATTCGCTGGTGCACCAGATTGACACGCTCGGCATCAGGGTGGCGGCGAAGATGCACAGCATCGGCAACAACGCCGATCAGGCGGCGATCCAGGTGCAGCTGCGCGGGATCCTCGCGGACGCGCAGCAGATGGGCGCGCGTGCAATCGCCGAGACGCAGATCATCCTCACGAAGGAGCAGTGGGCGAAGCTTCCGGACAACATCAAGCATCCGCTGTCGGTGTTCGGTCCGATCCAGGCTGGGGGCGGACGCGGCGGACGACCGCCGCAATAGGGCGACGGCGCGGGGAACAGCACGAAGGGGCAGCGCAACACGCGCTGCCCCTTCATGTTACGCGTCAGGCGTCATCGGTTGCGTGCAATTCGCGCCACAACCACTCCGCAGTGGCGCGAATTTAGCGTTGAATTTTACGAATTGTGACGATATATTTGCATAATCTGCACGAAACGCGTAGCACGGTGCAACCCGCCGTCACTTCTCGCCCTTCGCCTCCGACCGCAATAACCATGTCCTCCCCGTCCTCTCCGCGCTCCGCTGCAATGCGCGCGATCGCCACGCGCGTCGTCACGCCGCCGGACATCCCGGCCTCGCACGAAACCCCGACGCCGACGTCCCAGTATTTCGGGATGAACACGCTCGGCGCGAAGCAAATGCGCGACAAGCTGCCGAAGGAGATCTACGCGAAGCTCGTCGCCGCGATCCGCCTCGGCAAGAAACTCGATCTCGACATCGCGCCCGCGGTTGCCCACGTGATCAGGGAATGGGCGCTCTCGCGCGGCGTCACGCACTTCTGCCACTGGTTCCAGCCGCAGACCGGACTCACCGCGGAAAAGCACGACTCGTTCCTGAACTTCGACGAGAACAAGCTCCCGATCGAGCAGTTCACGGGCGACCAGCTGATCCAGAGCGAGCCCGACGCGTCGAGCTTTCCCTCCGGCGGCCTCCGCGCGACATGGGAAGCACGCGGCTACACCGCGTGGAATCCGGCGTCCCCGGTGTTCATCTTCGAGTCGCCGGGCTCCAAGACCCTGTGCATCCCGTCCGCATTCATCGGCTATCACGGCGAAGCGCTCGACGAGCTCACCCCCCTGCTCCGCTCGAGCGACATCCTTTCGCAGAAGACCATAGAGCTCCTGGAGCTCATCGGTGACAAGGGCGCGCTGCGCGTCTTCACCACGCTTGGGCCCGAGCAGGAATATTTTCTGATCGACCGCACGCTGTTCGCCATGCGTCCGGACCTCGTGATGGGCGGCCGCACGCTCGTCGGTGCCCCGCCGCCGCGCGGCCAGCAGCTCGAAGACCATTACTTCGGCGGAATACCGGAGCGCGTGCTCGCGTGCATCGCCGAAGTCGAGTTCGAGCTCTATAAACTCGGCGTGCCGATCATGACGAGGCACAACGAGGTCGCGCCATGCCAGTTCGAAATGGCGCCCGTGTTCGAGGAGACGGACATTGCCGTCGATCACAACCAGCTGGTGATGTCGATCCTCCGGAAGGTCGCGCTCCGGCACGGCTTGCAGGCGCTGCTCGCTGAGAAGCCGTTCGCCGGAATCAACGGATCGGGCAAGCACTGCAACTGGTCGCTGGCGATCACGTCCGACAACGAACTCGACGGCGTGAATCTCCTGAAGCCCGGCAAGACGCCGCACCAGAACATCCGCTTCCTCCTGATCCTCGCCGCCGTGCTGAAGGCCGTGCACAAGCACGCGGGGCTGATCCGCGCCGGCATCGCGACGTCGGGGAACGAACACCGGCTCGGCGCCAACGAGGCACCGCCCGCGATCATCTCCGTGTTCATGGGCGACATGCTGACCCGCGTGATCGACGACATCGCGGCGGGCAAGACGGGCAAGCAGGGTGCCGCGCAGGCGATGATCCAGCTCGGCGTCGCGAAGCTCCCGGACGTCGCGAAGGACAACACCGACCGCAACCGCACGTCGCCGTTCGCGTTCACGGGCGCCAAGTTCGAGTTCCGTGCCGTCGGCTCGAGCCAGTCGATCGCGTTTCCGGTGATGCTGCTCAACGCCACCGTCGCCGAGGCGATCAGCGAACTCACCGACGCGATCCGCAAGGAACTCAAGACGACCGAATCGCGCGACGACGCCGTGCTGAAGGTCATTCGCGAGGCATTCAAGAAGACCACCGCCGTCCGGTTCGAAGGGAACAACTACTCCGATGCGTGGGTGAAGGAGGCGAAGAAGCGCGGGCTGCCGAACTTCCGCCGCACGCCGGAGGCGCTCGGCCAGATCATCACGAAGCCATCGCGCGACCTGTTCATGAACCTCGGCATCCTCGCGAAGGAGGAGATCGACTCGCGCTACTCCATCCGGCTGGAGCGCTACATCAAGGACATGCTCATCGAGATGCACACGCTCGCGGAGATCGCGAATACGATGGTGCTTCCGGCGGGCTACGGTTACGCAGGATCACTCGCGACCGCGGCGGCAGCCGCGAAGTCCGCGGGTGTCACGCCCGTGCCGCAGCGTCAGGCCGCGAACGAAGCCGGCGCGCTGGTCGTCGCGGTGCAGAAGAGCACGGCGGCGCTGGTGAAGGCGATCGCGAAAGCCGAGTCGATGCACCACGACCCGGAGCAGCAGGCGCAGTTCCTGACGGCGAACGGCGCGGCCGCGATGGAGGCCGTGCGCGCGGCGAGCGACACACTGGAGATCAATATTGGGGACGGGTACTGGCCGCTGCCCAGATATCGGGAGATGCTGTTCCCGGTATAACGGCCACAGGCGAGTCAAAACGGCAACAGCGAGCTAAAGCGAGTTAACCCGTTTCTTGTTGGTTGGTTAACTCAAGGTGAGAAAATTGGCCCGGCACTGACGGCATCGTTCGCCGCAGTGTCCGGGTCAATCATTTACGCCTGTTAACCAACCAACGAGAAACGGGTTAACTCGCCGTTACACACCCCTCGCTCAGTATTTCGCCAGGTAGTGCTCGAGTTCCCATGCCGACACCTGCGAGATGTATTCGCGCCATTCCTGCCGCTTGGCCGCGAGGTAGTTGATGCTGATGTGCTCGCCGAGCGCAGCGGTGATCACCTCGTCCTTCTCCAGCTCGTCGCACGCCTCGTTCAGGTCGTGCGGCAGGTCGTCGATGCGGAGGCGCCTCTTTTCCCGGTGCGACATCTCCCAGATGTTCGTCTCCACGGGCTCGCGCGACGTCGCCTTCGTTGTGATTCCCTCGAGCCCGGCGGCGAGCATCACCGCCAGCGCGAGATACGGGTTGGCGGAGGGGTCGGGGCTGCGCAGCTCCACCCGCGTACCCGTGCCGCGCCGGGCCGGCACGCGGATGAGCGGCGACCGGTTGCGCATCGACCACGCGACGTTGACGGGAGCTTCGTAGCCGGGCACGAGCCGCTTGTACGAATTCACGAGCGGGTTCGTGATCGCGCTCATTCCGCGGGCGTGGGTGAGCAGCCCGCCGATGTACTGGTGCGCGACCTTCGACAGCTCGAACTCGCCCCTGGGATCGAAGAACGAATTGTGCCCGTCGCGGAACAGCGACTGGTGCGTGTGCATGCCGCTGCCGTTCTGCCCGAACACGGGTTTTGGCATGAACGAGGCGACGAGGCCGAACTGTTGCGCGACGTGCTTCACCACGAACCGGAAGGTCGCGATGTTGTCCGCGGTGGTCATCGCGTCCGCGTAGCGAAAGTCGATTTCATGCTGGCCGTGCGCGACTTCGTGGTGCGCGGCCTCGACCTCGAAGCCCATCTGCTCGAGCACGTCCACGATGGCGCGGCGGGCTTCCTCGCCGAGGTCCATCGGCGCGAGATCGAAGTATCCGCCGACATCGTGCGTGGTGGTGGCGGGTCCGCCGTCGGCCGCCGGACGGAAGAGGAAAAACTCGGCCTCCATCCCGGCGTTCATCGTGTAGCCCAGCTTCGCCGCCCGCGCCACCTGGCGCCGGAGCGCCGCGCGCGGGTCGCCATCGAACGGCTTGCCCTCGGGCGTCGTGATGTCGCAGATGAGGCGGCCGACGCGGCTCTCGGGGTCGCCGCCGGGAAACACCTTGAACGTGGCGAGATCAGGAGTGAGCAGCATGTCGGACTCTTCGATCCGCACGAAGCCTTCGATCGAGGAGCCGTCGAACATGATGTCTCCGTCGAGCGCTTTCGAGAACTGCGACGACGGGATCTCGACGTTCTTGTTGATGCCCAGGATGTCCGTGAACATGAGCCGCAGGAACCGCACGCCGTGCGATTCCGCGAGCTTGAGGATGTCCTTCTTCGACGCGCCGGTGAGGTCGGCGAGCAGCGATCGCGATTGGCCAGCCACACGTACCTCGGACACGGGAGTCGGGTGCCGGATGCCCGGCAAGCGTAGAATATCGGCGCAGGGCAGCATAGGTGGCAAATGTCCCCACACGGTGGTTGGCCTGAAGTGGTTGATCGTCGGTATATCGGCCACGGTTTCTTGTCGTCGGGCTTGAGTCGTTGGCGTCTGGTTGCGTTCACTCCCACACGTCGGCCACGCACCACCCACAAAGACCATTTTACGATGAACCAAGAGTTAGTTTTCGCGACATGAATTCACCCGAGAAACCCGCGCCTTCGGCGACTCCGGTACCGTGCCCCCGCTGCAAGGCGCTCTCGACCGGGCGGTTTTGCACGGAATGCGGGGCCGCGCTCGCGGGCGCGACGTGCGCCGTGTGCGCGGAGCCGCTGGCCGCCGGGGCGCGCTTTTGCCACCACTGCGGCGCGGCGGCCGGCGTGACCGCGCCGACCGTCCGGTCAGCACTTCCATGGATAGTCCCGGGAATCGCCGTGATGGCGCTCGTCGCGTTTCTCATTGGACAGCGCGTGGCACGCGGCAACGCGGCCGCCGCGGCTTCTGGCGCGGCTCCTGGCGCGGCTCCTGGCGCCGCCGGCGCGCCCGCTGGAATGCGCGCACCGGATATTTCATCGATGAGTCCGGAAGAGCGCGCGAGCCGGCTGTTCGACCTCGTGATGCGCTTCGGCGAAGAGGGGAAGACGGACAGCCTGAAGTTTTTCGCGCCGATGGCGATCCAGGCGTACGAGATGATCGGACCACTCGACGCACACGGGCGTTACGACATCGGCATGATTGGCGTCGTGAGCGGTGACGTCGGTCTCGCGCGCGCGGAAGCCGACACCATCCTCGCGACGAACAAGACACACCTCCTCGGCCTCGTGCTCGCGATGAAAGCCGCCGGGCTCCGGCAGGACATGAAAGCGAGGGCGGAATATCTGAAGCGCCTCGAAGCCGCCGTGCCCGCCGAACGGGCAAAGCACCTCAAGGAGTACGAAGAGCACAAGGCCGACATCGACGCGGCACTCAAACCCATCGGAGACACCACATCGTGACGCGAGTGATTCACGTCGCCCATAGCCCGGATTCCGACGATGCCTTCATGTTCTATGCGCTCGCGGAAGGGCTCGTCGAGACCGACGGGATTCGCTACGTGCACGAGTTGCAGGATATCGAGTCGCTGAACCAGCGCGCGCTGCGCGGAGAGCTCGAAGTCACGGCGGTCTCCATCCACGCCTATGCATCGCTGACCGAGCGCTATGCCCTCCTCACGAGCGGCGCTTCCATGGGAGATCGGTACGGTCCACGGCTGGTTTCGCGTACGCCAGGCGCGCGCGCCGATGTGCGCGGAAAGCGGATCGCGATTCCCGGCCCACTCACGAGCGCATACCTCGCGCTCAGATTGTATGAGCCGAACTTTACGCCGGTGTTCACGCCGTTTGACCAGATCGAGGACGCGGTGGTGAACGGCGATGTCGACCTCGGGCTGCTCATCCACGAAGGGCAACTCACGTTCGGCGACCGCGGACTGCACCTGATCGCGGATATGGGCGAATGGTGGTTTCAGGAGACCGGCCTTCCGCTCCCGCTCGGTGGCAACGTCATCAGAAAGGACCTTGGACTGCCGCTGATGCAAATGATTTCGCGCCATCTTCGCGACAGCATCGCATATGGATTGGAACACCGCCGTGAAGCGCTCGACCACGCTATGCGCTTTGCCCGTGGCCTTGATCGTTCCAAAGCCGATACGTTTGTCGGCATGTATGTGAACGACTGGACGCTCGATTACGGCGACCGGGGACGCACTGCGATTCGAGAACTGCTTGGCCGCGGAGTTGCCGCGGGTATCATCCCGCAGTCCGTGAACGTGGAGTTCGTCGAGGATGCCCCGAGGAGCAGCGTCGCGTCGAAATGACCGGCGTGACTCCAACCGCCGCGCGTATCTCGCGCATTTTCGACTCGATGGCTGAGCCGGCCGCGAAGCGCGTGCTCATCGTGGACGACGAGGAGCCGATCCGCTACGCGCTCGGGAAGTTCCTCAAGTCGCGCGGCTACGACGTCGCGGCCGCCGAGGACGGCGCCGCCGCACTCGACATGCTCCAGCAGGAGAGCTTTGACGCCCTGCTCTGCGACATTCGCATGCCGGGCATGTCGGGTACGGATGTGGTCCCGCGCGCCGTCGAACTTCGTCCGGACCTCGCGATCCTGATGCTCACCGCCGTGAACGACGCGCCGACAGCAACCGAAGTGCTCGCGCGCGGCGCCATGGACTACCTGATGAAACCGGTCGATCTCGACGACCTCGCCAAGGCCATCGAGCGCGCCCTGAAGAAGCGCGAACTGGAGATGCAGCAGCGCAACGTCGAGCGGATGATCCGCGAGGAGGTCGCGCTCCGCACCGACGAGCTGCGCCACGAGCAGGCCGCACTCGCCGAGATATCGATTTCGATCGTCCGCGCGCTGGTCAATGCCCAGGAGGCGAAGGATCCGTTCCTTCGCGGGCACTCGCAGAGGGTCGCGGCGCTCAGCGCGTCGATTGCGTCGTACATGGGGCTGGCGGACGACGCCGTCGAGGACCTCCGCCTGTCGGGGCAGCTCCACGACGTCGGCAAGATCGGCATCCCCGAAACACTCCTGCACAAGGCCGGTTCGCTCACCGAGGAGGAGTACGCCCGGGTGAAGGACCATGTGCGCATCGGCATGGAGATCCTCACTCCGCTCGCGCCGCTCGCACGCGTGCTGCCGGCGATCCACGATCACCACGAGCGCTGGGACGGGAGCGGATACCCCCGTGGCCTGGCGGGTGAACAGATTTCGCTGGGCGGGCGTATTCTCGCGGCGGTGGACGCGTTCGACGCTCTCACGTCGCGGCGCGCCTACCGTGAACCGCTGACACCGAACGAGACGATCGACCTGTTGTCGAGGACGGCGGGCGCTCACCTCGACCCCGATGTGGTCGAGGCGCTGCGCCGCACGGTTTTGGGCCGCACCTCCTTGCATTTCATCGACGAAGCGCGCTAACTGTTGGCTTGCTGTTCGCATGTTTTTGGAGGCGCGCGGCCGCGTCCCCGCTCCCGTGTGACGCCGGCGCTTGACGGTTTGCGGCGTCCGGTGTATTCAGCGACTGTCCATCTCGCAATTTTTATTTTGATCAGGAGGCACCATGACTCGCGGCGATGACACGCACAACGAGAAATCCTTCGACCGCGACGACGAGGGAGAGGAACTCGGCGGCTTCACGGGCGGGATTCCGTACGATGAAGACGAAGATGAGGACGGAGGCTGGGCGATCAACAAGGACCACAGCGATTCGTTGTGGGACAGCGCCGAAGAGTCCGATGATGACGACGATGCGGAGGCGACCGAGCTCGTCGACGCCGGTGAAGCCGGCGGCGAGGAAGAGGAGCCGGACCTGTTCGGAGGCGGGCTGAGCACGCCGCGCCGCCGCGGACGCCGCCCGGCCGAAAAGCCGGCGGTCACCGAAGTGGTTGTCGCGGTCACGGCCGCGGGGGCACCGCCAGCCGCCGGCAAGAAATCCGCTGCCGCTCCAAAGGTGGCGGCGAAAACCGCAGCGCCTGTCGCAAAGCCCGCCGCCAAGGCGGCCAAGCCGGCCAAGCCGGCCAAGGTGAAGGCGGCGCCAAAGGCCAAATCTGCGCCGGCAGCAAAGAAAAAGGCGGCCAAGAAGGCGCCGGCGAAAAAGGCAAAGAGCGCAAAGAAGCCGGCGGCCAAGACCCGCAAGCCTGCACCAAAAGCGAAGAAGGCGGCCAAGAAGGCGCACCCAAAGAAGTAGCGGGCGGTTGTTGACGCGCCCGCACCGCGGGCGCGTTCCTCGAAGTTTCCCGGCGCCAGAGTTATCCTACGCGGATGCCCGACTCACCCGTCGCTCTGCTCCGTGCGCACGCGCGCCATGCGCCATGGAACGCTCGCGGGCTGGCGGCACACGCCACGGCGCTCGTCGATGCCGCCGGGATGCGGCCCACGAACGCGTCGGCGCGCGCCACGCCGAGCGCACGCGCGATTCGCTTCTACGTCGCGAGCGGGCTGCTCGACCACCCCGAAGGAAAGGGCACGGCCGCGACGTACCACTACCGGCACCTGCTCCAGCTGCTCGCCATAAAAATCCGCCAGCGCGAGGGGCAGACGCTCGACGTCATCAAGACGGAAATGCTCGGCGTGACCGGAGACCTTCTCGAGAAGCGCGTGGCGCAGTCCCTCGCGCCTGCGCTCGGCGCGCGGGCGGACCACGCGGTGGCGCGCGATGACGACGCCCCGGAGTCGTGGCGGCGCATCGGCGTCGCCGACGGCATCGAGCTCAGCATCCGGCACGATTCTCCGGCGGCAACCGACGACGCGCTGATCGCAATTCGCGAGGCGGTGCGCGCCGCGCTCGGCCGAGAGGACTTGCGGTGAGCGCCGCCCCCGGCGCGCACCGTTTCGACGGCATGTCCGCCGTCGTCACGGGCGTCGGGCGTGCGGGCCAGGTGGGCGAGGCCGTCGCGAAGGAGTTCGCGCGGCGCGGCGCGGCGGTCGCGATCATCGACCGCGACGGAGCGGCAGCCGAATTGCTTGCCGCGGCGATGCGCGGAGAGGGGCTCGCGGTGACCGCGTTCGGCTGCGACCTCACCGACGCGGCAGCGACGACCGCAGTGTTTGCGCGGATCGCCGCGGCGGCCGGCGGACGGATCGCCGCGCTCGCGAACGTCGCGGGTGGCTTTGCGATGAGCGGGCCGGTGGCCGACAGCGACCCCGCGGTGATGCAGCGGCAGCTCTCGATCAACCTCGGGTCGGCGTACGGCGCGACGCGGGCCTGCATTCCGTTCATGCGGGACGCCGGCGGCGGGATCGTGTTCATGGCAGCGGCGGCCGTCATGCCGGGAGGAAAGGTCTCCGGCATGTCGGGGTACGCGGCGGCGAAGGCCGGTGTCATCGCGGTCATGCGCGCCGTCGCGCAGGAGGAGCGCGCGCACCGCATACGCGCCAACGCCATCGCACCGACCGCAATTCGCACCGCCATGAATCTCGACTCGATGGGGGACAAGTTCGCCTACGTCGAACGGGAGTCCGTCGCGGGCGTCATCGCATTTCTCTGTTCGGGAGAGGCCGTCAACATCACCGGCCAGGTCATAGAACTCGCTTGACCGCCCCCCGCCGACGGCAGCTGTCTCGCATCGTGGTGCTTGATCGTTCTCTCGAGGCGCTGCCACTCTTTCGGCTCAGCGATTCCGCCGACGACTCGGCGATCGACTTCGCGGTGGATGGCGGCGGACGCTGGCGCGTGCTCCCTGCACCCGGCGAGCGCCTTCCGGGAACCTTCGACCAGGACGTGTACATCGAACTCCTGCGCCGCTACCACGAGGCCGATTCGCCGTCCGACGGCGCGCTTACGTTCACGCTGCACGCGTTCCTGCGCTCGATGGGACGCCGCGTGGACGGCCGCACCTACGAGCAGCTGCGGGCGGCGCTGACGCGCCTCGAGCGGACGACGCTCGAGTCGCACGGCGTGTACCGCGATGCGACGGCCGGTGCAGCGGTCACGGGACAGATCACCGTGCTGTCGTCAGTCCACATCGACCGCCGGCGGCTGACGGACCGCGACCAGCTCGCGCTCTTTTCCACGCTCACCAACAACGAGCCGGGGGACGCACGAATTGTTTTTTCGTCCGTCGTTCGCGGGAACCTGGCCGCGGGCCACACCGTCACCCTGTCGGCGCCGCGCTATTTCGCCCTCAACTCGCCGGTCGCGCGACGGATCTACCGGCTCGTCGAGGTCGCGCGGGCCGAGCAGGGGTCCCCCTGGCGGGTCTCGCTCGAACGCCTCGCGAGCCAACTGCCGTTGGTGCAGCGGTATCCGTCACATTTGCAGCGGGTTCTCCAGCCGGCGCATGAAATGCTGGTCGCCGCTGGGGTTCTGCGCGACGCGTCCTTTGAACAGGACGGAAAAAACTGGTTCGCAAGATATGCCCTCGGTCCCAGGACGACCTGACTGCTCCTGACTGTTATGGAACGGAACCCTCCTTTGCGAAGGGCGTATGGAGTGGGTATTCTCCGTGTCCAACCTTTGTCCGCCGGAGTCCCATGCCCCGCTATCCGAAGGCCGCAGTCGCCGGCCTGTTGCTCATCCCGTTGGTCGCCGGCGCATTCGTCATCCAGGAGCGCGGCGCACAGACCGGTGCGCGCCTCTTTGACCAGGTGCTCGGCCTCGTCGCCGAACGCTATGTCGACTCGGTCGACGTCGGCGCGCTCTATGAGAAGGCGGCGCGGGGGTTGCTCGTCCAGTTGAAGGATCCGTACGCCGAGCTGTACACGCCCAAGCAGGTTGAGATGTTCAACCAGAATACGGGCGGGTACTACGCCGGCACCGGCATGTCGATCGAGGACCAGCACGGAAACATCACGGTCGTGAAGGTCTTTCCGCACACGCCTGCCTCCGAGGCGGGGATCATGCTGGGCGACCAGATCGCGTTCGTCGATTCGTTCAGCGTGCGGGGTCGCGCATGGAAAGTCGATTCGGTTTCGGCGCACCTGAAGGGGCCGCCGGGCACGAAGGTCACGGCGAAGTTCATCCGGCCGGGCGTGACGGACCTGATCACGGTCCCGTTCGTGCGGCGCGTCGTGCGCATTCCGGCGGTCGAGTTCGCAATGATGCTCGACAACAAGACCGCGTACATCCCGGTGCAGCAGTTCAGCGAGACGGCGGCGCCCGAGGTTGCGGCCGCGCTCCAGCGGCTTACCGCCGAAGGCGCAACGAGCGTCATCCTCGACCTCCGTGGCAACGGCGGCGGTTATCTCCCGCAGGCGCTCCAAATGACCAACCTCTTCATTCCGAAGGGGAAGGAAATTGTGAGCGTGCGCGGTCGCGGAGAACCGCCGGAGACATACGCGACCGAGAACCCCGCGATGGTTCCGACGCTGCCGATGGTTGTGCTCACCGACGGATACACCGCGTCGGCCTCGGAAATCGTCGCCGGTGCGCTGCAGGACCACGACCGCGCCCTGGTGCTCGGCACGACGTCGTTCGGCAAGGGACTCGTGCAGGGCATGTATCAGCTCGACGGCGGATACGAGATCAAGCTCACGACGTCCAAGTGGTATACGCCGAGCGGCCGCTCGATCCAGAAGGAGCGCGTCCTCACGGACGACGGCCAGCTGGTGGAAGTGCACCCTGATTCGGTCGAGACTGATTCGGCGCGCAGGGCGCGTCCGAAGTTCAAGTCGGATGGCGGGCGCATCGTGTACGGCGGCGGCGCCATCACGCCCGACATCTACGTCCCGTACGACACGCTGACGACACCGGAGCAGACGCTCGCGCGCGAGCTCAACGGAAAGAGCGGCCTCGAGACGGCGCTTACGCTCGACTCGTACGGCCTCGAAATGAAGACGAAGGTGAAGCCGGACTTCACCGTCACGCCGGAAATGCGCGAAGACGTCTATCAGCGCCTCGTGAAGCGCGGCGTGACGGTCAACCGCAAGGACTGGGATGCCGGCGCGCACTACATCGACCGGATCATCGACGCCAGGATCTCCGGCTTCGCATTTGGCGACTCCACCGCCAAGCGCCGCCAGATTTCGGACGACCCGCAGCTGCTGAAGGCGCTGGCCGTGCTCAAGAAGGGCACGACGACGAAGGAGCTCCTCGCGCTCGCCACGACCACGTCGGGCGGCCGGCTCGACAAGCCGAAGCAGAAGTAGCGCTCGTGCACCGCACGCATGCCGCCCTCGCCGCCGCGCTCCTTGCGGCGGCGAGTGTTTCTTCGGCGCGGGCCCAGGTCAATATTGCGCGCACGCCGCGGGCGGGTGAGTCGCACCTCGCGAACCTGCGCCAGCTGACGAACACCGGCACGCAGGCCGAGGCGTATTTCAGCCGCGACGGCCGGTGGATCACTTTCCAGTCGTCCCGCGACGGCCGTCCCTGCGACCAGCAGTACGTGATGAAGACGGACGGCACCGCGCTCAAGCGCGTCTCCAACGGTGAGGGAAAGACCACCTGCGGGTGGTTCCTGCCCGACGGCAAGACGCTGTTCTTCGGGTCATCACATGCGGCAGGCGCGGCCTGCCCCGCCAAGCCCGATCCGTCGAAGGGATATGTGTGGGGGCTCGATCCGTTCGACATCTATACGGTGAATCGCGACGGAACGGGGCTGAAGCGCATCACGAATTACAACACGTACACGGCCGAAGGCGTGCTGTCGCCGGACGGCAAGCGCTTTGTCTTCACTTCGCTGAAAGACGGCGATCTCGACATTTACACGATGAACGTCGACGGCAGCGGTGTCCGGCAGCTCACGCACCAGGTCGGCTACGACGGCGGCCCGTGGTGGTCACCCGACGGGAAGAAGATCGCGTATCGCGCGTATCACCCGACCGCCGCGGCCGAGCTGAAGGATTATCTCGATCTGCTCAAGCAGCACATCGTGCGCCCGACCAAGATGGAGCTGTGGGTGATGAACGCCGACGGCACCGACCAGCATCAGGTCACGCACCTGGGCGGCGCGAACTTCGGACCGTCGTGGACGCATGACGGCACGCGGCTGATCTTCTCGTCCAACTACAAGGATCCGCACAGCGGAAATTTCGACCTGTTCATTGTCGGGCTCGACGGCAACGGGCTGGAACAGATCACGACGGACGAAGGGTTCGACGGCTTTCCGATGTTCAGTCCGGACGGCAAGCAGCTGATCTGGGCGTCGCAGCGCGCGGACGCAAAGTCGATGGACGTGAACCTCTACATCGCAGACTTCACGCCTTGAAAGTCAGTGGGAGTGAGAGGTCAGAATGAGAGGTGAGTTTGAGTCGGAGGGATGAGTTGGAGCAAGTTCGGTGCGAGTTTGAGGGATGAGAGTGAGCGTGAGTGGGAGTTGAGGGGTGAGAGTGAGCGTGAGTGGGAGTTGAGGGGTGAGAGTGAGCGTGAGTGGGAGTTGAGGGGTGAGAGTGAGCGTGAGTGGGAGTTTGAGGGATGAGAGTGAGCGTGAGTGGGAGTTGAGGGATGAGAGTGAGTGGGAGTTGGGGGGTGAGAGTGAGCGTGAGTGGGAGTTGCGGGGTGAGTCGGAGCTGAGGGAGTGAGTGGGAGTTGAAGGCGAGCGAAGGGATTACATGAGTTGAGTGCGTTGGGGCTGCGAGGCGAGCCATTTCTGGGCGCCGATGAGGAGCCGGCGCAGTTCGGTCAACTGCCCCAGGCGAAGATCAACAAGTTCCGGCGGCAGCTCGCTCGCGACGGCGTTATACCATGTCTGGGCCTCGCGCAGCGATCCGAGGGCGACTCCGAAAAAACGCGACCGCTCTGCAGCCGAGGTCCGGCCGAGGCCTTCGGCGATGTTCGCGCTGATCGACGCAATCGCGCGGAGAAGTTGATCCGTTTGAAACGGAAATGCTCGCCGTCCATGCAAGATCCTGGCATCGCGCCCCACACGGTCAAGCAAGAAGAGCGCAACTCGATAGGCGTTGAACCGCCACACGGGATCACCGCGGAGGTTTTCCGAGGCGCTGGTCTCCCAAGTCCGAAAATCGTCATCGTGGATGATTGGCATGGCCGAACATTGGCACCGTCTCTCGCCAATTCCGTCACCAGTCCATTTCACGGCGGAGCATTTTACTGCGCATGCGCTCCGAGCAAGTCCCACTCGTCCCTCAACTCTCACCGTCACTCCCACTCAACTCCCACTCAACTCCCACTCGCACTCCACTCCCACTCACGCTCACTCTCATCCCTCAAACTCCCACCGAACTTGCTCCAACTCATCCCTCCCACTCAAACTCACCCCTCCCACTAACTCGCTCTCCCACTCCTTCTCAGCACGTTGCCTCGCTTGACGCGCGACGGTAGTATCAGCGGGACGCACCCGATTCCCCTCCCGCCCCGCGAGTCATGACCGCCATCGAACTGATTCTCGCCATCGTCGCCGCCGTCGGCGTCCTCACGGCGACGCGCTCGATCAAGATCGTCGGCCAGGCCGAAGTCATGGTGATCGAGCGCCTGGGCCGCTTCCACCGCATCGCGCGCTCCGGCTTCAACATCCTTATCCCGTTCATCGAGCAGCCCCGCTCGATCGACGTCCGCTTCATGACGTCCGACGTCTCCGGAAACAAACGGCTGATCGCGAGCACGACGAGCCGCATCGACCTGCGTGAACAGGTGCTGAGCTTCCCGAGCCAGCCGGTCATCACCAAGGACAACGTCACGATCGACATCGACGCGGTGATCTACTATCGCGTCGCCGATCCGCAGAAGGCGACGTACGCCGTGCAGAACCTGCCGTTCGCGCTCGAGACACTGACGCGCACGACGCTGCGCAACATCGTCGGAGAGATGGAACTCGACCAGTGCCTGGTGAGCCGCGACCAGATCAACAAGCGGATGCGCGAGACCATCGAGGAGGCATCGCTCGGCTGGGGCGTGGACGTCACGCGTGTCGAACTGCAGAGCATCGAGCCGCCGCGCGACATCCAGCAATCGATGGAACTGCAGATGCGCGCCGAGCGTGAGCGGCGCGCTGCCGTCACCAACGCAGAAGCCGGGAAACGGGCGGCGATTCTCGAGTCCGAGGGCCAGCGCGAGTCGCAGATCCAGAAGGCCCAAGGCGAGAAGGAAGCGTCGATCCTGCGCGCGCAGGGCCTCGCGGAGGCACGGCTCGCGATGGCGAACGCCGAGGGTGAGGCGGTAAAGCTGCTGACCGCGTCGCTGCCGCCCGGCGAGGCCGCGATGTACCTGCTCGGCCTCAAGTATCTCGAGGCGCTGCCCTATCTCGCGCAGGGAAAGGGATCGACTGTTTTCCTTCCGGCCGAGGCATCGGGGATGATGGGCGCGCTGGGCGCGGTGCGCGAGATGCTCCGCGCGAAGTCCCCCGACGTCACGGCGCCGGCCGCGCCGGCGATCCCCGGCACCGGTCGTTCCGGCGAACTGAAATAGCTCATGGCGAAGATCAACCGCGAACGCGCGGAACGCATCGCGCGGGCGCACGAGTGCGAGCACTGCGGCGAGTACACGTACAAGAAGCTGACCGTGAAGCCCGCGCCAAAGACGAATCGCACAGAGCTGAACGAGGCGTGGATCGCGAAGAAGACGTGCGGCGTCTGCGGCCTGCAGGCCATGATGGGCATCGACGACGAGGGCGAAATCGTCTGGGTGACGCAGCCTTGAATACACCGTGAGCGCGCTCGACATCGGTTCGCTCGCCGTCGGCGCGCGCGTGCAGCACGAGCTCATGGTGCGCAGCCGCGAGGACAAAGTCACGAAGAGCGGCGATCCATTCGCCGTGCTCCAGCTCGGCAACGCGAGCGGCCAGATCGCGGCCAACGTCTGGAAGGAACAGCTCCCCTTTCTCGAAGGCGTGAAAGCGGGGAGCGTCGTGCAGGTGATCGGCGCGGTGGAAAGTCATCAGGGGCGGCGTCAGCTCAAGATCACCGCGCCGCTGCGCGTGATCGCCGCGTCCGCGGTGAACGTCGACGAATTCCTCCCACGCGTGAATATCGACGCGGCAAAGCTCTGGCAGACGGTCGACAAGTGGCGGGGCGAAATGAAGTCGAAGCAGCTGCGCGCCGCGGTGGACCTCTTTTTTGCGGACGACGCGTTTCGCGGGGAGTTCGAGCGCGCGCCGGGCGCGCCGCGCGGACATCACGCGCAGATCGGCGGGCTGCTCATGCACGTCATCGAAGTCGGAAGCATCGCGCGCGCAGCGGCGAAGGCGATGCGTGGTGACGTCGACCTCGTCACCGCCGGTGCGCTGCTGCATGACATCGGCAAGGTCGAGACGTATTCGATCGGCGCGGCGGGGTTCGACTACACCCAGCGCGGATTCCTCCTCCAGCACGTCGTGCTCGGATCGCTGATGCTCGATCGCCGCCTCCGCACGCTTCCCGAAGGGATGCTCACGGAGGCGCAGGAGCTCGAGCTGCAGCATTTCATCCAGTCGCACCACGGCGTGCCCGAGCATGGCGCCGCGGTGCGGCCGATGACACTCGAGGCCGAACTGCTGCACTGGGCGGATCAGGCGTCGGCGAACGGCAACAATTTCAAGAACGCGGTCGAAGACCCCGAACTCTTCCCGGGTACGGAAGAATTCTCGGTCAAGCGGGCATGGCGCCTGGACCGGAAGATCTGGCGGCGCCGGCACGAGTGGAAGTAGCTGGAGTGGAGCGCGACACACACCCGGACCGCTGGCGGATCCTGGTCCTGCTCGCGGTGGCGGAACTGCTCGGCATGTCGCTCTGGTTTTCGGGCAACGCGGTTGCGTCGATCCTCCAGGCGCGCTGGCAGCTCACGGGCGCGCAGGTCGGGTGGCTGACGACCATGGTGCAACTCGGGTTCGTCGCCGGCACGGCGATTACCGCGGTGCTGAACCTCGCCGACATCGTGCCGGCGAAATACCTGTTCGCCGCCGCCGCTGCGTTTGGCGCGATCGGGAACGCGTGGCTCGCGGTCGCGTCCGGATATGCGCCGGGGCTCGTATCGCGCTTCGTGGCGGGGTTCTGCCTGGCGGGCGTATATCCGCCCGCAATGAAAATGGCCGCGACCTGGTTCCGCGCGCGGCGTGGGCTGGCGATCGGCACCGTGGTCGGCGCGCTGACCGTCGGAAAGGCGGGGCCGTATCTCGTGCACGCGATCCCGAATATCGGCGTGGCACCGGTGGTGCTCACGGCGTCGGGGTGCGCGCTGGTCGCGGCGCTGATTGTCCTCGCGGGCTATCGCGACGGCCCGTACCCGTTCGTCCCGCGACCGTTCTCGTGGGGGCTGGTGTCGTCGGTGATCGCAAACCGCGAGTGGCGGCTTGCGAGCGGCGGGTATTTCGGGCACATGCTGGAGCTGTACAGCTTCTGGACCTGGATTCCGGCGTTCGTCGCCGCGAGCCTGACCGCGCAAACGGGGAACGCCGTCGCCGCGACATCACCGGAGGCGTCGCTGCTCGCGTTCGGCGTGATCGCGGTGGGCGGACCGGCGTGCGTGTGGGGCGGGCTGGTGTCCGATCGCATCGGGCGCGAGCGCCTCGTGACATGGGCAATGGCGGCGAGCGGCGCGTGCGCGCTGCTGATCGGCGCGACGTTCGGGCGAAGCCTCTGGCTGCTCGTGCCGGTCGCGCTCGTATGGGGGTTTTTCGTGATCGCGGATTCGGCGCAGTTCAGCGTGCTGGTCACGGAGAGCGTGCCGCCCCATGCGGTTGGCACGGCGCTCACGATCCAGACCTCGCTCGGATTCCTGCTGACGACCTTCTCGATTCAGGCGGTGCCGCCGGTGGTGCACGCGATGGGGTGGCGCTTCGCATTTCCGATGCTGGCGGTCGGGCCGATACTCGGGATATGGAGCATCCGGGCGCTGGTTGCGCATCGGGCGCGATGACACGGTGCGGCCCCTCCGTGTCCAGCTGACCCACTCACCCCCCGCTTGACCGAACATGCCGGAACCCACGTTGGAAACCCGCACGCTCCTCGAAGTCCTCGGACTCAGCGCCAGGGCACGCGTCGCGGCGCTCACGGGCGAGCTCGTGCAGGTTCTCGAAGGGAAAGTGCAGAATGGCCCGTTCAAGGGGATGCAGCTTCCCGGCGACAGTTCGTGGGGATTCGGGGATGTCGCCCCGAAAATACTCGGCTGTTACGAGCTGGAACTGCACGAGGTCATCGAAAAGGCGATCGCGCGATCGCCTGAGGTCGTCATCAACGTCGGATGCGCCGAGGGGTATTATGCCATCGGCCTCGCCCGGCGCCTTCCGGCGCCGAAAACGTACGCGTTCGACATCGACTCCCGGGCACAGGCGGTTTGCGCCGGCGCTGGTGCACTCAACGGCGTCGCCGACCGGCTCATCGTGAAGAGCGAGTGCACCGCACAGCACCTCGTCGATCTCACGCGCAATGTGAAACGGGCGCTGATCGTGCTCGACTGCGAGGGCGCCGAACTCCAGCTGCTCACACCGGAGGTCACACAGCAGCTCGCGCACTGCGACATCGTCGTCGAGACGCACGACTTCATCGATCGCTCCATCACGCCCACGCTCGCGAAGGCGCTCGCCGCACAGCACACGGTAGAGCAGCTCCGCGAGGGCGCCCGCGACCCGGCCGGCTACCCAGTGCTCCGCCAGCTCGGGAGCCTCGACCGCGCGCTGCTCACCTGCGAGTTCCGGCCGGAGGTCATGTACTGGCTCGTCGCGTGG
>JBIOHR010000042.1:0-20363 GCA_044449085.1 Gemmatimonadales bacterium | reverse complement strand
CCCCTCGCCCCTCCCCCCTCTTCGTCACGGCTTCTCGCCGTTGAGCCGCCGGAAATACTCGATCACCAGCCGCCGCTCGTCCGCACTCATCCCGCGGAGCTCGTTCCATTCGGGCACGCGATACTTCAGCGCCTCCTTGCCGGCCGCGGTCGTCCCCGGCGGGAGGAATGGATTGTTCTGGTCGCCGGGCCGCGACTCGCGCTTGCCCGATTCTTCCTTCTGGTCGTTCTCGAGAGTCTGCCCTGCGTCGAGCATGCGCCGGAACAGGCGCTGCTGGCGCGCGAGGACCGTTGGGTCCACCGCGCCCTGGTCGAGCGTCTGCGCAAGCTGGCGCGCCTCGCGCGCGAGCTCCGCGGCGCGCCCGCTCGCATCGGCGTCGCCGACGTCATCGAGCTGATTCGCCACATCGCGCTGCGCCTTGGCCAGCGACCGCGCGCTGGACTGCATGTCGGGCGACACGCCCTGCCCGCCCTTCTCCGCGCCCGCACGCTGGACGAGCGTCTGCATCTGCCCATTCAGTGATCCCTGCTGCTGCGCGAGCTGCTGCAGCTGCGCCAGCAGCTCGGGAAGGCCGGACGCGGACTGCGACGCGCCCGCGCGCTCGCGGTCGCGCGCGAGCGCCGCCGCCGTCTCACGCAGCGCGGATGCGGCGTCGGTCATCGACTGCGGCGCTTGCGACGCCGTGCGCGGGTCGCCTGCGTCGCGCGCGGCCTGCGCGACCTTCTGCTCGGCGTCGCTCATCGCGCGCGTCGACCGCGGCGATACGAGCGCGGACCGCTTGGCCTGCGAGGCGAGCCGCTCCGACGCCTTTTCCACTCCCTGCTGCAGCGCGCTCTCCTCGCCGCGAAGGTTGGGCTCCGTCGGATTCTTCTTGGCCTTGTCCGCGAGGCCGTCCTGTTCGCGCGCGAGCTGCAGCATTTCCTGGAGCGACTGGTCGAGCTCACCGGTCAGCTCCTGCTTCCATTCGTCCACTTGTTGCTTGCGTCCTTCGCCGAGCGCCTGGGACGCGCGCTCCATGGCGTCGGCGGCCTGATTCGCGGACTGGGCGCCCTGCTGACCTTGCTGGTTTCCCTGCTGCGCGCCTTGCTGTTGTCCGCCCTGCTTGCCGCCCTGTTGGCTCCCTTGCTGGCTCCCCTGCTGCCCGCTCTGCTGCGCGCCTTGCTGGCCGGCCTGCTGCTGACCGCCGGCCTGGCCACTCTGCTGGTTCTGTTGCCCCTTTTGTTGCTGTCCCTGAGCGCCGGTGGCCGGCGGCTTGCCGTCGAGCGCGTCCTTCGCCTGCTCCGCGTCCCTGAGCGCTTCGTCGGCCTTCTTTGCCGCGGGATCCGCGTTCTCCTGCTTGAGCCGGTCCTTGAGCGCCTCGAGGTCCTTGGCGAGCTGATCGGTGCGCTGCTGGAGGCGCTGCGCTTCCTCCGGCTGCTGCGCCCGCGACTTCGCGCTGTCCGCGCGTGCGCGCTCGGCCTTGGCAAGCTCCGTCGCTTCGTCCTTCAGCGTCTGCATCGAACCTTCAAGCGCCGCGCGCTTGAGGATTTCGGCGCTCTTCTCGAGCGCCTCGCGCATCTTCTTCTGCTGGTCGACCAGCTGCTGCAGCGACTGCTTCGCCTGGTCGCCGGACAGCTGTTGTGCGGAGTTGTCGAGTTTCTTGAGGGCGTCGAGCATTTCCGGCGTCAGCGCCTCCTGCAGCAGCTTCTGCGCCTCGCGGAGTTTCGCGGAGAGATTCGTGTCGAGCGCGCCCGCCGCGCGGAGGCGGTCTTCGAGGGCCTTGGACGCCTGCTGGAGTTGCTGCACGCGCGCGGCCATGTCCTTCTGCTCGCCCGCGAGCGATTTCGCTTTCTCCGCCGCGTCATACTTCATCGGATCGCCGGGCCTCGCGCCCGGCGCCTGCGCCGCGGTTTGTGCAGCGCGCGCGGCGTCGCTCGTCCGCTGCTGGAGTCCGGCCTGCGCCTTCGCCGCGGCCTCCGCGCGGGCTGCCGCGGTATCGCCGGCCGCCCGCGCGGCGGCACGCTGCTCGTCGGTCGCGGGAACGCGAAGGATGAGTTCGCGGCTCGTTCCCTCCTGTCCGGCGGGTGATTCGTCTCGCGCGACCAGCTGCACGTGCACGGCGTCGCCCGGATCGAGCGGCCATGTGCCCAGGTCGAGCGAAACCACGCCGGCCCAATCGGGGATCCCGCCGCCGGCGAGCTTCTGCGCGTTCGGCGGCTGCGGCTTGCCGTCGCGGGTCACCCGCCAGGTCTTGAGCGTCACGGACTGCAGCCCATGATCGTCGCTCGCCACGAGCTGCATTTCGATTTTCGCCGTCGGGAGCACGAGGCTGTCCGATGCCGGCTGGAGAATCTCCGCGCTCGGTGCGGAATCCGGTACGACTTCTATTGAAAGCGGCGGCGGCACGTCGGCGATCGCCGCGCTCGCGCCGCGCGCGCTCCAGGTCCAGCTTCCGCTTGCGCCGGGTGTGAAGTGCCCGCTGAAACGCCGTTCCTGCGGTGCGAGCCGGATGCTGTCGCGTTCCTGCACGAGCCAGATCGACGCAAGCGCCTCGGACGCATGCCCTTCGATGGCGAGCTCCGTGCCCTTCGGGACGCGGATAGGCGCATCGCCCGGCAGCGCCTCGGTCGCGCGGTGAAGGTAGGCCGGGTACGTCGCCCGCACCGCGACGTCGCCGACGAACGGGCGGTCCACGACGCGCACGACCACCGAGTCGCTTTCGGCGCGGCCGTCGCTGGCGACGAGCGTGAGATCGGCATCGAGCGGCCCGAGCTCGGTGGTCACCGTGCCGTTCGACACCGCCAGCGCCGTCTCGACCCATGCGTTGCCGGTCGTGCGACGGCGCAGCGAAACCGTGGAGCGGCCGGTCGCCCGGACCGTGAGCGAGAGCGTCGAACCGCGGAGCGCGCGCGTGGGCGCATCCACGATCTGCAGCCGGGGGAGAAGCGCGCCGCGCCACGCATCCACGGGGTGCGCGAGCGCGCGGAACCCGTCGGGGCGGCGCGCGGCCACAAAGGTGGCGATGAGCACGACGGGAACGAGCGACGCGCCTGCGACAAGCGCGGTGCGCCGCAGCCGGCGCTGCAGCTCGGGGGCGAGCGAAGTGCCGCGGGCGCCGAGCGTATCGCCGAGGCGCTGCGCCGCCCGCGCGACGAACGCGCTCGTGTCACCCGACAGCTCGACGATGCCGCGCACGGCGCCGCGCCGCATTTGCTGCTCGCGCTCGACTTCGTCGGCGATCGCCTCGCTCGCCGCCACGCGCCCCATCGTCTGCCCGCCGCGGCGGACGAGATATGCGGCGCCGCCGATCGCCGCCACCCATACGACGAACGGCACCACGCGCGGGAGTTCTATCCAGCGCGAGCCGCCCAGCAGCAGCGCGCCGAGCGTGAGCGCGGCGACGAGCACCGCGAGCGCGCGCGTCCACGTCCCCGCGCGCAGCAGCCCTGCGACGCGCGACCGTTCGCGTGCGATCAACTCGAAGACGCTCACGACGCGGGCCGGCTCGTGATGGCGTACACGAACAGGTTCACGCCCATGCGCAGCGCGGCCTCGTGCAGTTCAGGCGGGTCGTTGTACGTCCCCACATCTTCCCATCCATTGCCGAGATCGCTTTCCCAGCTGTAGTAGACGGCGAGGCGGTTGCCGAGGAATATCCCGAAGCCCCGGGCCGGATGCCCGTCATGCTCGTGGATTTTCGGGATTCCCTTGGGGAAATCATACACGATATGGTAGATCGGGTGCGAGAGCGGCACGTCCACGAGTTCGTGGTCGGGAAAGACGCGCTTGATCTCGCGACGGAAGCTCTCGTCGATGCCATAGTTGTCGTCGACGTGCAGGAATCCCCCGCGCGCGAGATACTCGCGAAGCCGCACGACTTCCGCGTCACTGAACTTGACGTTGCCGTGCCCCGTCATGTGGAGGAACGGGTAGTCCCAGATGCGGTCGTCCATGAGGGTCACGCGCGCCTCGGTCTGCTCGACCGGAAACGACGTGCGCTCGCGGATCGCGCGCAGCAGGTTGGGGAGGCTCGACGGGTTCGCGTACCAGTCGCCGCCTCCGTCGTATTGCAGGCGCGCAATCGTCAAACGCGGGGCCGGCATGGTGGCGGCGACCGCGTACATGGCGATGGAAAGCAGCAGCTGTATCACTCGTGTGCCAGTCGGTAGGCCAGGTTGCGCGGCGCGTGCGACTCCTCAGTGAGTACGCGCGCCACCTCGCGTGCGCTCAACCCCTGCGCGCGCAGGTCCCGCGCCCGCCCGCGGAGCTGGGCTTCGTCGGGCTCCGCCGCCGACGCGCCCGCGACGACGAGCACCACTTCGCCGCGCGGCGGCGCCTCCTGATATGACTCCGCCAGCGACCGGACGGTTCCCCTGCGAAACTCCTCGAACTGCTTGGTCAGCTCGCGCGCGACCGCGGCCTGGCGTTCGCCGGCGCCCGCATCCGCGAGCGCTCCGAGCGTGTCGCCGACGCGGGCCGGCGCCTCGTACACCACCGCCGTGTGGGTCAGCGCGGCGATCTCCGCGATCGCCGCCGTGCGCTCCCTGCCCTTCCGCGCGAGGAAGCCAAAAAACGTGAACCGGTCCGCGGAAAGTCCCGACGCGACGAGCGCCGCGAGCAGCGCCGACGCGCCCGGCACCGGTGAGACGGCGATCCCCGCGTCGATCGCCGCGCGTACGAGCCGCGCGCCCGGATCGGAGAGGAGCGGCGTCCCGGCGTCGGAGATCAGCGCGAACGACTCGCCCGCGGCGAGGCGCCCGACCAGCAGCGGCGTCGTCTTCGCTTCGTTGTGCTCGTGGTGGGCGACGAGCGGCGTCGCGATCCCGTGGCGCTCGAGCAACGGACGCGAATGCCGCGTGTCCTCGGCGAGCACGGCGGAGACGGCGCGGAGTGTCTCCACGGCGCGTGCACTCAGGTCCGCCATGTTGCCGATTGGCGTGCTCACGATGTGCAGCGTGCCCGCCGTTTGAACTTCCTCCGCACTCCTCACCATTCGACCTTCCACGGAAGCGCGTCGAACAGCCCCGCCGACTGGAACATGTGCCGCCGCTCGCGCGCGAGTTCGCCGATGAGGTGCGCCGGCGTCGTGCCGTCCTGTGGCACGACCGTCCAGAGCACCTCGCCGATCCACGCGCCGATCGCGGCGCTCAGGTCTGGTGTCTCGGTGACCGGGTCGCGCGGGTGCGGGTGCAGGAGCGAAAACCTGTCGAGGCACGGGTGGCGGTCCACGAGCTGCAGCCGGGCGTGCTCGGTGACGGACGGCGCGCCGTCCACGCCGCCGTCCACGAGGCGCTTCACGATCGCGGTCACGAGGTCGCGGTACGCCTGGATCATTGCGGGCGGAGCCTGCACCGGCAGCGGCGGGGGCACCGGCCAGAGGAGTGTCTTCTTTCGCTCCGTGAGCCGGCCACCGGCGAGCAAGGCCGTGAGCCTCGCCTCCGCGCTGGCAGGCCCCGCGTCGGCGAAAAATCCGCGCGTGACGCTGCCGCCGCGCACCATGCCGTAGTTGACGCCGCCGCTCTCCGCGTGCAGCTCGACCACGCCGTCGTGCATCATCGCGTTGAGGTATGCGAACACGGCGGCGGGATCGTGCACGTCGAGTTCAGCCGGCCACGGGAGCGGATCGAGCACCTGCGACCAGTACATGGTCGCGAGCTGCTCGTCGTGCGCCTCACAGAAGCAGATCTCGCCGAACTCCGCCGCCGACGGCACCATCGCCACCGCCTCGGCGATCGACAGCGCGCGGAAGCGCAGGCCGTCGAGCGTCGCGGTCGCGTTCACGACCTCGCCCTCCTGCAGGTAGAGCAGCAGGAGCTCCTCGGGGAGCCAGACCTCCACATAGCCATAGACCTTCGCCGCGCGGTCGCGCTTGGCGTCGGTCAGCAGGTTGCGGAGATGGACATACGCGAGGCGCGTGCGCGAGAGCAGCACGCGGTCATGCGGGTAGTGCAGCGACGCGGCGGGAAGGGGCATGAGGTCGCGCTACCTTCCCGCCGACGTGTTTATGCCGCGTGCTGGTCGAACTTTGCCGCCAACTGCGCCTTTGGAACCGCGCCTACAACCTGATCGACGAGCTTGCCGTCCTTGAAAAACAGCAGCGTCGGGATCGAGCGCACGTTGAAACGCATTCCCGTCTTCTGGTTGTTGTCGACGTCCAGCTTGGTGACCTTCACCTTTCCCTCGTACTCCACGGCGAGCTGCTCGAGGATCGGGGCGATCATCCGGCACGGGCCGCACCACGTAGCCCAGAAATCCACCACCACCACACCACTGTGCTTCTCGACCTGTGACTCGAAGTCAGAGTCGGTTACTGCAATCGCGTTCGCCATTGTGCTGCTTTCTCCCACGGTGAGACTTTCGCTAACCTTAGCTGCATGAGACCAACCCGTATCGCCCACGTCGGCATCGCGGCGGCGAGCATCGACGCCCTGATTCCGTTTTATCGCGACGTCCTCGCACTGCCCGCGGCGCCGCTCGAAGGCAGCGACGGCGCCCGCATTGCCGGGCTCGCCGCCGGTGACTCGCTCATCGAACTGCTGGAACCCGTGGACGCCGCGTCGCCGATCGCGAAGTATCTCGCCAAGCGGGGACCGGGCATCCACCACATCTGCTTCACCGTCGACGACCTCGACGCAACGCTGGCGCGCTGCCGCCGTGCGGGGATCACGCTGATCGACGAAACCCCAAGGCTGGGCGCCGAAGGCAAGCGGATCGCCTTCCTGCACCCGAAATCCACCGGCGGAGTGCTCATCGAACTGTCTGAATACTAACCCGACGGGGAAGTGCCGTGTGCGGGCCTGCCTCACCCGATCGGCTTGGAACAGAACCCCTTGTTCTGCAGTTCGACTATTTCGAAGACTTCCACATACCAGCGGTTCGACGGTCCCCGGACAACCGTGAAATGTGGCGACGCGGTGAGTGTCCCCTGTGTGAGGTCCACGGTGAAGATTTCGGATCCGCCGGCGCCGCCCACCGGTGCCGACACGACGGATTTGTCATGGCGGAGGCATTGTGCCTGGATCAGCAGCTGCCGTTCGACCATCGTCCGGTCGGCGTGCTCGCGGAGCGGCCCCTGGTCGTTGCCGAACACGGCGCCGAGCGCCTGGATGTCCTGCGCGCGCGCGCCGGCGAGGAACCGGTCGACCGCGTCGCGCGGAGTTGCGCCGCCCGTCATCGTCGACGTCTCACGGACCGGGACGGTGCGGCAGGCGGAAGCGGCGAGCACGAGCACCAACGCGATTCGCTTCACTCTCGGCTCCGATTCGGTGTATGAAGCGAACCTAATGGGGCACGTGAATGCCAGCAAGCGCTGACGATCCACGATAGATTCCGCGCATGTTCCTCCGCCTCTGCATCAACATCGATCACGTCGCCACACTCCGGCAGGCGCGCAAGACCGACGAGCCGGATCCCGTCGCCGCGGCGCGCCTGTGCGAGGACGCCGGCGCGGACGGGATCACCGCGCACTTGCGCGAGGACCGTCGCCACATCCAGGACGCCGACGTCGAAGGACTGCTTCGCACGCTCCGCAAGCCGTTCAACCTCGAGATGGCGTGCACGCAGGAGATGCTCGCGATCGCCGAACGGCTGAAGCCGCACCAGGTGACGCTCGTGCCGGAGAAACGAGAGGAAATCACCACCGAGGGTGGCCTCGACGTCACGCGCGAGCCCGAGCTGCTGGCCGCGGCAATCGCGCGCCTCAAGAAGGCCGGGATCCGCACGAGCCTTTTCGTCGACCCGGTGCCGCTGATCATCGAGCGCTCCGCCTGGGTCGGCGCCGACGCAATCGAGCTGCACACCGGCACCTACGCGCACCACGCGCACGATGCGCGCGCGATCGAGGCGCTGCGCGACGGAGCGAAGCAGGCAGCCGCACTCCACCTCGCCGTCCACGCCGGACACGGGCTGACCGTCAGAAACGTCGGCCCGGTGGCGGCGATTCCTGAAATCGAAGAGCTCAACATCGGGCACTCGATCGTGTCGAACGCCGTGTTCGACGGCCTCGCGGCGTCGGTGCGCGCGATGCGCGCGGCGATGGATGCGGCGAGACACTGAACGACGATGGAGGATGCAAGTTGCAAGATGGAGCATGGCTGACGTCATCAACCTTCAGCTTACATCTTGCATCTTCAATCGCCGTCAGAAGTTCCCCACCCAGCCCCTGAATCGTCCTACATGTTGCCCACCCTGCGCCGCAACCTTAGTGTTTGACTTCTCATGAGCACCGGCTTGCTGGACTTTTTTGTCCTCGAAGGGAGCGAATGCGTGGAGCAGATCGACGCGCTCCTTGCCCGCGCGGCATCGGCCGCGCCCGACCTCGAGGCGTTCGCCCGAAATGCCCGCGCGCTGCGCGGCAGTTCCACGATGGCGAAAGTCCAGGGAATCGCCGACGTCGCCAGCGCGCTCGAACGCATCGCGCGCGGCCTCCGCGACGGAACGGTTCAGTGGACGCCGCAGCTCCGCGCCGCCGTCGTCGCCTCGGTGGACGATCTCAAGATCCTGATCCGCGGCGTCCGCTCCTGGGGAACCAAAGAGGACGCACGCGTCTCGCAATGCACGAAGGAGCTCAACACGTTCGCACCGGCGCAGCGCAGCGCGGTGCCGACCCCCGTGGCCGCGGCCGGCAGCGCAAGTTTCCTCGCCATGCAAACCGCCGACGTGGCCACCGGGCTCCAGCAGTTCGCCGACCAGCCCGGCGCGCCGCCGACGTTTGCAGACACCCTCGCGCGAATCCGTGCCCTCCGCGGCGTGGCCGCACTGCTCGACCTCCCGCCGCTCGCCGAAGTCGTTGCAGCCGTCGATGAAGCGGCGAAGGGACTCGAGCTCGGATCCACGACGGCCACCGACGCGCTCCGCGATTTCTTCCGCGCCGCCGCGGTCGTCCTGCGCGAAGGATCGGTCGCCCTCCAGGCCGGCAGACGCCCCGATGCGGGCACGAACGCGGTCGTCGCGTATACGGCCGCGGCGCAAACGCTCGTCTCCGGCCAGGGCGATGACGAGCACGTCGTGCCGATTCACACGCTCTTTCCCGACGATGCCGGCAATCACATCGTCCACGCCGAACCGAACCCGCCCACGACGCCC
Organism: Gemmatimonadales bacterium; assembly: GCA_044449085.1. Classification (GTDB taxonomy): domain Bacteria; phylum Gemmatimonadota; class Gemmatimonadetes; order Gemmatimonadales; family Gemmatimonadaceae; genus Fen-1231. The sequence goes on along the minus strand of JBIOHR010000042.1, from coordinate 11,300 downwards.
GCCGCGCGCTTCAAGCTCGAGGTGGTGAGCCGCGCCGAGCACCTCCGCCGGCTCGTCGCCGACGCGCGGCGCGCCGTCGATCCGCCTTCGCGCCAGCGCCTCGGCCACGAACTGCGCAACGCGGTCCGCACGCTCGCGCGCTCCGCGGCGAGCTACGGCGAAACGACGGTTGCGCAGGCGCTCGACGGGCTCGTCGAAGGCGCGGCACGGCTCGATCCGCTCGCACTCACCGGCCTCGACGAAGCCGGTGCGTTGCTCGCCTCGCGCGCCGACGCGCCGCTGGCCCCGCAGATCGTCGAGATCGTCGCGCGCGCCACGCCGGCCCGGTCCTCGACACCGATCGGCGCGACACCGATCGTGGCGGCGACACCAGTCGCGGCGACTCCGGTCGCGGCGACTCCGGTCGCGGCGACAACGCCGGTCGTGGCCGCGACGCCGGCGCCGTCCGGACCCGCATTGCACGACCTGCTCGGCGCCGGCATCAGCGGGCTCGCCGCGCTCGACAGCACGCCTCTCGCGGAACCGACCGAGATTGAAGACGACGGGGTCGTGCCGATCCAGGACCTGCTCTACCGCGGCCGCTCAGCGCTCCGCCGCGCCGCGCAGCTCGGACAGGAGTTCCGCCGCGGCGACGCGGCACCGAGCGCCGACGACCTCGCCGAACTTTACGACCTGCTCGAACTCGCCGAGGCGGAGTAGCGCGGGATGAAGAACGCCATCCGCGGCGCGCTCGGCGTGGCCGTGAGCGGGCTGCTCCTCTGGTGGACGATGAAGGGCACGAGCGTGAGCGCCGTGTGGGCGGTGCTCTCGCAGTCGAGCCTTCCCCTGTGGATCGCGTGCATGGTGTTCGCCACGGCGATCTTTCCGCTCCGCGCGATCCGCTGGCGCGCGCTGCTGGCGCCGGTGGCGGGACGCCTCCCCCTCCGCTCCCTCTGGGAGGCCACCGCGATCGGGGCGATGGCGTCGAACGTCATCCCGCTGCGCCCCGGCGAGATCGCGCGGCCGTTTGTGCTCTCGCGCGCCGAACCGCGCGTCAAGTTCGCCGCCGCGTTCGCCTCCGTTGCGGTGGACCGCCTGTTCGACGCCACGGTGCTGATCATGATGATGCTGATCGCGGCGCTCGACCCGACGTTCCCGTCGCAGCAGCCGATTGGCGATCACACGCTCGCGTTCTACCTGCGGCCGACGGCATTCGCCCTGGCGCTCGTGCTCGCCGGCCTCGTGTTTTTTGTCGTCGCGCCGGATCGGGTGTTCGCGATCTCCGACGCGGTGATGCGCCGCGTCGCGCCGCGGTTCGAGCCGAGGATGCGCGCACTGCTCGAAGGCTTTGTCACCGGACTCCACGTGCTTCGCAGTCCGCGGCTCCTGGTGGAGGTGTTCTTCTGGACCGTGGTCCACTGGCTCTGCAACGCATTCGCATTCTGGCTCGGGTTCCGCGCACTGCACCTGAGCGCACCGTTCTCCGCGGCGCTGCTGCTGCAGGGGCTGATCGCGATCGGCGTCGCGATCCCGTCGTCGCCGGGCTTCTTCGGTCCGTTTGAGGCGGTCGGCAAGGCGGGCCTCGCGGTGTACGGCGTCAGCAGCGCGGAAGCGGTGAGCTGGGTGATCGGCTTCCACGTCCTCTCGTTCATCCCGATCACGATCATGGGCGCGTGGTATCTCGCGCGCATGAAACTCCACTTCAGCGACCTCACCGGCGCCGCAAAGGCGCCGACCGCGTGAGGCCCACCGCGCGCACGACGCGCACCGCGCGCGTCGAGGCGCAGGCGAAGATCAACCTCTTCCTGCGGATTCTCTCGCGGGAACCCAGCGGGTATCATCAGCTCGAAACGCTCTTCCAGCGGGTCGCGCTCGCGGACTCCGTCGTAGTGCGCACCGGAGGCAACGGGCGGTCGCTCGACTGTCGCGGAGCGGACACCGGTCCGGCCGAGAAAAACCTGGCGTGGCGCGCCGCGGTGGCGTTCGCGGAGGCGGCCGGCGGGCCGGCGAACTTTCAGATCGAGATCGACAAGCGGATTCCGGTTGGCGGCGGACTCGGCGGCGGCAGCGCGGACGCAGCCGCGGTGCTCCGCGCGCTCAACGCGCTTGCGGAGCGCCCGCTCGACGAAGCCACGCTGGCCGGGATCGCGTTCTCCCTTGGCGCCGACGTGCCGTACCTGCTCTCGACGCACGCGCTCGCGCTTGGATCGGGGCGCGGTGAAAAACTCTTTCCGCTCGCGCCGCTCGCAGCTCGTCCGGTGCTGCTCGCCGTGCCACCCTTCGGCGTCTCCAGCGGTGATGCGTTCGGCTGGTACGCGGACCAGAAGTCGTCACGCGTTTCGGGAACGCGCGCTACGCTCCCGGTCGGGCGGAAGCTCGAGTGGAAAATGATTGCGGCGCTGGCGGCGAACGACCTCGAGAGCGTCGTAGCAGAACATCACCCGGAAATTGCGGCGCTGCGAGACGGGCTGCGGCGAGAGGGCGCGATCATGGCGCAGATGAGCGGGTCAGGGTCGGGAGTATTCGGGGTGTTTGAGCGGGGCATTCGGGTGAAGGCGGGACTCGGAACCGGCGCCCGCACGATCGAGACGGCGACGGTCGAAGTCGTGGCGCCGGCCGAGATGGACTAAGAGCGAGCAATCGGTCATTGGTCGTTGGTCATCGACAACCACGGCCAAGCACCAGCGACCGAATGATTGGTGACCGATTACTCTCAGTTCGTCTGTTCGCAGCGTCCTGCCGCCCGCCGCTCTTTCCAGTTAGCTTTGTCACGCTGCCCCCTCGTCCAACGGCAGGACAGCGGACTTTGGATCCGCGAATGGTGGTTCGAATCCACCGGGGGCAATGACACGAGTCCGGCAGTCCGCAGTGGCATTACCGACCCGTCCGTTGCTTAACCCTCTGAAATCATTTAGCTTACAAGGCTAGGCCAATGGACGGTTTGTCGGTTCCGATGCACGGATTTCGAGTCCTCACGGGGACCGGGAATCGCGCGCTCGCCGAAGAAATCGCTGCACAACTCGGCGTTGAACTGTGCAAGGCGACGACCAATCGTTTTGCGGACGGCGAAGTGTTCGTTCGAATCGATGAGAATGTCCGCGGGGCGGATGTCTTCATCGTTCAGCCGACCAATCCGCCGGCCGAAAATGTCATGGAGTTGCTGCTGCTGATCGACGCAGTGCGGCGGGCGTCGGCGGCGCGCATCACCTGCGTGATGCCGTACTTCGGGTACGGGCGGCAGGACAGAAAGGACCAGCCGAGAGTCGCCATCGGCGCGAAGCTCATGGCGCGGATGATCGAGACGGCCGGTGCAGATCGGGTTCTCGGACTCGACCTGCACGCGCACCAGCTGCAGGGGTTCTTCGACCTTCCGGTCGATCACCTCTACGCGGCCCCGGTGTTCACGGCGCACTATCGCAAGAAGCAGCTGCAGAACCTGGTGGTGGTCGCACCGGACGTCGGAAGCGCGAAAATGGCGCGCGGGTTCGCGAAGCGGCTGAACGGTTCGCTCGCGATCATCGACAAGCGGCGGCCGAAGGCGAACGTGGCCGAAGTGGTGAACGTGGTGGGTGAGGTCGAGGGGATGGACTGTCTCATTCCCGACGACATGATCGATACGGCGGGAACGGTGAGCGAGGCGGCGCGCGCGCTGAAGAAACTCGGCGCGAAAGACATCTACGTCTGCGCGACGCACGCGCTCCTGTCGGGGCCGGCGAGAGAGCGGCTCGCGGCGGCGCCGATCACCGAAGTTGCGGTGACGAATTCGATTTCGATTCCGGAGGAACGGAAGTTCCCGCAGCTGTGCGTCTTGAGTGTTGGAGAATTGCTGGCGAAGGCGATCCGGTTCACGCATGCGGATCAGAGCGTGTCGTCTTTGTTCGAGTAGAAAGAAACCGCAATGGTTTATTGTTTGCGCCGCCGGGCCGGCGAATGACCGGGAACCCACGTTGCGCATGATTTTCGATCGGGAAGGCGTACTGATATGGCTACCACAAGTCTCGCAGTGAAGGTTCGCACCACCGCCGGCAAGGGTGCCGCGCGGAAGCTTCGTGCGGTTGGCGCAGTGCCGGCGATTGTCTACGGCCACGGCCGCGAACCGCAGTCGCTCGCCATCGACACGTACACGCTCGAGCGCATGCTCGAGAAGGTTTCCTACAAGACCACCGTCATCGAGCTCGAGATCGCCGGCGCGGCAAACGCCAAGACGCTGATCCGCGAGATCCAGCGCCATCCGTACAAGCGCCACATCCTCCACGTCGATTTCCAGGAGCTGGTCGCCGGTGAGAAGGTCACCGTGCGCGTTCCGCTCGTCTTTGTCGGCACGCCCGAGGGCGTCCGCACCGGCGGCGGCATTCTCGACCAGGTCATGCACGAGATGGAGATCAACGTCGACCCGACGAACATCCCGAACCACATCGACGTGGACGTGGGCGCGCTGCTCATCGGCCACTCGATCCACGTGGGCGAGATCAAGGTTCCGGACGGCGTCGAGGTGCTCGACGAGTCGTCCGCCACCGTCTGCGTCTGCTCGATTCCGAAGGCCGTCGTCGAGGAAGTGCCCGCGGCCGATGCCGCCGCGACGCCTGCGGAGCCGGAACTCATCCGCAAGACGAAGGAGGGTGAGGAGGGCGCTGAAGCCGAGGGTGCCGCACCCGCTGCAGAGAAGAGCGAGAAGAAGAAGTAGGGCTCGCGGAGCGCTGCGCGCGGGTTCCGGGGAAGCTCATCGTCGGACTGGGGAATCCAATGAAGGTCGTAGTCGGGTTGGGAAATCCTGGTCGCGAGTACTCCGGAACCCGCCACAACGTCGGCTGGTGGGTCGTGGACCACCTGGCCGACGTTTGGCGTTTTGACGGCTGGAAAAAGGACGGCGAGGCGCACGTCACGACGGGCACAGTGGGCGGAAAGCGCGTGCGTCTCGTGAAGCCGCAGACCTACATGAACCTGAGCGGCAATGCCCTCGTGCGGTACGCGCGACGGCCGTTCTGGTCGGCAGCGCAGGACCTGCTCGTGGTCGTGGACGAAGTACAGCTGCCGGTCGGGCGCTACCGTTTCCGCGCGAAGGGTTCAGCGGGCGGGCACAACGGGCTGAAGAGCGTCGAAGGGCAGCTGGGGACGCAGGAGTACGCGCGCCTGCGCGTTGGCGTCGGGCCCACGGAACCGGATCGGCGGGTGGTGCTGAAAGACTATGTGCTCGGGAACTTCGGCAAGGCGGAGGCGGTCACGGTGCGGGACCTGCTCCCGGCATTCGTCGAGGCGATCGAGATGTGGGTGGCAGAGGGGATACTGCCGGTGATGAACAGGTATGCGGGCAAGGACGGGAAACTCACCGGCGAGCAGGACGGTTAACCACTAACCGTTGGTTGGTTAACTGATGTCATTCGTTCGCTGCGGGGGCGACGGCAGGAAGCTTTGTGAATTTTGATGGGCGTTTCCGTTCGCGCAGGTCGGCGTTGTGCCGCACTTTCGAGTGAAGCGAACTGAGCATCCGCATCACGAGCTCCGTTCGGGCGTCGAGGCGCGCATAGTCTGACTTCGACAACATGCCGAGATCCGCGGCGAGTTGCAGGTGATACGTGAGCTCGAACGATGAGGCCAAGGCGATCCCAAGGAATCGCGAAAGTTCTCGCGAGCCCGCATGGCCGCAGCCTTCAGCGATGTTCGCAGGAATGGATGCGGCTGCTCGCCGAATCTGCGACGTGAGGCCGGGGAATTTCCTTTCTGGTGCGTTTGCAGTCGCGGCGTAAATCAGCAACACGAGCTGATGCGACTTGCCCCACACACTGAGTTTTCGAAAATCTTGCATGAATACCTCCGTTGTGCCTCACATTGCACCGGAGGGGACCGGAATGCGTCATCATTCGATTGCCCGCCGTTAGCTTTCCTCGCAAGCTGCCATCGGCGCTCGATGCCAGGGCCAGCAACTTCCGTTAACTAACCAACAAGAGACGAGTTAACTCGTCGTTTATTTGAAATGCTAAAACTCGGCATCGTCGGCCTGCCAAACGTGGGTAAATCCACCCTCTTCAACGCCCTCACCTCGGCGAAAGCCGAAGCCGCCAACTACCCGTTCTGCACCGTAGAACCCAATGTCGGCATGGTCGAGGTCCCCGACCCGCGACTCACCACTCTCGCCGAAATCGTAAAACCGAAACGCACGGTTCCCGCCGTCGTGCAATTCGTCGACATCGCCGGCCTGGTGAAAGGCGCCGCCGACGGAGAGGGCCTCGGCAACAAGTTCCTCCAGAACATCCGCGAAACCGACGCGATCGTGCACGTCGTCCGCTGTTTCGAGGATCCCGACGTCACGCACGTGATGGGCGCTGTCGATCCCGTCCGCGACCGCGAGGTCATCGAGTTCGAGCTCGCACTCTCCGATCTCGCCGCCGTCGAGAAACGCCTCGACAAGGTCAAGCGTGCATCGCGCACGGGAGAAAAAGAGGCGCTCGCCGAGCTCCCCGCGCTCGAGAAGGCAAACGCCGCGCTCACCGAGGGAAAAGGCCTCTGGCACGCCAGGCTCTCGGCGGAAGACAAGCTCACGCTTGCCCCGCTCCAGCTGCTCACGGTGAAGCCCGTGCTCTACGCCGCGAACGTCACCGACCACGAGCTTGCCGGCGATGAAGGTCCGCACATCGGCGCGCTGCGGAAGGCGATTGCCGCCTCCGACGAACAGGCCGAAGTCGTTCCCTTCTCCGCGCGCATCGAAGCCGAACTCGCCGAACTCCCGCCGGACGACCGCAAGGACTTCCTCGCCTCGCTCGGCCTCGAGTCCGCGGGACTCGACCGCCTCATCCGCGCCGGCTACCACCTCATGGGACTGCAGACGTACTTCACCGCCGGCGAGCAGGAGGTGCGCGCCTGGACGATCCACCGCGGTGACGCGGCGCCGCAGGCCGCGGGAGTGATCCACACGGACTTCGAGCGCGGCTTCATTCGCGCCGAGACCGTCGGCTACGACGACTTCGTCGCGAACGCCGGCTGGAAAGGCGCGAAGGAAAAAGGTGTCGTGCGCTCGGAAGGAAAGGAGTACGTCGTGCAGGACGGCGACGTCCTGCTCTTCCGCTTCAACGTCTGACGGCGGCCGCGCGCAGCCGGCGGAGCACGGCGCGCGCAGCGCGAACCGGCTGCAGCGCGAACACGCGCGCGAGGCGGATCGGGTAATACAGCATCACGAGCCACCCCGGCAGCCGCACGAGCTCCCATTCGCGCGGCGTCGGCGCGAGCACGCTCAGCGCGACGTACCGGGCGCGATCGCTCGCGTGGTCCATCATGCCCATGTTGAAGCGGTAGGGCTGGTCGGTCGAGACCACACCCGCTTCAAGCGCGCGGACGACCTGCGCGGCGCGCGCGGCGGTGCGCTCTTCGTCGGCCAGCGCCGCGAGGTGCGCCGGAAGCGGTGCGCCGAGCACATCGTGCGCGAGGCGCAGCGCGAGGCTCAGCGCGCGAGCGGACCCGTTTGCGTTCGCGCGCTCGATCAGCAGCTCCTCGTCGGCGCCGACGCGTTTCAGGAGCTGCGTGAACGCCACGAGCCACTCGAGGCGCTCCCACTGGTGGCGGGCACCGTGCATCACCTGCAGCAGCAGCTGGTCGGCTTTGTCGGGGCTCGCCGCCGAAAACCCGGCGAGATCGACGCGGATCGCCCGCGCGAGGACTTCTTCCGCCGGGATTGACCACGGGTAACGGGGCGCCGCGAATCGCCAGTGCAGCTCGACGGGCACGCCGTCACGCGGCGGCGCGTAGACGAAGTGGCCGAAGCTCCGTTGCAGCGTGCGCTCTTGCGCCGGCGACATGGCCGACGCGGGAGTGTACCCCATGTGCACGAGACATTCGCGGGCGCGGTTGATGTCGTCCGGACACACGACCACGTCGAGGTCGACCGAGTCGCGCACGCCGAGCTCGCCGTACGCCGCCAGCGAGAGCGCCGGCCCCTTGAACGGCAGCGCCGGAACACCGTCCTCGTCGAGCGCGCGGAGAAGCGCGCCGAGCTGCTGCGTGCGTGCGAGGGCGCGCGCCGCAATCGTGACCGTCTCCTTCATCAGGCTCTCGGCGCAGTCCGCGGGGGTCACCGCACGCACCGCGCCTAGCGCGCGCTGTGCATGGGGCACGAGCCGGTGCCACCGCGTAAGCACGAGCCACTCGGTCCAGTCGACGTCCGCGTTCGCCTGCGCGCGGACCGCGTCGAGTTCCTCCCGGGACGCGTCCCACGTGGCACACCCGAGCAGCAGGTCAAACGCCGGACGCGAGACGCTCACGTCCGAATGACGCCGGCGATTGCGCGCACGAGCCCACCGAGCCGCGCGGGATCGGTATGCGGCGTGGCGCGCACGACCTCCACGCTCGACATCAGCTCGGCAATCGCCGCAAACTCCGCGGCGCGCATGCGGTCGTCGAGGAGGTAATTCGCATAGCTGTTCGCGGCGATCGCGACGAACGCCTCACCCGGCGGCACGACCTCGACGCGCGGCGCGTCCGGCGCATCTGCGCGCGGCGCGAGCAGCACCACGGCGCCGAGGCGGACCGGATCCGCATGCCACGTCCATCCCACTCCGCGCAGGCGCAGCGCGCGCTTGTCCCACGTCGGCGTCAGCCGTGGCAGCGCGCCGCTGGTGCCGAGGAGGATTCGCTCGCTGTCCTCCCACACGCGGAGGTGATCGGATCCGGGCATTGCCATCATTCCGCCCGGAGAAGCGCGCACGGCCGTCATGTCATCCGCGAGCACCCCGAAGCCCGCCGCCGCGAACGCCCCGGCGGTGGTGCTCTTTCCCGCATGCGCCGGCCCGCACAAGGCGATGGCCGCGCCATCCACCACGACCGCGCTCGCATGCAGGCACAGCATTCCCATCAACCGCTGCGCGAAGCCGAGCACCGGCCCGAGCAGGTAGGTTTCGGTATCCGCCAGCGTGGACGACGCCGCCCAAGTCGCCCATACCTCGCGCCCGTCGCGCGCGACATGAAACTCGGTCGCGTCGGCGTACCGGAGGCGAAATCCTTCGGCAAACTCGTGCACGACCAGCGCGCCGTCCGGCTCTGACTCGTCGGGCGGCGTGCGGTACCGTACCGTCGTGCCCGTGGCGGGCACGCCGCGCCATGGCGGCACGCCATCGAGCGTCAGCCGGATGTCCGCGGCCGCGGCCCGCGGTGCATCGGCCAGCCCGAACAGCTCGCGGTTCGACGCGAGTGTCAGCCCGTAGATCGTATATGCGGGAATGCCGCGCCCTCCGCGTCGACAGCCCCGCGGTCCAGCACGCTCACCCGCCGCTCTCGGCGCAGTCGTCCGCGCTCAACTCGCGCAGGCGCTCGAGCGAGACGACGTGCGACGCGAGCGTCGATTGGCGGAACGAGACTGGCCTGGATCGCGGCGCGCCGGCGGTCAATGTCGAATTCCACCCCCAGACGTACACGTCGTTGACGCAGGTCGCGGTCAACGCGACCGTGAGTCGGTCGCCCGCGAGGACGGGCACCCGGCGCTCGAACGGAAAAAACGCCTGCCCATAGAGCGTCCGCGGCGCGCCCGGTGCGTTGGAGAGCGTAACCCCAAATCCCAGGTCACCCTCGAACCAGATCGCGAGGCCGTCCGCCGTGCCATCGCGGGAGAACGTCCACTCGGCGCCGCCCGCGACGTTCGGTGACTCGATCGTCGCATAGTCGAGCGTCGCCCAGCGCACGCCGCCGCCAAGCAGTTCACCTGCATCGAGCCGGCATCGAGACCACTCAGAGCGCACGCGGGCCGCGACGGCCCGGCGGTCGATGCCGTGCGCGTCGGCACCGAAATCGTCGTGGTCACGCCGCCAGTCGGCCGGCGCGGTGCATGGGGCGACCCAGAGTGAGTCTTGGCGCGGAACCAGCGCCCCGCCCGGGCGCATCAGCCGCGTACGCGCATCGGCGACGGTTTCGATGTGCGTCCGGAACAGCGGCAATACTCCACGCAAATCGCTCAGGAGCACATCGCCCCGCTCCGGCAGCGTGACCCGGCGCGAATCCTCGCGAATGAACGTGATGCGGTCGGCGCAGCCGTTGTCAATCGCGAGTTGCGTAGCGAGCTCCACCGCGGGATTCGATTCGATCGCGTAGACACGCCCTGCGCCAGCGCGGCATGCCGCCACCGCGAAATATCCGACGCCCGTGCCGACCTCGACTACCGTGCTGCCCGCGCTGACGGCACGCCGGATGGCGGAGAGATAGGCCTCGGTCCGCGCGCGATCCGCGAACATCGCGTCGTATTCCGGTACGTCATACACGGCGCTGCACCGGCCAGGTCGATCGCGGCACCTCAGCCCGTCTTGGAGGTCATCCCGCTGCCGCCGTCGGCCTTCATGCTTTTGTGGCCGATGGTACGCGTGAGCGCCGCGAGATTGCCGTAGATACGCAACCGCGGTGCAACGTAAGGCTTCAGCGACGCTGGGCGCGACCCGGCCATTCGATCGGCCTTCTCGTGCTCTCGGTGTTCCATGATTTCAAGCTCCCGGAGTTGATCGCACCGCGGACGACCGCTCGACGGTCCGCAGCCACTGATCGAGAACGAATGCACGACGCACGGCGAGGATCTCCTCTACCGACCCCGTTTTCAATGTATGCGCGACGCTTCGACTGTCAACGAAGTCGCGCACTGCGTCGCCGAGCGGCGGCAGCGCACCGAGGGATGCCGCGCGCCATTGCGCCGCCTGCTCTTCAAAAAAGCCGCGGAGCGGTTCCTTGTTTCTCGCGAGCACCTCGTCGGGCAGTTCTCCTCGAAACGCCTGCCGCATGAGCTCCTTGCGCTGGCACCACGGCACCGGCGGGATCGAGAACACGAATTCCATGACGCGTACATCGAGCAACGGCCAGACGATTTCGAGCGGCACGCCGGTGTATGCCGGCTGCGCCGCCTCGAGCACGCTCTGCCAGATCGGGTCGCTCAGGTATCGGACGGCGTCGGGGCGCGCGGGATGCGGCAACGCGGCCGGCTCCCCGCCCGCGCGCGTGCGAGCGAGCACGTCACGGCGAATCCAGCGGGGCGCGCGATCGCCGCGGGGAACGAACGGCGCGCGAAGCCGGTGGCGCAGCCAGATGCCCAGGTGCGGATGATGACGGTGTGACACCGTATACGAGATCACGCGGCGGAGCACATCGTGCGCGGGCCAGCCGCGCAGCATCGTCAGCAGGCCCGGCGGGCGAAACAGTGCGTCGCCGTCCTCCCCGATCATCAGCACGGGCGCGCACGCCGATATCCGCGTGAGCTGCCGCAGCCATGCGCGCCAGTCCGGTTCATCGAGCGGCTCGGGCGCCCGACACGCCGGGTCGTCCGGGTCCATGAACGGCGCCGGCACCGCGCGCACGATCTCGTG
>JBIOHR010000041.1:0-20593 GCA_044449085.1 Gemmatimonadales bacterium | reverse complement strand
CTCGCGCGTCATCTCTACCGCGCGCGCGTGATTCCCGGTGCGCACGGGCGCATCACCGGCCTCGAGCATCTCGACAAGGTCATCGACATCGACCAGAGCCCGATCGGCCGCACGCCGCGCTCCAATCCTGCGACCTACTCGGGACTGTTCACGCCAATCCGCGAGCTCTTTGCCGAGATGCCCGAGGCGAAGCTCCGCGGGTATGGGCCCGGCCGCTTCTCGTTCAACGTGAAGGGCGGCCGCTGCGAGTCATGCCAGGGCGACGGCCTCGTGAAGATCGAGATGCACTTCCTCCCCGACGTCTACGTCACCTGCGAGACATGCAAGGGAAAGCGCTACAACCGCGAGACGCTGGAAGTTCGCTTTCGCGGCCTGAGCATCAGCGACGTGCTCGAACTCACGGTCGAGGACGCGCTCGCGCTGTTCGAGCATCAACCGCGCATCGCGCAGAAGCTCGCCACGCTGAACGATGTCGGGCTTGGCTACATCCACCTCGGCCAGAGCGCGACCACGCTCAGCGGCGGAGAGGCGCAGCGCGTGAAGCTTGCGACCGAACTGTCGAAACGGGATACCGGCCGCACGTTGTACATCCTCGACGAGCCGACCACCGGACTCCATTTCGAGGATGTCCGCATGCTGCTGCACGTGCTGCATCGGCTCGTCGACCGCGGAAACACCGTGCTCGTGATCGAGCACAACCTCGACGTGATCAAGACGGCCGACTGGATCGTCGACATGGGCCCTGACGGCGGGAGCCGCGGCGGGACGGTCGTCGCGGCAGGGACGCCGGAGGATGTCACGCGGGTGAAGGCCTCGTACACGGGGCAGTACCTCGCGCCGATGTTGCGATAAAGTCTCTGAGACTTCCAAGTCATCCTCACAGTGCCGTGACCACCAGCGTGTCTGTTCTCCGCTGACTCGATGTAGCTTTCGAGTAACCATCTTCTTTAGTTGTTCGAGGGCGCATGGTTTCACTTCTCGATATCATCGGGCCGGTCATGGTCGGGCCCAGCAGCAGTCATACGGCGGGAGCGTGCCGCCTCGGCCTGCTCGCCCGCTGCCTCGTCGGCGGCACCCCGGACAAGGCGCGCCTCGAGCTGCACGGCTCATTCGCGCGTACCGGTGAGGGACACGGCACGGACAAGGCGCTCGCGGCCGGCCTCATGGGCTTTCGTCCCGACGACGAGCGCATTCGCACTGCGCTGGAGATCGCCGAGCGCGACGGACTCCGGTACGAATTCGAGAAGACGACGCTCGGTGAAGACCTTCACCCGAACAGCGTTCGGCTCACCGTGGAGCGCGGCCGGCACTCGCACATGATGGTCGGGTCGTCGCTTGGCGCCGGCCGCGTGTTCGTCACGGAGATCGACGGCTATCCCGTGGAGGTGCACGGCAACAGCCACACCATCGTGTTGCTCGCCGAGGACGTGAAGGGGTCGATCGCGCGCATCGCCGCGATCCTCGCAGAGGACAACTGCAACATCGCGACGCTCCGCCTGAGCAGGAAGGAGCGCGGCGGCGACGCGTTCATGGTGATCGAAGTGGATGAGCAGCCCAGCGAGAGCGTGCGCGACGCGATCAGGGGTTTGAGCTGGGTGCGCTGGACGCATCGGCTGGATAAAGTCTCCGCCTAGCGGGTAGTTGGCCAATGACCAACAACCGATAACCAAAGACCGTGTACTCCTCCTTAGCCGCAGCAATACGCGACGCTGAAGTCCAGCACAAAAGCCTCGGCGTCCTCGCCCTCGAGACCGAAGCCCGCGATCAAGCGCGCCCGGTCGCCGAGATCCGCGAGGCCCTCGCCCGCGCGCTCAAGGTCATGCGCGGCGCCGTCGAGCAAGGGATGACCGGCGACCTGCATTCCGCCAGCGGACTCGTCGGCGGTGACGCCGCAAAGCTGCGCCACGGCCCAGCCGGCCCGCTTTCGGGCACGCCGTTTCGCGACGTGCTCGCGCGCGCGCTCGCCGTGCAGGAAGTGAACGCGGCGATGGGCGTCATCGTCGCCGCGCCGACCGCCGGCGGCGCCGGCGTGCTCCCCGCGGTGCTCACCGGGCTTGCCGCGGCGCGCGGGATTTCCGATGAGCAGGTGATCTCGGCGCTCGCCTGTGCAGGGCTGATCGGCGCGGTGGTCGCCGAGCGCGCGTCACTCTCGGGGGCGGAAGGCGGGTGTCAGGCGGAGACCGGCGCCGCCGCCGGAATGGCCGCCGGCGCTGCGACCGAAATGCTCGGTGGCTTGCCCGCTCAGGTCGGCCACGCGGTGGCCCTCGCGCAGCAGGCAACGCTCGGACTGGTGTGCGACCCGCTCGGCGGGTTGGTGGAGCTTCCTTGCGTATTCCGGAACGCAACCGGAAGCGCGATTGCGCTCGCGGCCGTCGAGATGGCGCTCGCCGGGATCACGTTTGCGATCCCCGCGGACGAAGTGATCGACGTGATGGGCGAAATCGGGCGGGAAATGGATGTGCGCTACCGCGAGACAGCCGGTGGCGGGCTGGCGGCTACGCCCACCGGGCGGAGGTTGGCGCGGGAGAGGGTGGTGCAGATCAAGCGGGCGGGGGCGTGACAGAATTGCGCATTTACGTCCCCAACGGCGTTGATCCGTTTCTCGTTGGTTGGTTAATGGTGAACAAATTCGCAGATTTCAGTTAACCAATCAACAAGAAACGAGTTGACTCGTCGTACACCTTGCCGGCCATCGGGACCCCCGTTACCGCTCTACTTTATAGAAGGGAGCTCAAAGCACACCGCTAGCGGTTTCCCCGTGTCGGAGTGAAACTTCGGTAGCCTGCCGCCGCGTAGTGAAGCCAGAGCCAACCCCTGAGACCTCCTTATGGTAACGCACGAAGACATCGTGAGTTTCCTCGACCGCCTCGCCGCCGACGGCGCGATTTCGACCGAGGTATCTGACGGCATCTGGAACGTTCGCCCGGCCGGCGCGCTCGATTTCGGCGTCGTTGTTCACTATTCGCCCCCGGTGGTCGTCCTTCGGGTGAAGGTCATGGATCTTCCCGCAGGCGGTCCACAGCGCGCGGCGCTCGAGCATCGCCTGCTCGAGCTCAACGGCAACGATCTCCTGCACGGATCCTACGGCATTCAGAAGAACGAAGTGGTTCTCACGGAGGCCCTCGAGCTCGAGCACCTCGACTTCGAGGAGTTCCTCTCCGCGTATGAAAGCATCACCCTGGCGCTCGCGTCGCACATCCGCGAACTGGCGTCGTTCCGCGAGGCTCGCTGACGATGGGCATCTTCGATCGCATCGCCACGCTGTTCAAGTCCAACATCAACGACCTGATCTCGAAGGCCGAGAATCCGGAGAAGATGCTGGACCAGATTTTGATCGACATGCGCAACCAGCTTGCGCAGGCCAAGCAGCAGGTGGCCAGCTCGATCGCCGATGAAAAACGCCTGAAGGATCAGGCCGACGCCGAGTACAAGTCGGCGCAGGACTGGGAGGCGAAGGCGATGCTCGCGGTGAAAGAGGGGCGCGACGACCTCGCCAAGCAGGCGCTGCTGCGCCATACCGAGAGCCTCCAGCACGCGAACCAGCTGGAAGAGACCTGGAACGTCCAGCAGGCGACCGTCGAGAAGTTGAAGAACTCGCTGCGCGACCTCAACGACAAGATCGAAGAGGCCAAGCGCAAGAAGAATCTCCTGCTCGCCCGCCAGCGGTCCGCGCAGGCGCAGCAGCGGATCGCGCAGACGATGTCGGGGATGTCGGAGAAGAGCGCGTTCGAGGCGTTCGCGCGCATGGAAGAGAAAATCGCGAACAACGAACGGCAGATCAAAGCGTCGGTGGAAATCGATGAAGAGTTCTCCGGCGACCGCCTGCAGAGCGACTTCAAGAAGCTCGAGCGGGTGGCGGGCTCCGCGAGCGCCGATCAGCAGCTGATGGCGCTCAAGGAGAAAATGGGGTTGCTCCCGCCCGGCAGTTCGTCGCCCGCGCGCCAGCTCGGCGCCGGTGAAGAGACGGTGAACGCAGAGATCCGGGAGAAGAAGTAGCGCTGATGGCGGCGGCCGAAGCCGACGCCGGCGCGGTGCGCCGCGTCCAGCTCCTGCCGGGGCTCACAGGACTCGTCCTCACCGTCCTCCTGCTCTGGCTCGCGGGCACGGTCGCGGACGTCCTGCTGTTCTTCTTCCTCGCGGTGCTGATCGCGGTCTATCTCGACGCGCTCGCCGCCTTTCTCGCCAAGCGGCTGAAGCTCGGCCCACGCCGGGCCTTTGCTCTCGCGATTGTCGTGACCTTCGCGGCCCTGGCAGGAATCGGGGCGCTGCTCGTGCCACCGGTCATCGAGCAGACGCACCAGCTCATCGCGAAGCTCCCCGACTACGCCGTTGCGTGGAAGGATCGTCTCTCCCGCATGCTCGCAGATTTTCCGGCGCTCCAGGCGCTGGTCACGCCGGAGAGCCAGGCGAAGTTCGTCGCGAGCGCCCTCGACCAGGCGCAGGGATTCGTCGGCGGACTGCTGCCGAAGGTGTTCAACATCGCGCACGGGTTCATCGATATCGCGTCGATTCTCGTGATGGGTCTGTATCTCGCGCTGCGCCCCCGGACGTACACCGACTTCGTCGTCTCGATCACGCCACCGCGCCACCGTGAAGCGACGCGCGCGGTGCTCAAGTCGCTCGGCCAGATGCTCCGTTCATGGATTCTCGCCCAGCTGTTCACGATGGCGGTGCTGGGGATGCTCACCGCGATCGGCCTCTGGGCGCTGAACGTGCCGTACTGGCTGACGTTCGGACTGTTCAGCGGCTTGGCGGCGATCGTGCCGTTTTTCGGGACGCTCGTGTCGACCGTGGTGCCCGCGGCGTTCGTGCTCGGCGGTGCGGGCGGACCGGTCGGTGCGCTGCTCGTGCTCCTGCTCGGCGTGACGATCCACTTGATCGAGGCGAACGTCGTGGCGCCGATCGTGATGCAGCGTGGCGTGGACCTGCCGCCGGTATTCTCCATCATGGCGGTGCTGATCGCCGGCACGGTGCTCGGGCCGCTCGGGCTGCTCGTGGCGGTGCCGGCGCTGTGCATCGTGATGGTCGTCGTGCGAAAGGTGCTGATCGAGGGGATCTACGGCGACACACGGCCCTGACGCCGCCGCAACCGTTCGGTGTCGTCAGCAATCTGACGGTGACACAAAATCTGCGCGCGCGCCGCACATTGCCGCGTGCCCAGTCTCGCTCTCGATTTCCGCAACGTCACACGGCGCTATCGCGCCGGCGTCACGGGCTGTTCCGGTGAAATCACCGCGCTCGACCGCGTCTCGCTGACGGTCGCCCAGGGCGAGTGCGTCGGCGTCGCTGGCGCGGCAGGCGCGGGCAAGAGCACGCTGCTGCTGTGCGCGGCCGGCATCCTGCGTCCGCATGAGGGCACGGTCATCGCCGCGCCGGCCGCGTTCGTCGCCCGCCGCGGAAGCAGTGAGGCCCAGCTCGGCGCGCACGCCGCCCTCACGCACGCGTTGCGGGGCGTGCCGCGGTTGCTCTGCCTCGACGATCCGTTCGCGTTGCTCGACCCCGGGGCGCGCGAGCGCTACACGACACTGCTCCACGAGCTCCGTGGCGCCGGCGTCGCCGTGCTCGTCAGCGCGCGCACCGCCGAGGCGCTGGACCAGTGCACGTCACGCGTCATCACGCTCGAGTCCGGCCGCATTTCACGCGCCGTGAGCCGCCGGCGCACGCTCGAGCTGGAGGTCGGGATGCCGTCGTACGCCGAGGCGGCGCTCGCGAACAGAATCCCCAGCGTTCGCCGGCTCGGGCAGGCGCTGCGCGTGGCGCTCGACGGCGTCACGGCGGAGGAGGTGCTCAGCACATGCCTGGCGCTCGGGATCCGGGTGCATGGGTCGAGGGTCATCACGACGGGGGTGCCGGGCCGGGTCGCGGAGCGCGACGCGAGTAGCAAGGAAAACTACGGCGAGGAGAAGGAGTGAGGAGAGCGACGTCGCCGTCGCCGCTGTCGCCGCTTGCCGCCGGCCGGTAACTTTCGTCCGTGCCCGACTTCCTCCTCTTCAACTCGCTCTCCCGCGAGACCGAACCGTTCGCGCCCGCGGACGGCAACACCGTCCGCCTCTACACCTGCGGCCCGACGGTCTACAACCCCGCGCACCTCGGCAACTTCCGGACCTTCCTGTTCGAAGACCTCCTGCGGCGCGTCCTGCGGCTGCGGGGATGGGGCGTCGAACAGGTCATGAACCTCACCGACGTCGACGACAAGATCATCAAGCGCGCGACCGAGCGGAACATCTCGATCCGCGAGCTCACCAACCCCGTCATCGAGATTTTCCACGAAGACCGCGAATACCTGCGCATCCAGCGGGCCGAGCACTATCCGCGGGCGACCGATTTCATCAAGGAGATGATCGCGCTCGTCAAACGGCTGGTGAAGAAGAAAGTCGCGTACCAGGCGGAAGACGGGTCGGTGTATTTCGCGATCGACAAGTTCCCAGCGTACGGCAGGCTCTCTCGCCTCGACACGCGCGAGCTCAAGACCGGCGCGCGCGTCGCGCAGGACGACTACGCAAAGGAGAACGCGCAGGATTTCGCGCTGTGGAAAGCAGCCAAGCCAGAGGACGAGGCATGCGGCGCCGCATGGGATTCACCGTGGGGACGCGGGCGTCCCGGCTGGCACCTCGAGTGCTCCGCGATGGCGATGACGATCCTCGGCGAGACGATTGACCTGCATTGCGGCGGCGTCGACCTCATCTTTCCGCACCACGAGGACGAGATCGCCCAGAGCGAAGCGGCGACCGGCAAGACGTTTTCGCGCGTGTGGTGCCACGGCGAGTTCCTGCTCACCGACGGTTCGAAGATGGCGAAGCGCGTCGGCAACGTCAGCACCGTGTCGGACTTGCGCGTGAACGGCGTGAGCGCGGCGGCACTGCGCCACTTTGTTTTCTCGACACATTATCGCAAGCAGCTGAACCTTTCGGGCGACGCGCTCGAGGCATCATCGGAGGCGGTGAGAAGGATCGGCGATTTCGCCGACCGCCTGGAGCGGGAACAGGCCGGCACGCCTGCGCTCGCCGAGGCCGCCGAGACGGTGCTGATCGAGGCGACGAGCGCCTTGTCGGAAGACCTCAACGCGCCGCGGGCCATGGCGGCGCTGTTCGAGTTCGTCACTGCGGCGAACCGGGAGTTCGACGCGCGGGGAAGTTCGGGTGAGGCGCTGGCGCGAGCGCGCGAAGCGTTCCGGCAGGTGAACGCCGTGCTCGACATCGTGCCGGATCGCGGCAGGGACGACGGCGACCTCGCAGCGTGGGTGGAGGAAAAGTTGCGCGAGCGTTCGGCCGCGCGTCAGCGGCGTGATTTCGGCGCGGCCGATGCTGTACGCAAGGCATTGGAAGAGAAGGGGATAGCGATTGAGGATTCGCCTTCCGGTACGCGCTGGAAGAAGCTGCGCTGACGGTTTTTGCGCAGGGTTTTGACGGTGGCGCGGAGTATGCTAACGCTTGGTGAGGCAACGGCTTGACTTGCTTCTGGCGGGGGCTTACTCTTATAGGCTCGCGCAAAATGCCTCTCGCTGACGTAGCTCAATTGGCAGAGCACCTGATTTGTAATCAGGCGGTTGCGAGTTCGATTCTCGCCGTCAGCTTTGCTGTCTGCGGGAGTTTCGAGGGTCGTGAGCTGTGCGAGAAGCTATGAGCGGCGATTAACTGAATGCGGGATGCTGGGTCGGGATACGGAATGCAGGAAACAGAAACGGGCGTTGCTGCATTCAGGTGGGGTACCCAAGTGGCCAACGGGAGCAGACTGTAAATCTGCCGGCTCACGCCTTCGAAGGTTCGAATCCTTCCCCCACCATTGCGAGCTGAGGGGTGAGGGCGAGGATGCAGTGTGAGGGGTATGACAAGGGAGAATAAGCCGGATTCGCGGGAGTAGCTCAGCTGGTAGAGCGCAAGCCTTCCAAGCTTGATGTCGCGGGTTCGAGCCCCGTCTCCCGCTCTGTAAGGATTGAACCAGAAGTGCAATGCTGTGCACGCATAGCTCAGTCGGTAGAGCACCCCCTTGGTAAGGGGGAGGTCATCGGTTCAATCCCGATTGCGTGCTTGTGCAAATACGATCGACTCTGAGGAAATATGCCCCGCGAAAAGATCATCCTGGCCTGCAGTGAGTGCAAAAACCGGAACTACTTCACCACGAAGAACAAGCGCGTGCACCCGGAGCGCGTCGAGTGGAAGAAGTACTGCCCGCGGTGCGACAAGCACCAGCTGCACAAGGAGACGAAGTAAGTGGCCGTTCCGGTCCCGGCCCAGAAGGAGAGCCTCGTTCAGCGCTCGGTCACCTTCTACCATGACGTGATGGGCGAGATGAAGAAGGTCACGTGGCCCGACCTGCCGCAGGTGCGGCAGCTGTCGCTCGGCGTGATCCTCCTCTCGCTGTTCATCGGCGGCCTCATCGCCATCATGGACGTGGTCATGCAGCAGGTGCTCGTGCGTTGGATTCCGTCGCTGTTCGGAGGGTGAAGTGACGCATCGCTTTTACGCGGTCCAGACGACCTCTGGCCACGAGAACAAGGTGCGGAACCTGATCCAGCGGAAGATCGACGCAGACCCGGCTCCGGCCAGCGAGCGCATGATCCGCCAGGCACTCGTGCCGACGGAGCAGGCGGTCGAGATCAAGAATGGCAAGAAGGTCACGGTGGAGCGGAAGGTCTACCCCGGCTACGTGCTCGTCGAAATGGTCGTCGACCAGGAGACGCTGCACGTGATCAACGGGATCCAGGGCGTGATCAAGTTCGTCGGCAAAGATCGAGATCCGCAGGCGCTGCGTGCGGACGAGGTCAACAGGCTCCTCGGCATCGCCGACGAGACTGTCGAGGAAGCGCCGAAGGAGGAGATTCCGTTCCTGGTTGGTCAGGCTGTCGCGATCACGGAGGGACCGTTCACGGATTTCAATGGAACGGTCGAAGACGTGATGGCGGACAAGGGGAAGGTTCGCGTCAGCGTTTCATTGTTTGGCCGGCCAACTTCGGTTGAGCTGGATTATCTGCAGCTGAAGGCGCATTAGCTCAGCGCGGCGTTACAGGCGTGAACATGTTTTTCGTTGGTTGGTTAACCAAAGTTTGAAAATTGGTTTTACAAGCAACTTCAGTTAACCAACCAACAAGAAACGAATTAACTCGCAGTCGCAGCTGTAGTAGCAGATGCCCTTGCGCGGGGCAGCCTAGTCAGGCGAGGAGCGCCCCGTCGGCCACCACTACGACGTAAAACTCACCGTGGGAGTTCTGGCCTCCTTTTCCGCAGCCCGCAGCGCTCGAAAAAGGTCGCCCAACGCTCCGAGGAATGCATGGCAAAGAAAGTCACTGGTTTCGTCAAACTGCAGATTCCTGCAGGAAAGGCGAATCCGGCCCCGCCGGTCGGTACGGCTCTCGGTCCGCAGGGAATCAACATCATGGCCTTCTGCAAAGAGTTCAACGCTCGGACGCAGGGCCAGGATACGATTCTCCCGGTCGAGATCACGATCTACGGCGACAAATCCTTCACCTTCATCCTGAAGACCCCGCCAGCCGCGGTGCTCATCAAGAAAGAGGTGGGGATCGAAAAAGGGTCGGGTCAGCCCAATCGCAACAAGGTGGGAAAAATCTCCAAGGCTCAAGTCCGCAAGATCGCCGAGATCAAGATGCCCGATCTCAACTGCGACTCGATCGAATCTGCCATGGCGATGGTCGCCGGCGCTGCACGCTCGATGGGCGTGGAGGTCGCTGACTGATGCGTACCCACGGCAAGAACTATCGTAAGGCGGCGGAGGCGCGTGAAATCGCGTCGACGTACCAGCCCAAGCAGGCGCTCGAGATCATCAAGACCAAGGCATTCGCGAAGTTCGACG
This sequence comes from Gemmatimonadales bacterium, assembly GCA_044449085.1. Taxonomy (GTDB): domain Bacteria; phylum Gemmatimonadota; class Gemmatimonadetes; order Gemmatimonadales; family Gemmatimonadaceae; genus Fen-1231. Next base: position 10,786 of record JBIOHR010000041.1, on the reverse strand, counting down.
AAACCGTCGACGTCGCCGTTCGCCTCGGTGTCGATCCTCGCCACGCGGACCAGATCGTCCGCGGCACCGTCGTCCTCCCCGCCGGCACCGGCAAGTCCGTCCGTGTGCTCGTCATCGCAGTCGGTGACAAGGCGAAGGAAGCCGAAGCCGCCGGCGCCGATTTCGTCGGCACCGAGTACGTCGCGAAGATCAAGGAAGGGTGGGTCGACTTCGATATCATGATCGCGACACCGGACCAGATGGGCCAGATCGGCGCGCTCGGCCGCATCCTCGGCCCCCGCGGCCTGATGCCGAACCCGAAGGCCGGCACCGTCACGTTCGACGTCACGCGCGCCGTCAAGGAAACCAAGGCGGGCAAGATCGAGTTCCGCGTCGACAAGGGCGGCAACATCCACGCCGCCATCGGCAAGATCTCGTTCCCGCTCGAATCGCTCGAAACGAACTTCCAGGCCCTGATGGATACCATCGTCCGCTCGAAGCCGAGCGCGTCGAAGGGCGTGTATGTGAAGACGGTCGCCGTCTCCAGCACGATGGGCCCCGGGGTACGGGTCGACACCACACCCTACCGGTAAGAGCGATGAAACGAACCGATAAAGAGGAGCTCGTTCGCGGGCTCAAGAAGAAGATGGAGGGCGCCGATGCGCTCTACTACACCGACTTCACCGGGCTGACCGTGAAGAACATGACCGCGCTGCGCCGCTCCTTCCGCAAGGCCGGCGTGGAGTACGTGGTCATCAAGAACTCGCTGGCCCTGCGCGCCGTGAACGAGAGCGGCTTGCTCGCGCCGAAGCTCAAGGGTCCGACCGGCGTCGTCATCGCGAAGGACGCGATCACCGCCGCCAAGACGCTGACCGATTTCGCGAAGAAGAACGAAGACCGGCCGTCCGTGAAGGGCGGGCTGTACGAGGGCGCGGCGATCGATGCCGCGACCGTGAAGAAGCTCGCGCTGATGCCGACTCGGGACGAGGCGCTCGGCCAGTTCCTTGGATATCTCAACAGCATGCTCTCGGGCTTCGCCGGCTTGCTCGAGGCACGCAAAGTCCAGCTCGAAAGCAGCACGCCCGCCGCAGCAGAAGCTCCTGCACCAGTTACTGCTCCTGCCGCCGAGCCCGCTGCCGCACCCGCTGATACAAATCCCCAGGCGTCTGCCTGACACACAACGCCCCAGGGACACCTGGGGGATTACACGGAGAATCTTTTCAAATGGCTAACGCAACGCTGAGCAAGGACGAGATCCTCGACGCGATCGGCAACATGTCGGTCCTCGAACTCGTCGACCTGATCGACACGTTCAAGACGAAGTTCAACGTCACCATCGCGGCGGTCGCGGCGGCTCCGGCCGGCGGCGCCGGCGCGGGTGGCGCGGCGGCGGCTGAAGAGCAGACCGAGTTCTCGGTCGTGCTCAAGGCGGCCGGCGGCAAGAAGATCCAGGTCATCAAGGTCGTCCGCGAGATCACGGGTCTTGGCCTGAAGGAAGCCAAGGACATGGTCGACGGCGCGCCGCAGGTCGTAAAGGCCGGCGCGACGAAGGACGAAGCCGCGCAGATCAAGGCCAAGCTCGAGGAGCAGGGCGCAGAAGCCGAGATCAAGTAAGAGCTGGTTTTCGCCGCCGCCGCGCTGGGGTTTTTCCTCACGCGCGGCGGCGGGGATCCCACCTCTTACTCGGTCTCGACATGCAGACAATCACACCGCGTCACATCTGAAGTTCGTTCCGCCTCTCTCCGCCGCGCGAAAAAATTCGCGAAGCGGGACGGGGCGGCTTTCGCCTGTCATAAGGTGAGCCAAGGCTGATATGATCAAGCAAATTTCTTTCGCAAAGCTCGAGAAGGGGATGGCCATGCCCCATCTTCTCGACATCCAGGTTCGCGCGTTCGAGTCGCTGCTGCAGCTGGACGCCGCCGCGCACGACCGCGAAGACGTCGGACTCGAGCGGGTCTTCAAGGACCTGTTCCCGATCACGGACGTCCACGAGAACTTCTCGCTGGACTTCATCCGTTACACGCTTGGCGAGCCGAAGTACTCCGTTGAGGAGTGCATCGAGCGCGACATGACGTACTCGGCGCCGCTCAAGGCGACGCTGACCCTCACGGTGTTCGAGGAGAACATCGCCGACGGGAAAAAGCGGATCAAAAATCAGATCGAGAAAGAGGTCTATCTCGGCGAGCTGCCGCTCCTCACGCCGCTTGGCACCTTCGTCATCAACGGCGCCGAACGCGTGATCGTCAGTCAGCTGCACCGGTCGCCCGGTGTGGTGTTCGAGGAGTCGACGCACCCCAACGGGCAGCGCCTGATCTCGTCGCGCATCATCCCGTTCCGCGGGTCGTGGGTGGAGTTCACCGTGGACATCCACGACGTGATCTACGTCCACATCGACAAGAAGAAGAAGTTCCCGGCCACCGCGCTCCTCCGCGCGTTCGGCTTCGGGAACAACTCGGACATCCTCCGGCTCTTCTTCGCCGTGCGCGAACTCGACCTCACCAAAAAGCGTGAAGGCCGCGCCGAAAACCGTGAAGTCCTCGGCGCGATCATCGCCGAGAACATCGAGCTGCCGGGCGAGGCCACGCCGGACGATGCGCCCAAGGCGAAGACCAAGAAGGCCCGCGCCGAGCGCGAGCGGACCGAAGCGATGATGCTCGTCAAGGAAGGCGACGAGCTCACCGAGGAAGTGTTCAACCGGCTTCGCCGCCAGAAGGTGGACGTGGTGAAGGTCTTCGCCAGCTACGGCGCAGTAGATCTGCGCGATGAACTGGATGCCATAGAGCGCGGCGAGCGCGCCCATGCGCGCGTACTCGCCGTCGACGCAATTGATCCGGAAACAGGTGAGGTGATTGGCGAGGTCGGCCAGCAGCTCAAGGAGATGCTCGTCAAGCGCCTCCGCAAGAACGGCCTGCACAAGGCGTACTGCTTTGTGCCGAGCGGCCGCGCCGAGAGCACTCTCATCAAGAACACGCTCGCCAAGGATCCGACCAAAAGCGAAGACGAAGCGCTCAAGCAGATCTATGCGCTGCTCCGTCCCGGCGACGCGCCCAACAAGGAGACGGCCAAGCAGGCGATCGACCGGCTGTTCTTCTCGCCGAAGCGCTACGACCTGGGCCGCGTCGGCCGTTACAAGATCAACCAGCGCCTTGGCCTGCCGACGCCCGCCAGCCAGACGGTCCTGACGAAGGAAGATTTCGTCGCGATCGTGCGTTACCTGGTCGAGCTGCACGAAGGGCGCGGCCACGTGGACGACATCGACCATCTGGGCAACCGCCGCATCCGTTCGGTCGGCGAGCTGATCGCGAACCAGTTCTCCGTTGGCCTCAGTCGCATGGCGCGGCTGGTCAAGGAGCGCATGTCGATCAACCAGGACACCGAGAAAATCGCGCTGGACGATCTCGTCAATGCGCGCACGGTCTCCGCCGTGATCCAGGCGTTCTTCGGATCGTCGCAGCTGTCGCAGTTCATGGACCAGACCAATCCGCTCGCCGAGCTGACGCACAAGCGCCGGCTCTCGGCGCTCGGACCGGGCGGCCTCACGCGTGAGCGCGCCGGATTCGAAGTCCGTGACGTGCACTACTCGCAGTACGGCCGCATGTGCGCGATCGAAACGCCGGAAGGTCCGAACATCGGGCTGATCACGTCGCTCGCGTGCTATGCGCGCGTGAACGACCTCGGCTTCATCGAGACCCCGTACCGCGTCGTGCGGAACGGAAAAGTTACGAACGAGCTCGAGTGGCTCGACGCGAACAAGGAAGAAGAGGCGATCATCGCACAGGCAAACGCGAAGCTGAACGACGACGGGACGTTCGTCGACGAGTTCGTGCTCTGCCGTCAGCAGTCGGACGTTCCGCTCGTCTCGCCGTCGCGCATCGACTTCATGGATGTCGCGCCGGAACAGGTCGTGTCCATCGCCGCCGCGCTCATTCCGTTCCTCGAGCACGACGACGCGAACCGCGCCCTGATGGGTTCGAACATGCAGCGCCAGAGCGTGCCGCTCCTCAACCCGCAGACGCCGCTGGTGGGCACGGGCCTCGAGGAAGTGGTCGCGCGCGATTCTGGCGCAGTCGTCATCGCATTGCGGTCGGGTACGGTCACCCGCGTGACGGCGGACGAGATCCTCGTCGATGCCGGCCCGGCGGAGAAGGGGAAGAAGGGCGGCGACCTGCCGCTCGAGCGCCTCACGCAGCAGGACCGCTACCGGATCAAGAAGTATTGGCGCACCAACCAGGACACGGCGATCAACCAGCGTCCGATCGTGAAGCTCGGCCAGAAGGTGAAGGCCGGCGACGTGCTCGCGGACGGCGCGGCCACCGAACATGGCCAGCTCGCGCTCGGCTCGAACGTGCTGGTGGCGTTCATGCCGTGGTACGGGCACAACTTCGAAGACGCGATCGTGCTTTCAGAGCGGCTCGTGAAGGACGACGTCTACTCGTCCATTCACATTCAGGAGCTCGAACTGCACGTCCGCGACACCAAGCGCGGCCAGGAAGAGATCACGCGTGAAATCCCGAACGTCGCCGAGGAGTCGCTGGTGGACCTCGACGAGCGCGGCATTGTGCGCATCGGTGCACATGTCCGCCCGGGCGACATTCTCGTCGGCAAGATCACGCCGAAGGGTGAGACGGAGCTTTCGCCGGAAGAGAAGCTGCTGACGGCCATCTTCGGCGAGAAGGCGAAGGACGTGAAGGATTCTTCGCTGAAGGTTCCGCCGGGCATGGAAGGCGTCGTCATCGACTGCAAGATCTTCTCGCGCATCGAGGACCAGGTGGTCGAGAAGGACCGCGGCGAGCGCATCGGCGAGGTCCGCCGCCTCGAGGGTGAGGAGAAGGTGCGGGTGAACGACGTGCGCGACAGCGAGCTGAAGGAGCTCCTCGCCGGCCAGGTCATCGCGCTCGCGCTCAAGTCGGGCACGGTCGAAGAGGCGATTCCCGCCGGCACGACGCTCTCGGGTGAGGTGCTCGACGACCTCCGGCTCGCGACCATCGACCTCAAGACGTTCCGCGTCGAGAACAAGAAGGTGAACGAGCAGGTGCGCGAGATTGTCGAAGCGGCCAACGAAGTGAAGGCCCGCATCGAGGAAAAGGCGGAAGAGCGCATCGACCGCATCCTGCAGCCGGACGAACTTCCGCCCGGCGTGATCCAGCTCGTGAAGGTGTATCTGGCCGAGAAGCGCAAAATCTCGGTGGGTGATAAAATGGCCGGCCGCCACGGCAACAAGGGTATCGTCGCGCGCATCGTTCCAGAGGAGGACATGCCGTTCCTCCCCGACGGACGTCCGGTCGACATCGTACTCAACCCGCTTGGCGTGCCGAGCCGCATGAACGTCGGTCAGATCCTCGAAACCCACCTCGGGTGGGCGGCGAAGATCCTCGGCTTCTACGCCAAGACGCCGGTGTTCCAGGGCGCCAACGAACGCGAGATCGGCCTGCTGCTGCGGCTCGCGGACCTGACGTGGGCGCACGGCGCGCTCGAGCTGCACGGCAAGCCGCTGGCGATCGGTGACCAGGAAATCCGCACGCTGCTCGCGGACTTCAAGCCGGAAGCCGGGTCGGAGAAGGTCGAGCTCATGCACGACGCGAGCGTGAACGACCTGAACGCGCGCGGCATGTCGGCGGACTCGAAGGACGTGTTCCACCGCGTGCGCGAATACCTCGCCTCCGCCGCGACGGAGCTCGCGGAGCGCGAACATGCAGACCTCACGAACGCGATCGCGTTCCACGAGGAGACGTCGGAAGACGAATCGCTCTCCGCGAATCGTCGCGCCGACCTCAAGAAGGCGCTCAAGGAGCTCAAGGCGCGCAACGCACTCAGCGCGCAGGAGCTGCTGGCATCGCACGGCCTGACCAATCTGGCCGCGATGCTCGGGCCGAAGAACGAAGCCGACGTGGACGCGGCGAGTGTGGAGCTCGTGCGTCGCGCCGGCCTGCAGCCGGGCGGCAAGGTGGCGTTGCAGGACGGCCGCACGGGCGAGCACTTCGCGTCGCCGGTCACCGTGGGAGAGATCTACATGCTCAAGCTCTCGCACCTGGTCGACGACAAGATCCACGCCCGCAGCATCGGACCGTACTCGCTCGTGACGCAGCAGCCGCTCGCCGGCAAGGCGCAGTTCGGCGGCCAGCGCTTCGGCGAAATGGAAGTGTGGGCGCTCGAGGCATACGGTGCCGCGCACACGCTGCAGGAAATCCTGACCGTGAAGTCGGACGACGTGAACGGCCGGTCGAGGGTGTACGAGGCAATTGTTAAGGGTCAGAACTTGCCAGAACCCGGGACTCCTGAATCGTTCAACGTGCTCGTGAAGGAATTGCAGGCCCTCGGTATCCACGTCACCATGGATGCCAACGCTGAGGGTGGTTACAGCGGTTTGCCTTTCAGCTCAGGCGAGGAATAACACATGATTGATTTCCGCAGCGCGCGCGAGACTCGCGCATCCGCTTTCGACTACATCCAGGTCCGCATCGCTTCTCCCGAAGAGATCCGCGGCCCCCGTGACTCCAAGGAACGCGAGCGGCTCGAAATGGCCGGTCTCCGTTCGTGGTGGTCGTGGGGCGAAGTCACGAAGCCCGAGACCATCAACTACCGGTCGTTCAAGCCGGAAAAGGACGGCCTCTTCTGCGAGCGCATCTTTGGTCCGGTCAAGGACTGGGAATGCCATTGCGGGAAGTACAAGCGCATCCGCTATCGCGGCGTCATCTGCGACCGCTGCGGCGTCGAAGTCACCCTGAGCAAGGTCCGTCGCGACCGCATGGGGCACATCGAGCTCGCCGTTCCCGTCGCGCATATCTGGTTCTTCAAGACGCTGCCGAGTCCGATGGGCAATCTTCTCGACCTCACGCTCCGTGATCTCGAGAAGGTCATCTACTATTCGAACTACGTCGTCATCGAGCCCGGTGAGCAGGAAGTCCACACCAACGAGCTCCTCGACGAAGAGCAGTACCTCACGCTGCGCGCCAAGGCCAAGGACGAGGGCGACACCGCCTTCTTGGCCGACATCGGAGCGCCGGCCGTGCGCGATCTCCTCCGCCGCCTCGACGTCGACAAGATCGCCGACGAGCTCCGCGCTCAGGTGATCGTCGAGACGAGCCAGCACAAGAAGAAGCAGCAGCTCAAGCGCCTCAAGATCGTCGACGCCTTCCGCAACTCCGGCGAAAACGGCGATGTGCGCAACAAGCCGGAGTGGATGATCCTGGACGTCGTCCCGGTGATTCCGCCGGACCTGCGCCCGCTCGTTCCGCTCGACGGCGGCCGCTTCGCGACCTCCGACCTGAACGATCTCTATCGCCGCGTCATCAACCGCAACAACCGTCTCCAGAAGCTGATCGTGCATCGCGCGCCGGAAGTCATTCTCCGGAACGAGAAGCGCATGCTGCAGGAAGCGGTCGACGCGCTGTTCGACAACGGCCGCCGGTCCAAGGCGATCCGCGGGCGCGGCAAGCGTCCCCTCAAGTCGCAGTCCGACCTGCTCAAGGGAAAGCAGGGGCGATTCCGCCAGAACCTGCTCGGCAAGCGCGTGGACTACTCGGGACGTTCGGTCATCGTCGTGGGGCCGGAACTCAAGCTGCACCAGTGCGGCTTGCCGAAGGCGATGGCGCTCGAACTGTTCAAGCCGTTCATCATCCATAAGCTCGTCGAGAAGGGAATCGCCGAGACGGTGAAGCGCGCCAAGAAGATCGTCGAGAAGGAATCGAGCGAGGTGTTCGAGATTCTCGAAGAGATCATTCGCGACCATCCGGTTCTCCTCAACCGTGCGCCGACGCTCCATCGCCTGGGCATCCAGGCGTTTGAGCCGGTGCTTGTCGAGGGCAAGGCCATTCGAATCCACCCGCTCGTCTGCGCCGCGTTCAACGCGGACTTCGACGGCGACCAGATGGCCGTGCACGTGCCGCTTTCATATGAAGCACAGCTCGAGTGCCGCGTGCTGATGCTGTCGTCGAACAACATCCTGAAGCCGGCCGACGGACGCCCGGTGGCGGAGCCCAGCCAGGACATCGTGCTCGGCTGCTATTTCGCCACCAAGGGGTTCGCCGGATTCGAGGAAATCGCCAAGGATCCCAAGAAGGTCGCGGCGCTGCATTCGTATACGTCGGCCAGCGAAGTCGAGATGGCGCTCGCGCTCGGCCGCGTGAACACGCACACGCCGGTTCGGTATCTCGTGAACCGCGATGGCGCCAAGACGTGGGAAGTCACCACGGTCGGCCGCGTGCTGTTCAACGAAATCATCCCCGCGGAACTGTCGTTCCAGAACCGCGACATGAAAAAGAAGGCGCTCTCCGAGCTGGTATTCGAGTCGTATCGGCGGTCGGGCCTCTCGGGCACGGTGCAGTTCCTCGACCGGCTCAAGGAGTTCGGCTTCCGCAACGCGACCCGCGGCGGCGTCTCGATCGGAATCGAGGACCTCGAGATTCCGGGCGACAAGGAGTCGCTGCTCGAGGAGGCGACGACGCGCGTGGAGCGTTTCCAGAAGGCGTACCAGACCGGAAACATCACGAACGGCGAGCGCTACAATAAGGTCATCGACACCTGGACGCATGCGAACAACGACATCGCCGAGGCGATGGTCAAGCGCATGAAGGAATCGCAGAACGGGTTCAACCCGGTGTACATGATGTTCGATTCCGGCTCGCGCGGTTCGCGCGACCAGATCCGTCAGCTCGCCGGCATGCGCGGGCTGATGGCGAAGCCGCAGAAGAAGCTCACGGGCGGCATCGGCGAAATCATCGAGAGCCCGATCAAGTCGAACTTCCGCGAAGGCCTTTCCGTGCTCGAGTACTTCATCTCGACGCACGGTGCACGCAAGGGCCTCGCGGACACGGCGCTCAAGACGGCTGACGCCGGATATCTCACGCGCCGCCTCTGCGACGTCGCGCAGGATGTGACGATCACCGAGGAGGATTGCGGTACGATCATGGGCCTCGAGGTTTCCGCGCTGAAGGAAGGCGAGGACATCATCGAGCCGCTGGCCGAGCGCATTGTCGGAAACGTGGCGGCGGAGGATGTCGAAGATCCGCAGCTGCTGGACGACAGCGGCCGCCGCGCGCTGCTCGTGGAATCGGGTTCGATGATCCGCGAGGACGTGGCGAAGGCGATCGAGGAGTCGGGGATCGAGTCGATCAAGATTCGCTCCGTGCTCACCTGCGAAGCCAAACGCGGGCTCTGCCGCATGTGCTATGGCCGCAACCTGGCCACGATGGCGATGGTCGACATCGGCGAAGCGGTCGGCATCATCGCCGCGCAGTCGATTGGTGAGCCGGGAACCCAGCTGACACTCCGCACATTCCACATCGGCGGCACGGCGGCTCGCATCGCGGAGCAGACCGCCCGCAAGTCGAAGGTGCAGGGCGTGATGGAGTATGGCGACCGGCTCATTTCGGTCACCAACCCCGATGGACAGCAGATCGTGACGTCGTACGAAGGCGAGATCTTCATTCGCGCGTCGGCGGACAAGAACGCGATCGTTTCCGCCCGTTTGGCCGTGCCCCTCGGCGCGATCCTGATGGTGAAGGATGGCGACGAAGTGAAGAAGGAGCAGGTGATCTTCAGCTGGGATCCGTACACGAACCCGATCATCGCAGACGTGACCGGTGAAGTGCGCTTCGTAGATCTCGTCGAAGAGGAGTCAGTGAGCGAGGAGCTCGACGAACTCACGGGCCTGCGCCAGCGTGTCGTCATTGAAGACAGGGAGAAGAAGCTCCATCCGCACATTGAGATCTGGCAGACGAAGGGCGGGAAAGAAAAGCGCATCCGCGACTTCGTGATCCCGGTGGGCGCGCAGCTCATCGTCGACGACGGAGCGGAGATCGCGGCGGGCACGATCATCGCGAAGATTTCGCGCGAAGCGTACAAGACGCGCGACATCACGGGCGGTCTGCCGCGCGTGGCCGAACTGTTCGAAGCGCGCCGTCCGAAGGATCCGGCGACGATTTCGGAAGTCGACGGCATCGTGCGGTTCGGCGAGATCAAGCGCGGCAAGCGCGAGATCTTCGTCCAGCCGTTGAAGCTCGATGGCTCGCCGGACGATTCGCAGGAAGCGCAGCTGTACGAAGTCGCGGCGGGCAAGCACTTGCGCGTGCACGAAGGCGATCGTGTGCGGGCCGGTGACCGGTTGTCTGAAGGACCGGTGAACCCGCACGACATCCTGCGCATCAAGGGCCCGCGCGCGGTGCAGGAATATCTGCTCAACGAAGTGCAGGAGGTTTATCGCCTGCAGGGCGTGAAGATCAACGACAAACACATCGGCGTGATCGTGCGCCAGATGCTGCAGAAGGTGCGCGTGCTCGATCCGGGCGCAGGCGACTCGGAGTTCCTCGAGGGCGAGCACGTGGACAAGGCGGTGTTCCGCGACGCGAACGACCGCGCGAAGAAGAAAAAGCAGAAGCCCGCGAGCAGCGAGCCGCTGCTGCTCGGCATCACGAAGGCGAGTCTCACGACGCAGTCGTTCATTTCGGCGGCGAGCTTCCAGGAGACCACGCGCGTGCTGACCGATGCCGCGATCCGTGGGGCCAAGGACAATCTTCTTGGCTTGAAGGAGAACATCATCATCGGTCACCTCATTCCGGCCGGTACGGGCATGTACCGGTACCAGGAAGTGGACATGGATGTCGAGGCGCCGCCGATGCCGGAGCTGCCGCAGGGGGCAGAGGCGTTTGCGGGGTTGAGCGGGACGCCGATGGCGGCCGAGATTGCGTCGCCGTTTGCGGCACTGCCGGGGGAAGACATCTGACCCGACGGTAGGTCAGTCTGTATTCGCGAGACGCGCCGCTGACGTCCCTCCGCTTCAGTTCACCACTGAGATCTCAGTCTCGAGTGG
>JBIOHR010000040.1:0-20788 GCA_044449085.1 Gemmatimonadales bacterium | reverse complement strand
GGGTCCCTATGCGAAGGAAGTCGCCACGGCGATTCCCGCGATTGAGAAATCCGTGGGGCTCAAGTTCAAGACGCCGCCGAAGGTCGAGTCCAAGAGCAAGGACGAAGTCCGCGCGTTCCTCGAGAAGAAGTTCGACGAGGACCTCCCGGCGCTCGAACTCGCCGGCGCCGAAAAATCGTACAAGCTCCTGGGCCTGATCCCCGACACGCTCGACCTGCGCAAGTTCATGCTTCGCCTGCTGACCGAGCAGGTCGCCGGTTACTACGATCCCGAGACCAAGGTGCTGTACGTGGTCGGCACCGAGGGGACCGGGCCCGGCGCGGTCACGCCCGAGATGATCGCCGTCACGATCACGCACGAGCTCGTGCACGCGCTGCAGGATCAATACTTCCCGCTCGATTCGCTCGAGAAGGAGCACGGCGACAACGATCGCGCCAGCGCCGTACAGGCGGTAATCGAGGGAGAGGCCGTGTACGAGCAGATGAGCGCGATGCTCGGCGGCAACACGGTGGCCATGGCACTCCCGGGCGGATGGGATCGGGTGCGCCAGATGATCCGCGACGCGCAGGGAACCATGCCCGTGTTTGCCACGGCGCCGATGTTCATCCAGGAAACGCTCCTGTTTCCATACCTGAGCGGCGCCGAGTTCGTCCGTCACTTCAAGGAGAAGCGGCCGGGCCAGCTTCCGTTCAGACCCGCGCCTACGTCCACCAAGCAGGTTCTTTACCCCGACCGGTTCCTCGACTCACTCGACGTCCCGACGCGCGTGGAGCTTCCGAAACCCGAGAGCGGTTCGGTCGTCTATGAGAACGATCTGGGTGCGTTCGAAACCCGGCTCTACCTGTTCCAGCACCTCGGCGACGCGGGCATCGCCGCCCGCGGCGCGGCGGGATGGGAGGGAGATCACTACGAAGTCGTCAAGACGCCGCAGGGCGCGGGCATTACCTGGCTGACCGTGTGGGATTCGGCGATCGACGCCGCGCAGTTCCGCGACTTGATGGAGCAGACGATCGAAGCGCGATTCAAGACGGCGCATGGCGCCGGCGGCAGTGGTGTCACGCGGAAGTTTGCGGGGAAGGGGCGATCGCTCGAGCTGTCCGCGATCGTGGTGCAGGGAAAGCCGGCGGTGCTGTTCACGGACGTTCCGCAGGGTGCCACGACGCACCTGATCGACGCCGCGAAAGTGAAGCTCATGAGGCCGTAACTTCTTTGGGGGATCGATGCGGTCGCGAATCGGATACATCTGGACTCAACTGCGCCGCATCTGGAGACCGGTGCTCGCGCTCGGTGTGGCGCTGATCGTCTTCGGCGCGTGCCGTCAGTGGGATCCCGTGACCGAAACGGTCATCAACCCTGGCGCAGCCAGGACTCCACCGCGAACTGCGCCGCCCCAATCGCCCCGCCAAGGACATAGCCTAGCCGCACGATCAAGTTGAGCTCGCGCTGGGTCACGCCGCGCACGAGATCCTCCACGCGCTGAGTGCTGAAGCCGAGCACCTTGCGTTCCACCATCGCCGGAATGTCCACCGTCTCAAGGAGCCCCGGGAGCTTCTCGATGATCTGTTCCCAGACCGCCGGCGCCGCGATGGCCACGAGCCGGCGCGATGCGTCGTCGGGAAGCCATCGGCCGAGGCGGCCGAGCGGGCGATCGAGCAGCGCGACACCGGCGCCGCGCACGGCCTCGACCGCCATCGCCCGCGCGCGCTCCGATCGCGCGGCCCGGAGCGCCCACTTGACGATCACGTCGTCGATGATTCCGGCGGCGAGTCCCGCGGCCTTCCCTGCGATGCCGGTGCGGCGTTCGGTGGTGAGCTCGGTGCCGGGTTCATCCGGCGCGCTGTCCTTGCGCGACCGCGCGACAAAGGCGCGCACCTGCTCCTCGAACGCATCGGTCGCGACGTAGCGCTCGTACGCCGCCGCAGCGTCTGGTCCTGCGTCGGCGATCATGCGTTCGATTTCCGAGACGACCGGTGCCGGGAGCAGTTGGCGCAGCGGCCCGCGGTCGCGCTCGAGCGCGTCGATGGCGACCTCCGTGAGCTTCGCCTCGATCGCCTCGCGCAGGCCGGAGCGCTGGAGTTCGTCGACGATATCGCCCGGCGTGAGCAGCCGTTCGCCCACCGTCTTCCCGATCGTCTTTGCGAGACGCGCCTTGTTTTTCGGTACCGCGCCGTGCAGGCCGAAGGTGCGTTCGTACGGCCGGAAGATCATGACGACCGCGACCCAGCTCGTCACGCCGCCCGAGACGGAGCCGAGGAAGACGTCGAGGGCGAGGCGGGTGTAGTTCATCGACGGCGATGAAAGATGTAAGATGGAAGACCGAAGACCGAGGTCCGACGATGCGGCGCCAGCACCTAAAATGCTTTGCGAGTCGACGCGTCGGGACGCTCCTTGCCGCCCTGAACATCTTCCATCTTTGATCTTTCATCGCCGTTCGTGCGTGCATCGGGCTCTCCATCAGCAAGCATCGCCATCTCCGGCAACAGCAACTCCGCCAGCACTTCATCCATCGCGCTCACGAAGAAAAACTTCACGTGCGCCCGGACCGCTTCGGGCACCTCGCGCAAGTCCTTCTCGTTCGCCAGCGGCAGCATCACGTTGCGAAGTCCCGAGCGGTACGCGGCAAGCACTTTTTCTTTTACTCCTCCGATTTCCAGCACACGGCCGCGCAGCGTGACCTCGCCGGTGACGGCCACGTCGCGGCGAACGGCACGCCGGCTCATCACGCTCGCGATCGCCAGCGTGACCGCGACGCCCGCGCTCGGCCCGTCCTTCGGCACGGAGCCCGCCGGGAAGTGGATGTGGAGATCGGTCGCCTTCATCTCCGCATCCACGATCCGCAGCGATCGTGCCCTTGACCGCACATACGAGCACGCGGCGTCCACGGATTCACGCATGACGTCGCCGAGCTGCCCGGTGACGGTGAGCTTGCCGCTCCCCGGCATGCGCAGCGCCTCGATGGTCATGAGCTCGCCGCCCGCCGCGGTCCACGCCAGTCCCGTGACCGTGCCGATCTCCGGTTCGACCTCCGCTTCGTCCGAGGCGTAGCGCGGCGACCCGAGCACCTCCTCGATGCGGGCGGCGTCGACGATCCACGCGCCGTGCTCACCCTGCGCCTTTCGCCGTGCGCGGCGGCGCATGAGCGCGGAAAGGTTGCGCTCGAACCCGCGCAGTCCTGCTTCGCGCGCATACCGGCTCGAGATCGTCGACAGCGCCTCGTCGGTGAACTGGAGGTCGAGGTCGGTGATGCCGTGCTCGATGACCATCCGCGGCAGCAGGTAGCGCCACGCAATTTCGACTTTCTCCTCGACCGTGTAGCCGGCAATGCGGATGACTTCCATGCGGTCGCGCAGCGCCGCCGGAATGTCGAACAGGTTGTTTGCCGTGCAGATGAAGAGCACGGGGCGCAGGTCGAACGGGAGGTTGAGGTAGTGGTCGACGAACGACCCGTTCTGCTGCGGGTCGAGCACTTCGAGCATCGCGGCGAGCGGGTCGCCGCTCGGTCCGCCGCCCTGCATCTTGTCGATCTCGTCGATCATCAGCACGGGATCGCTCACCTGCACGCGCCGGAGCGCCTGGAGGATCAGACCCGGCAGCGATCCGACGTACGTTCGGCGATGCCCGCGAATCTCGGCTTCATCGCGCACTCCGCCGACCGAAATCCTGTAGAAGGCTCTTCCGATGGACTGCGCGATCGCCTCGCCCAGTGATGTTTTCCCCGTGCCGGGCGGCCCGACGAAGCACAGGATTGGTCCGTGCGAGTAGCCGCCGCTCTGCTTGAGCAGCTTGCGCACCGAGAGGTACTCGAGAATGCGCTCCTTGGCCTCCTCGAGGCCGTAGTGCCGCGCGTCGAGTGCGCTTTCGACTTTCTCGAGTGCGATATCCTCGTCACCCGAGCGCGTGTGCCACGGCAGCGCGAGGATCCACTCGACGTAGTTGCGCAGGACCTGATATTCGCTCGAGGCCGGCGAGAGCGCGCGGAGCCGCTCCGTCTCGCGGCGGGCCTCCTGCGCGACGCGCTCGGGGAGCGCGGCCGCCTCGATTTGCGCGAGCAGTTCCTGCGCGTCGCTTTCAGTGGGGTCCCGCTCGCCGAGTTCGGCACGAATCGCCTGCAGCTGCTGGCGCAGGTAGAACTCGCGGTGGTGCTGCTCGACCTTCGCCTCGGTCTGCTGCTTGACCTCCTCGAGGATCGTCGCGCGCGCGATCTCCTTCTCCCACTTGGCGGCGACGAACTCGAGACGGGCGGCGAGGTTGAGCCGCTGCAGCACCTCGTCGCGCTCGGCGATGCGCAGGTTGCCGTGCGACGCCGCGAGGTCCGCGAACCGCGACGGGTCGGAGGCGAGCCGGCGCAGCAGGCCGGGAACCTCGGCGGGGAACTGCTCGTTGCGTTCGACGAGCGCCTCGGCCGTGACGACGATGCGATCCATGAGCGCGCGCGTCGTCTCGTGCGGCGCCGCCGTCTCCTCGACCCGTGCCACGCTGACCACCGGAAACGGCGCGCGCGAAACGAGCGCGCCGATGCGGGCGCGGGTGATCCCTTCGAGCGTGACCTGAATTGTCTCCGCGCCGGAACTGCTGCGGTCCTTCACCCGCGCGAACACGCCGACGCGACCCTCGAGGCGCGCCGGAGCCTGTGCATCCTCGCCGAGCGCGACGGCAAGGAGGACGAACGCGCCCGGTTCCGGGTGCGCGCGGAGCAGCGCGAGGTTGTCGGCGGCGCCCATCTGCACGGCGATGGTGCCGTGGGGGAAGACGATTGTCGAGCGAAGGGCGAGGAGCGGCAGCTCCGATGGCAGGGGCGGGGCAGTCACGTTGCCCAAGATAAGCTCCGGTAGTACACCCCACTAGGAAGCTCACCGCTCGAGCAGCTGAGCGGTGAGCTAAATGCGCACTAGGAGATGGGGTTTCGCGAGGATATATTTCAAGGCTCAATGTTCGACGATCTCTCCTCCAAACTCGAAGCCACCTTCGCGAAGCTCCGCGGGCGTGGCACGCTGTCCGAATCCGATATCAAGGACGGGCTGCGCGAGGTGAGAAGCATCCTGCTGGAAGCGGACGTCAACTTCCAGCTTACGGGCGAGTTCCTCGACCGCGTAACAAAGAAGGCGGTGGGCGTTTCGCAGCTGCGCACGGTCAGTCCGGCGCAGCAGCTCGTGAAGATCGTGTTCGACGAGCTCACCGTGATGCTCGGCGAGCGGCGCGAGTCGCTCAAGCTCTCGAGTGTCCCGCCGACCGTCGTCATGATGGTGGGATTGCAGGGTTCCGGAAAGACGACCACCGCGGCAAAGCTTGCGCGGCGGCTGAAGGGCGAGGGACGACAGGTCCGGATGATTGCCGGCGACGTGTACCGCCCGGCGGCCATCGACCAGCTCGAGACGCTCGGCAAGGAACTCGGCATTCCAGTGTATGCCGACCGGTCGACACAGGATGTCGTGAAGATCGCGCGTGCCGGCGTCGAGCAGGCGCGCCGCGAGAGGGATCGCGTGGTGATCCTCGACACCGCGGGCCGCCTGCAGATCGACCAGGACATGATGAACGAGCTGCGCCGCCTGAAGGACGCGGTGCATCCCGATGAGATCCTGCTCGTGGCCGACGGCATGACCGGCCAGGAGGCGGTGAGAATTTCGCAGGGTTTCGATACCGCGCTTGGCGTGACCGGCGTGATCCTTACCAAGCTCGACGGCGATGCGCGGGGCGGCGCGGCGCTCTCGATTTATGGCGTCACGGGTAAGCCGATAAAATATATTGGCACCGGCGAGAAGACCGACGCGCTCGAGGAGTTCCATCCGGACCGCATGGCGGGCCGGATTCTCCAGCAGGGCGACATCGTCTCGCTCGTCGAGAAGGCGCAGGAGACATTCGACGTCGAGGCGACCAAGAAGCTCGAGAAGAAGGTCCGCAAGGAAGGGATGGACCTGAACGACTTCCTCGGCGCGATGAAGCAGATCCAGAAGCTCGGACCGCTCGAAGGGGTCCTCAAGATGCTTCCGGGCGTGAATACGAAGATGCTCAAGCAGGCGAACGCCGACCCCAAACGGATCAAGTGGGTCGAGGCGATCGTGCTATCGATGACCAACGAGGAGCGGAAGAAGCCGGACCTGCTGAACGGATCGCGCCGGCTGCGCATCGCGAAGGGGAGCGGCAGACCCATCAGCGAGGTCAACCGGCTGCTGGAGCAGTTCCGCGATATGCAGAAGATGATGAAAAAGATGTCCGGAGGCGGGAGGATGCCCCCGGGCATGTTTGGTGGCCTTCCATAAGGCTTTTCCATAAGACTCACCGCTAGCAGCTCATGGCCCAGCGGCCCATAGCTTGGCAGTGTCACAGCTCGCGTTGAGAGCTCAAAGCCGGCTCACGGCCGTGAAACGACAGCTCTGAAACTTCCGAGCCGTGTGCAGCAAGCTGTGAGCGATTAGCTTTGAACCAACTGCTTTACCCGAGTGCGGACCGGAAATGCCGGCCCCGCGATGAGCTCGGCGCAGGACCATCACCGCTTCACGAGGAGCACCAGATGTCAGTCAAGATCCGTCTCCGCCGCACTGGCCGTAAAAAGGCGCCCACCTATCGTATTGTCGTCGCCGATTCGCGCGCCCCGCGCGAGGGAAAGTTCATCGAAATCATCGGACAGTACGCTCCCCGCAGCGGTGAACTCGCGCTGAACCTCGACGTCGCGCGCGCCAACTACTGGATGGACAACGGCGCGCAGCCGAGCGACACGGTGCGCTCGCTGCTCCGCAAAGCGGGCGTGCTCAAGGTCCGCCACGAGACGCGCCTCGCCGCCAAGAAGAGCGCCGCGGCGGTCCCGGTGAAGGAAGGCTGAGCTCATTTCCAGTGAGCCGCGGCAGTTCGCCATGGTCGGGCGCGTGCGTCGCGCCCACGGGATTCGCGGCGAACTCGTAGTCGAGCTGATGACCGATGCGCCGGACGTGATTTTCGCGTCCGGCGCTCGCGTTTTTCAGGGCACGGCCGCCGGCGACGTCTGGCGCGACCCAAAGTCCGGCGAGGCGCGCGAGCTCACGATCCTCGCGAGCCGTCCCTTCAAGGGCGGGCTCCTGGTGACGCTCGACGCGGTCACCGATCGTACCGAAGCCGAACGCTGGAACGACCGGCATCTGCTCGTCCCCGTTGAGGAGTTGACCCAGCCCGAAGAGGGCGAGCTTTTTCTCCACGAACTCGCCGGCCTGCGCGTGCTGAACGAGAGCGGCGCGGCGTTCGGCGAGGTGCGAGGCTGGTACCGTGTGCCGCACGGCGTGCTGCTCGACGTGCACACGGACCGCGGTGATGTGGCCCTGCCGTTCAACCAGCAGTTCGTCCGCGACATCAACCGCGCCGGCCGCACGCTGACGGTCGCGATCCCCGACGAGCTGTTCGGCGGAGGGAGCGAGTGAGCGCGTGCTGACGATTCGCGTGGTCTCGATCTTCCCCGACTTCTTCACCGGCCCGCTCAGCATTTCCATTCCAGCCCGCGCGGCCGCGGCGGGCCTCGTGCGCTATCACCTCGTGGATTTGCGCGACTACACGCACGACAAGCACCGCACCGTGGACGACGCACCGTACGGCGGCGGCGCGGGAATGGTGATGAAGCCGGCGCCGTTCTTCGAAGCGGTCGACGGCATCGGCGCAAAGCCGCCGATCATCCTGCTCTCGCCGCGTGGCCGCAAGTTCGTGCATGCCGACGCCGAGCGACTGTCACAACTCGAGGAGTTCACGCTGCTCTGCGGCCACTACAAGGACGTCGACCAGCGTGTCGCCGATCACCTGGCCACCGAAGAACTCTCACTCGGCGACTTCGTCCTCAGTGGCGGCGAGCCCGCCGCGCTCGCCGTGATCGATGCCACCGTGCGCCTGCTCCCGGGCGCCATGAGCGACCTGGACAGTGCCCGCACGGACTCGTTTTTTGGCCGCGGGATTTCGGCGCCCAGCTACACCAGACCTCCGGAGTACCGGGGGCACACCGTTCCGGATGTCCTGTTGTCCGGAAATCACGCCGAAATCGAGAAATGGCGGGACCGAGGACCGAAGACCGGCCAAAAGACGATGGAAGATGGAAGATCGAAGTCGGAAGGCTGACGCTTCCATCTTTGATCTCCCATCGCCGGTTTTTGGTCACTTGAACCTGCCTGTTCAGCCAGCTATGTTTGATGGCTCAACCCCAACGTTGCCAAACATATGCACCCGTTCATCGAAACCCAGAAGGAATGGATGAAGACCATTCCGCCTTTCCGCTCCGGCGACACGCTGCGTGTCAATGTGCGGGTCAAGGAAGGCGAGAAAGAGCGTCTCCAGGCGTTCGAGGGCGTGTGCATCTCCCGGCGCGGCGCGGGCGTCTCCGAGACCTTCACCGTTCGCAAGATCTCCAATGGAGTCGGTGTCGAGCGCATCTTCCCGGTGCACTCGCCCATGTTATCCGAGATTACCGTGGTGCGCCGCGGCCGCGTGCGCCGCGCGAAGCTCTTCTACCTGCGCAACGTGACCGGCAAGTCCGCACGCATCAAGGAGAAGAAGGTGCGCGTCGTGGTTCCGGTCACCGGCACGGCTGAAACGGAGTAAGCCGGACGCGTTGCGATGCCCCGATGGAGCGCGATTGAGAAGGACCTGCGCGCACGGGGCGCCACGCTGATCGCCGGAGTCGATGAAGTCGGACGGGGCCCGCTCGCGGGCCCCGTTGTCGCATGTGCCGTCGTCATGCCCCCCGGCGAGCGCGCGATTGCCGGGGTCGACGACTCCAAGGCGCTCGAGGCCGCCGAGCGCGAACGCCTCGCAGTGCTGATCCGCGGCCGGGCCGTCGCCATCGCGCTGGGGGCGGCGAGCGTCCGGGAAATCGCGGCGATCAACATCTATCAGGCCACCGTGCTCGCGATGCGGCGGGCGCTCGGCCGCCTGCGCGTCACGCCGGACGCCGTGCTCGTCGATGGGAGGCCGATCCGTACCCTCGGATTCGAGCACCGTGCAGTGGTCGGTGGCGACCGCCGCTGCTACTCTGTCGCGTGCGCGTCGATCGTCGCCAAGGTCACGCGCGACCGCCTGATGATGTCGCTCTCGGGGCGGTACCCCGCGTACGGGTGGGCAAACAACGCCGGGTACGGCACCCCCGTGCATCTGGCGGCCCTCCGCGCGGCGGGGCTGACGGCGCACCACCGCACGCTCTTCTGCCGCGGAATCATTGCGCCGGGCGAGGACGGCGCCGACGAGGCGCTAACGCCGCTTCGCTAGCACCATCATGTCGCGCGCCGTCGTCGCGCTGCCGGCCGATACGGTGACTGTTGCTTTTCCCTCGCTGACCGCGATCGCCTCTCCGGCCCCGGCGAAGCGTACGACCCGCGGGTTCGATGTCGTCCACACGATCTGGGGGGTCGTCACGGGGAGTCCGCCGTCATCGAGCGCCCGCAGACGCAGGTGGACCGTGTCGCCGACACCGATACGCCCGGCGGGCACGGTGAGCTGGAGGAGCGCGACGGCGTCGGGCGAGACTTCGCGGGGTGGCCGCGTGCGCCCCGGCGCCGACTTGACCGCGGGTCCGGGGCCCACTGCGGCGGAGTCGCCGAACAACTGGGCTACCTGATCGGCGAGCGGAGCCGGCGCGACGGCGGCGACCTGCGTCGACGGCGCGGCGTCCCGCTTTCCGGCTCGCAACGCGAGCGCGCCGACCACCACGAGCGCTGCCGCCAACGGAACGACGATCTTCGTCCGCGACATTGGCCGGCGTGCGGGCACGGGCGATTCGTCGGACGGCTGGCCGGGCCATCGCGGCGTCAGGGCCGCGGCCGCCATCAGCTCCGCGGCGGGCGTGACGACGCCCACCAGGGGGTAGGGCGCGCTGATCTTCGTCGGCGCGTCCCGCTCGGAGCTGCTGACGGCGGCTCGATCGCCTGAGCGGCCTCCCGAGGACGTGCCTGCGGGCCCGTCCAGGGCGGGACTGACTGGCGTCGCGGGGAACGAGTTCCCGCGCGGCGAGCCCGTGCGCGCCATTTCGATCAGCATTTCGCGGGCTTCGCTCCCGGTCGACTCGAGCCCGCGCGAAAATACGGGCACCAGCTCCCGCAGCGACGGCCAGCGCTCCGCGGGGTCCTTCAGCAGCATGCGCATCACCGCGGCGGACAGTTCCGGCTCCAGCTCCGATCGCCGGTCGTGTATCGGAACCGGCGTGTCCTGCATGTGCGCGATTTGCAGCTCGATCGGCGTCCCGGTGAACGGGGGCAAGCCCGTGAGCAGTTCGTAGGCAAGGACGCCGAGCGAATATTGGTCACTGGCCGCGCTGGTCTCTGAGCCGTGGCACTGCTCGGGACTCATGTATGCCGGCGTGCCGATCGTCGCGCCGGTCTGCGTGAAGCGCTTGGCGTCGTCGGTCACGCGCGCGATGCCGAAGTCCATGACGATGGAACTGCCCTTCAGGTCCACCATGATGTTCGCCGGCTTGACATCGCGATGGATCACCCCCTCGCGGTGCGCGTAGTCGAGCGCATCAGCGACCTCCGCGAGGATCGTCTGCGCGACCGCCACGGGGAGCGCCTTGTGCTCCGACAGCATGTCGTCGAGCGGGCGCCCGTCGATGTGCTTCATCACGAAGTACAGAAAGCGGTCCTTCTCCTTGACGGAATGGATGTACACGATGTGCGGGTGGTCGAGCTGCGCCGCCGTGCGTGCCTCGGCGAGGAACCGGTCCCACATGCGCTCGCCGTAGGTCAGTCCCGGAAGCATGACTTTGATCGCGACGCGCCGGTTGAGCTGGAGGTCGTGTGCGAGAAACACCGCGGCCATCCCGCCGCGCCCCAGTTCGCCCTTGATCTCGTATTCGCCGATCGTCGCGGCGCGGAGCTTCTGCAGTAGCTCCAGCCACGGATCGAAGCGTGCGCCCTCCCCGCTGATCAGCGCGGAGCCGGAGATGGGGTTGCCGCACGCGCCACAGAACCGGTCGCCCACGGGGACGGCCGAGCCACACCCAGGGCACGTGATGGTGACTGGCATCGCAACAATCAATATTGGCGGGGGTCGGGGCGTCGGGGAAGGGACGGCGCAATGCCTTGTCCCGCGCGCGTACAGAGAAGAAGTTCTATTGTATGCCACAGGCGCCGGCCAGCCCCCTGCTCGAGCCCGTGACCGAGACTCCGACGGAGATCTCGGCGTTGCGTCTCGACAACGACCGCCGGGTGGTACGCGCCGTTTTCGTCACGCTGCTCGTCGTCGTGACGCTCCTCGTGACGATGGACGTGCTGGTCGTGCGCGGCAGCTGGTTGTCACGGTTGCCGCTCCTGGGCGTGCGTGCCCTGATGCTGGCCGTGATCTTCTACGGCATCTTCGGGATCATGCGCGCGCGTACGCCGCGCGCGTTCGAGCACAGCCTGCTCATCACGACGGGCGCGGGCGTGCTCATCGAGCTGGCGCTCCGGCTGCTCCGGCCGCCCGACAACATCACGCCGGTGTGGCTCGAGATCGTGCTCGTGCTCGGCTGCTACGCGATCCTGCCGAACCGCCCTGCGTTCCAGGCGATCGTCGCGATCACGCTGAGCGTCGGGACGTCGCTGATCCTCGTGTTCTACAACGTCGGGATATCGACGGCGGACCGTGTGGGGGTCATACTCACGCTGGTCATCGCGAACGTCGTCGGCTTCGTGGCGTCGCGCGAGCGGGTGTCGCGCCAGCTGCGCGAGGAGCAGGCATGGCGCAACGAGCGCGACGCCAAGCTCGAGCTCCAGCGCGCGCACTCGGAGATCCGCGTTCTCAGGGGGCTGCTTCCCACGTGCGCGCACTGCCGGCGCGTGCGCACCGAGACCGGCGAATGGCAGGCGATGGAGCGTTTCGTGTCGGAGCATTCGGAAGCCCAGTTTTCCCATGGCTTCTGCCCAGAATGCCTTGCCCAGCACTATCCTGATTTCGAGGCTGACGGGCTGAGGGGTTAGCCGGGTCTATCGCGTTGCTGTGCGTCGCGACACAATTGAGCCACCGGTACGAAGTAAACACCGACTAATTCGACGACGGAGTCGACGTGCTCGCACGTGACGTATGGAATCAGCGCGGTGAATAGGAACTCACCGGCGCGATTTGCCACACTTTTTGTCGTCGCGGCATTGATGGTGCTCTCCTGCCGATCCGGAGAGTCCACCTCCCCCGCAGGCAGCCCCGCCGACTCTCCGGTGGGTCCGACAGATTTTCAACCGAGCGTGGGCGTGATTTTCGCCTCCGGGCCGACCATGACGGCCGGCGTTGCGACGCCAATCAGGCTCGCGACGGTGAACGTGCTCCCGCAGAGCTGTGTGGTAACGGGTCCGTGGTGGATGATGCTCACGGCGTCGCAGGACGCGGACTCCGCCTGGAACGCGGCACCGACGCAAACGGGCATCGCACCGCTCGTCATCGCGTGCAAGGATCCCAACCATCATTTCCTGATGGTGTACGACACGGTGCAGGTCTTCGCGATGCCCACCGTCACGCCGGACATGGCGGGGTCTGTGCCGGTCGGCGTCGGGGACTCCGTGGACGTGACCTACGATTCGACCGATACGCACACCATCGACGTCGCCTGCGTGAACTGCGCCGCCGTCGGTGCGCTCGCGCGCGTCGGGCCGAACACGGTGAGATTCTACGCGCAGCAGATCGCGGCCGACGGGCTGCGCCGGAGCATTTGCTTCACCGTCCACGGGTTTGACGGCCACTACACGCAGCAGCAGTGCGTTGGCGTCGTCGTAATGGGCGGGCAGGTTGCGCTGTACTCGGTGCCGCAGGCGGTGCGCCAGGCGGAAGTTGTCCCGTTGCACAGTGTGCCCGTGGCGACGTATGACCATACCGGCCAGTCGACGCACCCTGACTTCATGCGGATCGGCGCGGCGTGGAGCGGCGGCGCCTGCTGGATGGTGTATACGCCGTATGCATACTCCGACGGCAACGTGGAGAACCCGTCGCTCGCGCGGAGCAGCGACTGCGAGCACTGGACGCCGGCGCCGGGCGTGCGCGCGCCGCTGTTCGACCGTCCGTCGGACGGCTACAACTCGGATCCCGAGTTCATGTACGATTCGCTCGGCGGCTGCCTTGGCGTTGTCTTTCGCCGGGTGGAGTCCGGGAACAACATCGTGATGTCGCAGTCGTGCGACGGCGTCACCTGGCCCACCCCGCGCCTGCTCTTTGCCGCGCCGAACCACCGCGCGGTATCGCCGACGATCGCATCCGGGCCTGACGGGCGCGCCCGCGTGTGGTACGTCGACGCGGGATCGAGCGGCTGCTCGTCAGTCAGCAATGTCGTCCGCATGCGCATGGCCAATCCCACGCTGTCGAACTCGCTCGACAGCGTGCAGTTCGGGACTGAAGTCGCGACCGATCTCGTCCAGCCGGGATACGTGATCTGGCACATCAAGATCCGGTACATTGCCGAGAAGAACCTGTACCTCGCGATGTATGCGGCGTTCCCGCAGCCGGCGACCGGCGCGGGGAACTGTGCGACGAATGACCTCTTTGTAGCGACGAGCGCGGACGGGCTGCACTGGACGAGCTATCCGGTGCCGATCATCAACAAGCTCGACCGGCGGTTCAACTTCACGACGCTGTACCGCGCATCGTTCGCGTACAATCCCAAGACGGACCACCTGCGCACGATCACGTCGGCGCTCGAGGACACGTGGGGGCAGTACGGCGTGACGTACAACTTCACGGCGCTGATGACGGCGCTGCAGACCTCGACCACGGTCGCGGCGAGGCAGCTGGTGCCGTCGCGCCGGCTGGTGCGGAAACCGGACGCGCACCCGCGCGTGGTGAAGATCGAGGATGAGCCGGTGCGGCGTCCGCGGCGCTGACACGCGCCGGGCGGCCCGGCAGTCGTTCCCCAGTCCGCGCAATGCATTCCTTGGAGAGCGGTGTGGCAGCGCGTAGATTGCAGGCGCTGCGCCGCTGGAGGGAATGCGCGGCGACCGACCCGGTAGCTCAGCTGGTAGAGCAACGGACTTTTAATCCGTAGGTCGCGGGTTCGAGACCCGCCCGGGTCACTTACACATTTTGGCGCGCGCTCCTCACGTAACCGGCGCCACCCCCGACGACAGCGCCTCGACCCCCGCGCGCCGTGCGCGCTCCGCCGGCCGCCGCAACAGCGGCATCACCATCTCGCCAAACCGCCGGCACTCCTCGAGATGCGGATACCCTGACAGGATAAATGTGCTGATTCCGAGCGCCTGATACGCGCGCAGCTTCGCCGCGACCTGCGCCGGACTCCCGACGATCGCGACACCCACGCCGCTGCGCGCGAGCCCGACGCCCGACCAAAGGTTCGGCTCCACAACCAGCGACGCCGACGCCGCGAGCTCCAGCTGCCGGCGCTGCCCCTCGCTGTCCACGCTCGCCGTGGTCTCGATGAACTTCTTGCGCACCGCCGGATCGATGCGGCTGATCAGGCGATCCGCCGCCTGCCACGCCTCGGCCTCGGTCTCGCGCACCACCACATGGCAGCGCAGTCCGTACGTGAGCGGCGTGTCGACAAGCCGCTTCACTTTCGCCTCCTGCTCCCGCATCGTTGCGAGCCGCTTGCCGACGCCCTCAACCGTGTCGCCCCAGACGAGATACACATCGGCGAGCTCCGCCGAAATGCGCTGCGCATCCTCGCTGTGGCCGCCGAGGTAAACGGGCACGGGAGCCGGCGGCACCGGCGAAACGATCGCGCCCTTGAACTGGTACATCGGCGAGCGGCTGTCGGCCGGCTCCCCCCGCCAGAGGTCGCGCATGATCGCGATAAACTCCCGCGTGCGCGCGTAACGCTCGGAGTGGCTCTCCAGATCGCCGTACATCGCGTTCTCGGCGGGGTTCGATCCGACCACGACATTGATCCGCACGCGGCCCGGAAACAGGTTCGCGGCCGTCGCTACCATCTTCGCAAACAGCGCCGGATGGAACATCCCGGGCCGCACCGCGATCAGTAGGCCGGCGCCCTGCGTGCGCGCGAGCGTCGCGATCGACGCGGTCCACGCCTCGTGTTCGGCGTGAAAATTCGTCGCGGTCAGCAGGCTCGAAAATCCCATCTCGGCCGCGGTCTCGACGAGGCTCGAGATATATGGAAGCGTCGCGCGACGCTCAGGCTTCGTGCCGATGAACTCGCCGTCCGCGGCGAGCTGGCAGAACCAGAGAAGGTCGAGCGGGGTGTCGGTCGTGGCAGGAGGCATTTTCAGAATCTAGCGGGAACGTGAAAGGAGCACAGTCGCCGTCAGCTGGCCGGTGACGTTGAGCAGCGTTTTCAGGATATCCGGAACCGCGTCGAGCGCAAAGAGAACGCCCATTCCCTCGACCGGCAGGCCGACGGAAACGAAGAACGGCGTGCTGATGACGAGCCCGCCGCTCGGGATGCCCGGAATGCTGAAGCTCGCCGCCACGGAGGAGGCGCCGAGGAATGCGAGCTGCGACATCGTGAGCGGTACGGCGTAGAGCTTGGAAAGAAAAAGCGCGGACACGATCCACGTCACGCCCTGATTGAGCCGGAACACGGACACGCTGAACGGGAGCGCGAATCCGGCGACCTGCATCGGAAGCTTCAGCACGCGCGTCGCGCCGTCGATCATCGCAGGGAGCGACGCGACCGACGAGCGCGTGCTCATCGCGATGACCTGCGCGGGTGCCGCGGCGCGCGCGAACTGCGCGAGCGGCACCGCAGAGAAGATGCGGATCACGAGGTACAGCAGCAGTGTCGCGATCGCGATGAACGCGCAGTGGACCACCAGGTAGAACGCGACCGCGCCGGCTGCGCCCACGCCAAGGTGGGCACCGAGTGCGACCGCCAGGCAGAATACGCCCACCGGTGCAGCGGCGAGCACCCAGCCCACGATCACCAGCATCGCGTCGGCCAGGCCGCGAAACAGCGCGGTGGCCGCGGCGCGCCGCGCGGGGTCGATCCGAGCGAGCGCCGCGCCGAACGCGACGGCGAAAACGATCAGCGGCAGCATCGCGCCGTCCACGGCCGCCGTGACCGGGTTCGACGGGATGAGGCTGGTGAGCCAACTCGAGAACGACGGGAGCGCGGGTGCGGCGCCGGCGGCGGTGCTCGCGCCGCGCAGCGAGGCGGCCGCCGCCGCGTTGATGTGCAGCGACGCGAAGAGCGGCGGCGCGCCGAATAAAGTGAACAGCGCGCTCACCGCAAGGAACGTCGCGAAGATGGCCACCGCGCGCGCGCCGAGGCCGCCGACCGCGCGCAGGTCGTCCTCCTGCGCGATCGTCGTGATGAGCAGCGAGACGACGAGCGGGATCACGGTCATGCGGATCGCGTTGACCCACACGGTGCCGACGGGCTCGAGCGCGACGAACCACCGCAACGCGGGCACCGACGTTTCCGAAACCGCAACGCCGATCGCGAGGCCGGCGATCAGGCTGAGCAGGGACCGGAGCGCGGACTTGGTCACGCGAGAAACTAGCATCGCCGGGTCCGTTGGGTAACATTCACGCGCGCCCGATGCGCGAGGCGCACCGTGTTCACTGGAGGAACCGACGTGCACAAGTCGTCGTGGTTCGCGGGCAGCGCAGGGTGCACCATCCTCGCCGCGGTTCTCGCGCTGCCCGCCTCCGGGTGCAGCAAGAGTTCACCGTCGGCACCGGCCGCGCCGCCTGCCCCGACGCTCACGGGCATCTCGCCCGGCAGCGGCGTCCGCGGAACGACAGTGCCAGTCACACTGACCGGTACGAACTTCCTGCTCGAGCCGGGCGCGACGCACGTCCTGTTGAGCGGAGGCATGTATCTCACCGGCGATTCGGTGCTGAGCACGACGTCGATAACGGCGAGCTTCCTGGTGACTGATCTCGTTCCCCTTGGCGCCGCCCAAGTGGCGGTGATGACCGCCGGCGGTACCAGCGCACATGTGTCCTTTACCGTGCTGCGGCAGCCGCCGACGCTTGCGACCGTGACGCCGAACTTCGGCGGTCAGGGCGCGACGATGGCGGTGACCCTCACCGGAACGAACTTTCTCTCTGGTGCGACGAGCGTCGACGTTGACGGCGGCGGCGTGACGGCGGACAACGTCGTCGTCGTGAGCAGCGGCTCGCTCACGGCGCATTTCGCGATTGACTCCGGTGCGACGCTCGGGTTGCACGGTGTCACGGTGACGACCGCCGGCGGAACCAGCGCGTCCGTGCCGTTTACGGTGAACACGCCCCCGCGCGTGACGGGCGCGATACCCAGCAGCCGCCGCCGAGCGGGGCGATAGTCGCCGGCGGGGCCATCACCCGCGCATCATAGCAGCGAATCGGCGAGCCGCGCGACGTTCTGCACCACCTTGGCGATCAGCGGCCGGCGCTCCCACTCCTCCGCCACGAGCCGGTCACTGTTGGCGATGTAGCGCTCCTGAATCCGCGCCAGCGCGGCGACCACCGCGGTATCGTACACGATCAGGCTGACCTCGGCGTTCAGCGCGAACGAACGGATGTCGATGTTGGTCGTGCCGAGCACGGCGACGTCGTCGTCAACGCTCAGGTGTTTGGCGTGCAGGAAACGCGGACGATAGAGGTGGACGCGCACGCCCGCGCCCAGCAGTTCGTCGTAGTACGCGCGCTGCGCGAGCTGGCTGATGGGCTGGTTGGCGTGCTTCGAGACCACGAGCTGCACGGCGACACCCCGGGTGGCCGCGGCGCGGAGCGCCTGCAGGAACGGTTCATCCGGAATGAAATACGGCGTGGTGATTACCACTGATTTCCGCGCCGCGTACAGCAGTGCGATGAACAGGTCGCGCGTGTTCTCGCCCGGGTATCCCGGGCCGCTCGGTAGCACCTGCGCCGAGGCCGTGCCGGCGACGGCGACATCGACCGCCAGTGCCCGGACATCGAGGCGCTGCTCCGTCTCGAGCAGCCAGTCGGTGAGAAAGACCGCCTCGAGCTGGGCGACCACGGGGCCGATGATGCGCGCCATCAGTTCTTCGTTCGGATAGCCAGTGACGAATTCGCCGTCCACGATATTCTGCGAGCCCGTGTAGCCGATGCGCCCGTCGAGCACGGCGATCTTGCGGTGATTGCGCAGGTCGAACCGGCCGGTGCTTCGGCGGAACAGTCCGACGGGGAGCATCGCGCGCACGTCGACGCCCGCCGCGCGCAGGCGCGGCGCGAGGCCGGCCAGCCCGCCTTCACCGCCAACCGCGTCGATGAGCACGCGACATTTCACGCCGCGCGCCGCGGCTCGCGCAAGTGCGTCGGCCACGCTCCTGCCGGTCGTATCATCCTCGAAGATGTAGAAGAGCAGGTGCGCATGGTGCCGCGCCGCGTCGATGTCCCCGATCAGGCGCGCAATCGAGCCGGCATAGTCGTCCAGCAGTTCGACATCATTGCCGGCGAACGCCACGAAGTCGCCGGTTTCGAATGCGAGAGTCGAGGCAGACTCGTATGCCGGGGGCACCACGCCGAGCCCCGAGCGTTCGGCGAGATACTTCGCCTCCGCGCGGCGGATCGCTTGCGAAGCGCGTGTCTGCTTGTCGCGCCGGACGTGCGGCACGCGGATGCGGCCGAACACCGCATACGCGATCAGGCCGGGCCAGGGGAGGAGGAAGATCAGCAGGAGCCAGGTGCGCGTGGCCGCCGACGAGCGCCGTTGCGGAACGTACACGAGCATCGCCAGCCGGATGGCCCATTCGCTGGCGTAGTACAGCGTCCCGAACAGCGCGGGCGTCATCGGACGTTCCTCCACCAATGTGGTCAGGAAAGATGGCGCGGGCGCGGTCCGAACCCGGACTGCGAACGCGTGACTGCGCCCGCGGTCCGGGGTGGCAATGTCGGCGGCTTGCTACTCCTTGACCAGCTGACCGCGAATTTCCCCGCTGGGATGCGCCGCCGTGTGCACGTTGATATACGCGCTGCCGTCATTGAGCAGCACCTTGAGCGAGTCGCCGGAGACGGTCTTGCTCGCCGGCTTGGACAGGTCAATGTCGCCTTCGGCGAGCTTGCCGGATCCAACCTTGTTGATCTTGAACGTGTAGACCGGAGGCCCCGCGACGCCGGGCTGGCCGACATGGATGTGCGCCATCGTCGCCGGGCCGCTCAGCCCGCTCACCGTGATCTCGTAGTGCGCCTTGTTGCCCGACACGGTCAGCGTCGCGCGGCCGGAGGCATTTCCGGCGACGGGTGGCGTCGCCAGCGATGCCTTCATGTCTGCGGTGTACCTGGTGGTCTGCACGGCGACCGGTGCCGGGTGCGTCCACGCCGCCAGCAGTGCGACCGACGCGGAAATGCCTAGGATCTGAAGTTTCATGGGATACCGCCTCCTGTTAATGGGTCATAGCGTCATGCCCTGTGAATTCTAGGAGGCGCGACGGCCAATGCCTATGCCCGAACGCGCGCGATGCCTCAGGGGTGCGCCTGAGTCTCCGTCCTACGCGTCAATGCGGCGGACGCCGCCAGCAGGACCCCACCCTCGACGACAAAGGTCGCCATGAAGGGGTCGCCGTGTCGATACATCATTCCGCCAATGCCGGTCAGGAGAAAGAGCAGGCCGATCAGGCCCGTCACGGGCAGGAGGGCAGTCTTTCCCTTTCGCTCCTGCACCCATGCCGTGATGATCGTGACCCCGCGCAGCGGATGCGATGCGGCGCCTCATACGCGCGCCGCCTCGGCGAAGTTCTTCACGATGAGGCCCCACCCTGTATCCGCGCCGATAGACTCGCGGATCGCTGCTGCCTGCGCGCCGTAGCGCTCGAGATTGCGGTGCTCGAGCACGACGGTCGTCCTGGCCGCGCCGTCCGGAGTAAAGGTGACCTCGACTTCGGTGACGAAGGCCGGATCGAATTTCCATTCACCGGTGATCTGCCAGCTCAAGACCAGCCGGTGTGGGGGATCCCACACGAGCACGCGGCCGATGTCGCACTCCGAACCGTCCTCGCAGATCGAGTACCAGCGGCCGCCCGGTGCAGCCTCGATGATCGCGCGCTTGAGCGGAGACTTGCCGACGTGATGCTGGCGGGGCCACCAGCGGTCGACGCCATCGGTGAACACGCGGAACGCGTGCGCGCTGGGTGCTTCGACCACGATCTCCTTCCTGACCGGCGCGATGGCCATCATGTCTCCTTCTCCAGTTCGGCAGCCGCCTTGAAGGCCGCGAGTGAGTGATCCCAGAATCGGTCGAGGTAACTGCGCATCGCCTCGATGCCTCGCGCGTCGACGCGATAAATGCGGCGCGTCCCGTCCTCGCGGTCGGTCACGAGGCCGGCGTTCTTGAGCACGCGCAGGTGCTGCGAGACCGCCGGTCTCGTGACGGTGAGGCCGCGCGCGAGCCGGCCGACCGACATCGGCTGGCGCGCGAGCCGTTCGAATACGAGGCGGCGTGTGGGATCGGCGAGCGCCACGAAGGCGCGGGCATGGTTAGTCATAACTAACCGTAAGTTATGGCTAACCATGTGAACGCGTCAAGTGGGATGCACGAAAAGGATGGCGGGGCCGGCCGCGTGCGCTCAGGGCTCGCAGGTCAAGCGCACGGCCCAAAGCTCGGGCGGGTCATAGCTATTGGTTCAGAGCGGGAGGCTGGACGAACACCAGCGGTGAGCCGCGAAAAGGAGAGCTGTGACACCCCCAACCTTTGAGCTGTGGGCTTGACCCGTGAGCCGGGAGCCAGTCTGGAACCGTTCGTACGGCAACGAGATGTGGGAGTTCAATCCCGAGTGACTGATGGCGCGCCTTCGCGAGCATCAACGACGTGGCGATTGAGGAGCGTGAGCCTAGATTGCGCATGTCCTGACTGGAAGTCGCAGCGCTGCGCGTCGATTGCGCGTTAAGTTGATGGGTACACGATGTCGCCACGCCGGATCATCAGGAGGCCCTGAATGCACTCCATCAGCCTGCAGCCGCTGGCCGTTGCCGCCGC
>JBIOHR010000039.1:0-21340 GCA_044449085.1 Gemmatimonadales bacterium | reverse complement strand
CGCCCGCCGTCCGCCGCGCGGCGACCGGCTCGGAACCTCGCGAAGTCCGCGAGAAAATGACCACGCGCCGCAAGCGCATCGCCGAGAATCTTCTCCAGGCGCAACACAACACCGCGCACCTCACGACCTTCAACGAAATCGACATGAGCGCGATCGTCGCGCTCCGCGAGCGGATGAAGGAGAAGGTTGAGAAGGAGCACGGCGTGAAGCTCAGCTTCATGCCCTTCTTCGCGAAAGCGGCGATCATGGCGCTCAAGGCGTACCCGGTCGTGAACGCGCAGATCGACGGCGATTCGCTGGTCTACAAGAACTATGTGAATCTCGGCATAGCGGTTGCGAGCGACGCGGGGCTCGTGGTGCCGAACGTCAAGGACGCCGATTCGCTCGGGATTCTCGGGCTGTCACACGAGATCGTCGCGATCGCAAAGCGCACGCGCGACGGCAAGCTCACGATGGATGACCTCACCGCGGGGACGTTCACGATCACCAACGGCGGCGTGTTCGGGTCATTGATCTCGACCCCGATCATCAACTATCCGCAGAGCGGAATCCTCGGCCTGCACAAGACGCAAGACCGGCCGATTGCGGTGAACGGGCAGGTGGTGATCCGGCCGATGATGTACGTCGCGCTGAGCTACGACCACCGGGTCATCGATGGGCAGCAGGCGGTGCTCTTCCTGGTGCGCGTGAAGGAACTCATGGAAGATCCAGCTTCGATGCTGATCGAGTAGTTGAGTCTGGCCTCCCGAAGTTCGCAGCTGGTGTCCCTCCGCTTCAGTTTACCGCTGAGATCTCCAGACGTCAGCGGTGAACGGAAGCGGAGGGATGTCCGCTGCGAGCGTCGGGAGGACAGACTCCCCGCTACTTCGCCCAGTTCATCGAAACGCCGAGCGTATAGACCGGCTTCGCTCCGACCTCGCCGCTCGCTTGGTCGTCGACGCCGGCTCGCCAGCGTCCATCCTGAAACGCGGCCATCCCCTGGCAGGTTTGCGTGGCCGCACGGGAGAGGGGTACTGCCAGTACAAGCGACGCCAGCGCCAGTGTTCGCATCGCACGCACGGTCCCTCCTTCGGGTGCGGGTGGCGCGCTAACTTCCGAGCTTGATCACTTCTTCACGGTACCCGGCGCAAGGGGTATCCCGTCACCACACGCAATCTCCCAGCAGACGACTCGCAGCAGACGTCCCTCCGCTTCAGTTCACCGCTGTGATCTCCAGACTTCAGCGCTGAACCGAAGCGGAGGAACGCCTGCTGCGAGCTTGGGGATGACAGATGCATACTTTGACTTTCGTCTAACTATCAGCCGACATCCGCATGTCTGATTCCACTCTGGCACCCGACGTCCTCATCATCGGCGGAGGACCCGGCGGCTATGTCGCCGCGATCCGCTCCGCCCAGCTCGGCTTCTCCACCGTCTGCGTCGAGGGCGACAAGACACTCGGCGGCACATGCGTGAACGTCGGCTGCATCCCCTCGAAGGCGCTGCTCCAATCATCCGAGCATCTCGAGTTCACGCGGCTGCACGCCGAGGAACACGGCTTTTCCGTCGGCGGCGTGACGCTCAACCTCGCGCAGATGATGAAGCGCAAGGACGACGTCGTCGGCGCGAACACGCGCGGCGTCGAGTTCCTCTTCAAGAAGAACAAGATCACGTGGGCCAGGGGCTGGGGCACGCTCGAGGCGGGCAACACGGTTCGCGTCACCGCCGGCGACGGGTCGACAACGACCTACAAGCCGAAGCACGTCATCATCGCGACCGGCTCCGTTCCAACCGAACTCCCGTTCCTAAAGTTCGACGAAGAGCGCGTGCTCTCGAACATCGGTGCACTGAAAATCCCCGAGGTGCCCAAGCATCTCATCGTCATCGGCGGCGGCGTGATCGGCCTCGAGCTCGGCTCGGTCTGGCGCCGCCTCGGCGCGAAGGTCACGGTGATCGAGTACGCGCCGACGATCCTTCCCGGCAACGACGAAGAAATTATCAAAGAAGCCGACAAGATCTTCCGCAAGCAGGGACTCGAGATTCACACCGGCGCGAAGGTCACCGGCGGCAACCGCGACGGAAACCGCGTCATCGTGAACGTCGAAGAAAACGGCGCGCCGCAGACGTACGAGGGCGACTACATCCTCGTCTCGATCGGCCGAAAGCCGGCGATGTCCGGCATCAACGCCGCCGCGCTCGGCTTGGCACTCGCCTCACGCGGCGAGATCAAGGTCAACGATGAAATGCGCACGAATCTCCCGAACGTCTTCGCCATCGGCGACGTTACGGGCGGCAAGCTCCTCGCGCACAAAGCTGAGGAAGAAGGCGTGATCGCCGCCGAGGTGATCGCCGGGAAGCCCGTGCACATGCACTACCACAACATGCCGGCGATCGTCTACACCTGGCCCGAGATCGCGACCGCGGGGCTCGCCGAGTATGAGGTGAAGGCGAGCGGCCGCGCGTACAAGGTCGGGAAATTCCCGTTCATGGCCAACGGCCGCGCGCGCACGATGGCGGAGACGAGCGGGTTCGTGAAGTTCGTGAGCGATGCGCAGACCGATGAGATACTCGGCTGTCACATCATCGGGGCGAACGCATCGGATCTGATCACCGAGGTGGTGCTCGCGATGGAATTCCGCGGCACGAGCGAGGACATCGCGATGACGGTGCATTCGCATCCGACCTTGAGTGAAGCCGTGAAGGAGGCCGCGCTCGCGGTCGCGGGGCACGCCGTTCATATCTGACCTCTGTCTTCGGCAGTCACTCATTACGGAATACTGGAACCTCACTACCCACAACTGTCCTTGTGCCGTTCGAGCAACGACAGTGGTGAGTGTTGAGGTGCCAGTGTTCAGTAATGAGTGAGTATCGAAGCCAGAGGTCAGATATGGTTAGGCCAGATACCGCTCCCGGGCAATCTTCAGATGGTGCCTTTCGTGCCCCGCCGCGATGTACGCGAGCGCGCGGGCCGAGATCTTGTGGTCGCTCGCCGTTCCCATCCGCAGCCAGCCCTCCGGCGAGATCGAATCCACCAGCGCGAGCGTCGAGGCACGGATCGCGGCGAAC
The DNA here is from genome assembly GCA_044449085.1 of Gemmatimonadales bacterium. Lineage (GTDB taxonomy): Bacteria > Gemmatimonadota > Gemmatimonadetes > Gemmatimonadales > Gemmatimonadaceae > Fen-1231. Next base: position 18,295 of record JBIOHR010000039.1, on the reverse strand, counting down.
TCCATCACCAGGTTCGTCAGCGGCCGGTCGTTCGCGCACGAATGCGGCACCCAGCTGTTCTGATCGAACCCCGGCAGCGGCGTCGCGTCGCCGCGCGCGATGCGCAGCATCCGATAGCCGAATACGCGCTCGGCATCGCACATGTGCAGCACCATCTCCTTGAGCGTCCACTTCCCCGGCCCGTACGCTTTCGCCGCCTTGGCGTCGGGTACGCCTGAGAGCACCGCGATCGTCTCGGAAAGCTGCCCCCTCAGGATGTCGCGCACGTCCCCGTCGGGGACGAGCGAGATATACGTGCCGTAGTACTCGAAAAACTCACCGGCGTTCGGACGGCTGAGCATATGATCTCCTCAACAGGCTTGTGGTAAACGGCGTATCTTCTCACGTACTTTCACCCTCAACAGCCAGGATCGCCAGTGGCCATTTTTTCGAATTCACGCCGCGAATTCCTGAAGACCAGCGCCGCCGCAGCCGCAACGACTGCGATCGGCGCCTCGGTCCTCTCCGGTGGCGACATACTCGCCGCCACCAGACCCCGGCCGACGCCGGGTGACCCCGCGACGCGTGAGCTCATGCAGGTCGCGCTCGATGTCGCCAAGAGTTCCGGCGCGTCATACTGTGACGTCCGCGTTTCGGCACGCCGCCAGCAGAACGTCAACACCCGCGACAAGATCGTGCAGGGCGTGAGCGACAACGATACCTACGGCATCGGCGTCCGCACGCTCGTCGACGGCGCCTGGGGTTTCGCCGCCACCAGCACGCTCACCAAGGACGCCGTCGCCTCCATCACCAAGGCCGCGATCGTCCAGTCCAAGGCCAACCGCGCGAGCCAGCTGCACCCGGTGGTGCTCGCGCCGACGCCCGGGAATCAGGTCGGCGAATGGAAGAGCCCGATCACGACCGATCCATTTACGATCCCGATCGTCGACAAGGTCGCGCTGCTGCTCGCCGCAAATGCCGAAGCGGCAAAGGTCAAGCAGGTCCGCAACGTCACCTCGGCCATGTTTTTCCTGCGCGAGGAAAAGACGCTGATGACGAGCGACGGCTCGTACATCGTGCAGACCATCTACCGCACGCAGCCCTCGATGACCGTCACCGCAGTCTCTGAGGACCGCACCGATTTCCAGTCGCGCGCCTCCAACGACGTCGCGCCGATGGGACTCGGCTACGAGCACGTACTGAACGCACAGCTCGGCGAGAACGCCGCGCGCTGGGCGAGCGACGCGGTCGAGAAGCTATCGGCCAAGCCGGTCGAACCGGGCCGCTACGATCTCCTCCTGCACCCGTCGAACCTCTGGCTTACTCTGCACGAGACGGTCGCGCATCCCACGGAGCTCGACCGGGCCATGGGATACGAGGCGAATTATGCGGGCACGAGTTTCGTCGCGCCGCCGGAGAAGGTGCTCGGCACCCTCAAGTTCGGGTCGAAGGTGATGAACATCCAGGGCGACCGCGAGCAGCCCGGTTCGCTCGCCGCCATCGGCTGGGACGACGAGGCCGTGAAGCCGATCCGCTTCGACATCATCAAGGACGGCATCTTCGTCGACTACCAGACGACGCGTGAGCAGGCGACGATGCTCGAGTGGTACTACAAGAAAGTCGGCAAGCCGGTGCGCTCCTACGGCTGCTCCTACGCGCAGAGCTGGTCCGACGTGCAGTTCGAGCGGATGCCGAACGTCTCGCTCCTCCCGGGCAAGAACGACTACGTGTGGGAGGATATGGTCTCCCAGATGGACAAGGGCATTGCGATCATCGGCGACGGGTCGTTCTCGATCGACCAGCAGCGCTACAACGGGCAGTTCGCCGGCCAGTGCTTCTACGAGATCAAGGGCGGCAGGATCACTGGCATGCTCAAGGACGTCGCGTACCAGTTCCGCACCCCGGAGTTCTGGGGCTCGATGAACCACATCGCGGGACCGCGTTCGTACCACCTCGGCGGCGCATTCGGCGACGCCAAGGGACAGCCCGGCCAGTCGAACGCCATCAGCCACGGCTGCGTGCCCGCGCGCTTCGATCAGGTCAACATCATCAACACCGGGAGGAGAGCGTGAGCTCGTACACCGCACCAAAATCGCTGCTCACCCCCGCGGGAATCCTGACGCGCGCCGAGGCGGAGGAGATCGCAAAGCGTGCGCTGTCGGTGTCGACGGCGCCCGAGACGCGCGTCTCGATCAACAGCGCCGCGCGTGCAGATACGCGCTTTGCGGTCAACCAGGTCACGACGTCGGGCGAGAATCGCGACACGTCGGTGACGATCACTGCGTTCGTCGACAACCGGTCGTCGAGCGTGACGACCAACCGTCTCGACGAAGCGTCGCTCGCCGCGGCCGCAAAGCAGGCGTATGAAATCGCTCAGCTCGTGCCGCCCAATCCGGAGCGGATGCCGGAGCTGGGCCCGCAGGTCTATCCGCCGGCGAGGGATCGCGACATCTCGCTGCCGAATCCGCTCGAGCGCGCGCTCGCCGCAAAGAAAGTCACCGAGATGGCGCAGAAGGCCGGGTTCGTCTCGACTGGTTTCATCGAATGCCGCGTCGGCGCTACGGCGCTGGCGAACTCGAAGGGTTTGTTTGCGTACGATTCGAGTTCGAGCGTCACGATGACGGCGACGGTGCGCACGCCGGACGGCACGGGATCCGGCTGGGCATGCAGCGACGGCGACAGCTTCGATCAGATCGACGCCGAACACGTCGCGGTTACCGCCGTCGACAAGGCGAGGACGTCGCGCAATCCGGTGGCAGTGGAGCCGGGACGCTACGTGACGATTCTCGAGAACACCGCGGTCGGCAACCTCGTGCAACTCATCGCGGGCGCAATGCAGGCGCGGTCGGCCGACGAAGGACGCTCGTTCTTCTCCAAGCCCGGCGGCGGAAACAAGATTGGGATGAAGGTCGTCGACGAGCGCGTGACGCTCGTCTCCGATCCCGCCGACTCGGCGCGCTCCGCGGGCGGCTATGACGGTGACGGCATGCCGGTGGAGAAGGTGGTGTGGATCGAGAACGGCGTCGTGAAGAACCTGAACTACGACCGCTTCTGGGCACAGAAGATGGGGAAACAGCCGACGCACTCCGGCGGTGGCGGCGGCCGTGGAGGGTTTGGCGGCGGCGGCACGCTCAAGATGCTCGGCGGCACGTCGTCCATCTCGGATATGATCAAGAGCACGGAGCGCGGCATTCTCGTGACGCGGTTCTGGTACATCCGTACCGTGGATCCGCGGACGATCCTGAACACTGGGCTGACGCGCGACGGAACCTATCTCATCGAGAACGGAAAGATCTCGCACCCGGTGAAGAATTTCCGGTTCAACGAGTCGCCGATTTTTTTCCTGAACAATCTCGAGATGATGGGGCCGTCGATACGGATCAACGCGTCCGAAGCGCTCGGTGCCGGCGGTTCGACGATCATGCCGGCAATCAAGGTGCGCGAGTTCACGTTCAGTTCGCTCTCCGATGCGGTGTAGGAACTCGTGAGCATACCGAGGACAGTGGTGAACTGAAGCGGAGGGACAAGCTTCGAGCCTGGAGACATCAGAAAAGCAGCGGGGCGGCCGAGTTGGCCGCCCCGCTTCGTCGTTATCTGCCTTCTCCCAGCCATGAGCTGACATCCCTCCGCTTCCGTTCACCGCTGGAAGCTGCCAGCGAAAAGCGTCCGGCGCCGTGAAAGCTTCGGGCAGGCAAAAAACTCCACACCTCTGCGGGAGGTTGTGGGGTTTTAATTTTCAGTGCGCTACGCTGGCCAGCGGCGCGAACGACGTGTCGAACACGATCCACCCCTGCCATTCGCTCATCGGCATCTGCGAGGCTCCGACGTAGCGCATTGAGCCATAGCGAATCAGCGAAATCGATGCGAGCTCGCCGGTGTCCACGCCGAACTCCGCGCGACGCAGGCTCTCCGCCGCCCGGCGGCACGCCACGCTGTCGGCGACGAACGCCACGGCGGCCGGATCGACCGGCATCAGCCGCAGCTCGCCACGAAAGGTCGTGTCGCGCGGCGAGGTCGCGGTCGCCATCGACTTGAGCCACTCCACCTTTGCCTTGGCCGTGCCGTCGAAATCGTAGCACCACGTGCCGGGCTTCACCCGGACTGCGGACACCGGCGTGCCCGCGCGGGTGCTGCCCAGCAAGGCCACGCACGATGCGATACCCAGAACCACGGCAATGCGTCGCATATTCCCTCCGTCGCTGTGATGGCCATCGGACTCAGCGGACGCATCTGTTACACGTCCGCAATGTTGTGCGTTCCGCGACGAGCAGGTATCGGACTGAGTCCTACCCGGGGCGGTGAGTTCGCTGAAGGCAACGGTGAACGGAAGCGGAGGGACCTCGGCGCAGGGCTGAGAGAGGTCAGATACCAATAAAAGCGAGGCGGCCAACCCGGCCGCCCCGCTGCCTGTTCTGACTTCTCCAAGCTCTAAGCTGACGTCCCTCCGCTTCAGTTCTCCACTGGAAGCTGCCGGGGAAGCGTTCAGTCTTTCTTGATCGCCTTCATGATTTCGCCGGCCAGCGGCGACGGCGTCTTCATCCTCCGCCGCTTCCCCGTCTCCTCTTCGACGCGGCGCCAAAACTCGTACTCTTTCTCCGCCGCGTGAAGCGCGGACTCCGTGACGTTCTCGCCGTCGAGCCAGGCGTGAATCGCGTCCGCGGTATGGGCCGGCGGTATCTCGCGGTCCGCGGCGTTCGACTCCGCGTCGGGAGCCTTGCGCGGCGCAGACAGTTCGTTGTGTGCTTCGTCGCGCGGGTCGAGATTGTCCGTCACAGATATCGCTCCTCCAGCAGTTTCTGCAGTGCCTCGCGTGCACGATGAACGCGCATCTTCAGGGCACCAACCGATGTTTCGAGCAGTTCGGCCATCTCCTCGTACGACCGTCCTTCGACGTGCTTCATCACGAAGGCTTCTCTCAGCGACGGCGGGAGTGTCTCCAGTGCTTCGTCCAGATCACCGCGCAGTTCCCCCCGATCCAGCTCTTCTTCAGGCGTCTCATATCCAGACGGCTGATCGTCCTCTTCGTAACTGAGATGCGTGCGACGAATGTTCTTCAGCCAGTCCTTGCATCCGTTCGCCACGATCCTGAAGACCCACGCATCGAAGCGGCCGCGTACCTCGCCGAGATGCTGATATGCCTTGATGAACGAATTTTGCAAAATATCGGCGGCATCATCGGGACTCCCCGTCATGCCGACTGCGTGCCGATACAGCGGGTCGCTGTAGCGGCCGATCAACGTGGCAAAAGACTCCCGATCACCCGCAAGAACCCGGTCGATGATGGCCTGGTCTGCGTCGATCTGGTCTTCCTGCGGTGGCTCTGCCTGCGTGATCTTCACGACGCTAGTGTAACCTCTCACACGCGTCGCGAACAGACCTTGCCGTCGCCGGAAACCCAGAGGAGCCGTTGCCCTCACGTAGGTAAGACGACGCGCAGATTCCTCCGTAACGCCGTGGCGCGAATGGCGTTCCTTCGGGTGCTACGGACACAGTTTTGGAGCAGTGATGCCGGTCAGTGACGGCGTGTCGATCGCGATGGTGAACCCGTATTTCGCGTCGATGGCGCCGGCCACCGCGGCAGCGATCGCGGCCTGGCCCTGCGCGCTCGGAAAGACGCCGTCGAGCGACACCAGCGAGCCGTACGGATAGAGACAGGTCAGCTGGTCCGCCGCCGCGTACGGCGTGCGCGTCGACACCGGCGGCGGGTACACGCTGGTGAGGTCCGCAAAGGCCCATCCGTTCTGCTGCGCGAGCTGCTGGATCTGCGCGTTCATACCGTCCACCACGCCGTCGAGGGTCGCGATGTCGGCGGGCGTGAGGATTCCGTCTGCCGTCCCGGGCACATCGGCGCACGACAAGGCCTGCATTGTCCCGGTCGCGGCGAAGTGCGCGGCGAGCGCCGGGACGAGCGTGCCCGTAAACACGAAGTTCGGACTGGCCGAGCAGTTCGCGTTCACCGTGATGCCGAATGTCGCGAGCTCCGTGCTGTCCGCCGCCAGTTCTGACGCGGGGCGCAGAGCGTACAACGCGCTCACCTTCGGCACGGAGAGCAGCACGACCTTCGCGTTGGTCAGCACGACGCTGTCGGCGATCGCCGCGAACAGCGGCGCGAAGACCGCCGCGGGCACGTACGTGTACGGCGCTGACTGATCGTACGACGTCGCCGCGACCAGCAGCCCGGTCGTCGCGGCGCCGAGCACTTCGCTCAAGCCGAACTCCACCGAGACGAACGTCGGAACGCGCACGCGCATCGCGGTGACCTGCGACTGCGTCGCTCCGAGCACCAGCGGATACCGCGCGCGATCGGCCGCGCTGAACCCGGTCAGCGCGTTGATCACGGTCCGCGGGGTCAGGTTGACCGCCGCCCATGCGGACGCGCCGGCGAGCGCAACGTTGTTGGTCGGCGGGGTGGTCGTGTCGGTCGTGCCGGCACAGGTCGAGTCGGCGGCCGCGATACTCACACCGGCGAGGTCCACGGCAACGCTCAGTGGCGCCACGAGCGGCGGCTGGCAGCCCGGCGTGCGCAGGAGGGGCAGCCGGAACGCGGTCACGTGGTTCACGATGGTATCCGACACCACGAACTGCGATCCGGGCACCGCGGCATGCGCGAGCAGCGCGGGCCACGCCTGGAGCTGAGATTCGTAGATCACCCCTCCCGACTGCACGCCCATCGAGAGGCCGGTGCCGATCGCCATGTAGTTGCCGAACGCACTCGCGCCGCGCGGACCGTCGACGTGCGAGTCGCTCCCCTCGCACGCGCCGAGGGCCGCGAGGCACGCCGCGGCGGCCACGGCGGCCACGGCGGCCACGGCGGCGCTGCGAAATCGGGAGTGCGAGCGCATGCGCAAAATTAGCCGATGTCCGCTGATGTCGCTCCCGCCCGCGCGAACGCGCCCCACCCGTGCTCGCGCACGAGCGCGCCATGCTCGTCGAGTCGCGGCGGCGCGCGCCGCACGCGCGCGGGTTTCTGCGGCGCCACACCGGTCAGCGCGGACGCGGTGACGTCACCGAGCGCCTCGAGCACCGAGCGCACGACGCCGCAGGGCACGCCGTCGCGCTCGAGCAGCGGGATCCAGTGCCTCGCCGGCTTGGTCGCGACGCGCGCCCTGATGGCCGAAACGACTTCGGCGCGGTGCGCGAGGCGGCCGGCGTTCGTGGCGAAGCGCGCGTCGTCGAGCCCACGAAGCTCCAGCGCGCCCGCCATCGCGGCGAACTGCGCGTCGCTCCCGACGGCGATCACGAGTGCGCGGTCGCTTGCCTCGAACAGCTCGTACGGCACTAGGTTCGCATGCGCGTTTCCCCAGCGCCCCGCTTCGCGCCCGGTGACCAGCGCGTTCTGCGCGACGTTGATCAGCGCAGCGGTGGCGCTCTGCTGGAGCGAGACAGTGAGGCGCCGGTCAGAGGGCGCACCGCGCCGCGCACCGGCCAGCGCCGCGAGAATGGCGATCGCCGCATCTTTTCCCGTGATGACGTCCACGAGCGCCATGCCGGTTTTCATCGGCGCGCCATCTGGTTCTCCGGTGATCGACATCCACCCCGATTCTGCCTGCACGACGAAGTCGTACCCCGGACGCGAGCTGGCGGCGCCGAAGCCGGTGATCGTGCACCAGAGGAGCGCGGGGTGCTTTGCGAGGAGCTCGACCTGGTCGAGGCGGCGCGTCGCGAGCATGCCCGCGCGAAAATTGTCCACGACGACATCCGCGCCTGCGATCAGGTGCAGGAGAAGGTCCTGGTCGCGCGGGTCGTCGAGGTCCGCAGCAACGCTCAGCTTGTTCCGATTGCAGCAGAGGTAGTACGCGCTCTCGCCGCGTGCGTCGAACGGTGGCCCCCAGCCGCGACTCTCGTCTCCGGTGGCCGGACGCTCGATTTTGACGACATCGGCACCAAGGTCTCCGAGAATCATGGTGGCAAGCGGGCCGGCGAGCACCCGCGAGAGGTCGAGTACACGCACGCCATTTAGGGGCTGATTCATGCAATAATGTCGCTATATTGTTCTGTTAGTGCTGTGATAAATATGATTCGGGTCATTGATATCTCGAAGTTTGACAGCCGAATTGAAGCGAATTCTCGCCCGCTAGACGCCAATTCATTGCCACCGCATCACTTGCCACGCTAGGCCTTTTCCATATACTTGCCCCCTGTTACTTCGCGCAGTTTCTCGTGATAGCCACATGACGGCCTGATTCTGGCCTAATCCGCGCGACCACCGACGCGCCGCCACGAGCGGCGCCCTGCTCGTGCCCGGAGCGAGACCGAATGCCCGATAAGACTCCTGCAGCGGCAAAGCCCGCAGCAGCCGAACCAGTAACTGCCCCAGGAACTCCGCCAATCCGCCGCCACCCGGGACACCGGGGCGCGGACGTTCGCGACACGGTGGCCGAGATGGCCGCCAAGGCGCACGAGATCAGCATGGAGGCCGGAAGCAAGATGGCTGCGGCGATGAAGGAAGTCATCGGCGCCGCTGCCGGCCTTTCGATCTTCACCCTCGAGAGCGCGCGCGATCTCGTGCAGTACATGGTCCGCCGCGGCCAGATGACGCAGGATGAAGCCGACAAGCTGATTCGCGACGCGGAGGATGCCTGGTCGAAGAAGCACAAGGGAAAGAAGCCGCCGCCGCGTGTCGAGCAGAAGCCGAAACCGGTGCTCAAGCCGGTTCCGTACTCGCTTCCCAAGGCCGCTCCGCCGACCGTCCTGCCGCACAAGGCCGGCGCGGCGGTGCTCAAGAAACCTGCAGTCGCGGCGAAACCGGCGGCGAAAAAAGCTGTCGTCGTGAAGAAAGCTGCGCCGAAGAAGTCAGCACCCAAGAAACCTGCGGCCAAGAAGTCGGCCAAGAAAAAGGTCGCCGCAAAGAAATAGACGCATCCCGCAACCGCGGGGGATCCGTAGATGCCCTCCACTCCCGCACGCGGCGATGCCGTTGCGCTGACCCGCACCCTCGTCGCGATCGACTCGCGAAATCCGTCGCTCGTCGGCGACGGCCCGGGAGAACGCGCGTGCGCGCACACCCTCGCCGGCGTGCTCGATCAATGGGGATTTCGCGTCGAGATCCAGGACACGGCCGCCGCGCGCCCGAACGTCATCGCGCGCATCGGCGAGGGCGGCGGACGCACCCTCCTCTTCAACGGCCATCTCGACACGGTCGGCACAGAAGGGATGGTGCACGCGCCGTGGGACGCGGCGGTGCGCAACGGACGCGTGTACGGACGTGGCGCGGCCGACATGAAGGGCGGTGTTGCCGCGATGTGTGCGGCCGCGCTCCGCGCCGTGGATGCCGGCCTCCACGGCGAAGTGATCGTCGCCGCAGTGGCCGACGAAGAATATGAGAGCATCGGCACGCGTGCACTCATCGCCTCGGGCCTCCAGGCGGACGCGGCGGTCGTCACCGAGCCCACCCGCCTCACGATCTGCCCCGCGCACCGCGGCTTCGCGTGGCTCGAGCTGGTGGTGCACGGCCGGGCGGCGCACGGCAGTCGCTATGACATCGGCGTTGATGCAATCACGTTGGCCGCCGCGGTGCTCACCGAGCTCGACAGCTACCAGCGCGACTTCCTCTCCACGCGGATGCACCCGCTGCTCGGCCGTCCCTCTCTGCACGCGTCCATCGTCAGCGGCGGCCTCGGACTTTCCACCTACCCCGACCGCTGCAGCGTCCAGCTCGAGCGCCGTACGCTCCCCGGCGAAACCGGCGCCGATTTCGCCCGCGAGGTGGAGGACGCATGTAATCGCGTCAAGGCGCGCGTTCGCGCCTTCCGGGCCGACATCATCCCCGGCTTCGCGCAGCTCCCCAACGAGGTCGCGTCGACTGACGCCGTGGTGCGCGCGCTCGCCGCATCGCTCGAGCGCTGGGGAGAGCCCGCGACGGTCGAGGGGCTTCCTTGCTGGACCGACGCCGCGCTCCTCTCGGCCGCCGGAATCCCGGCGATCTGCTTTGGACCCGGCGACATCGGCCTCGCGCACGCGGCCGAGGAATATGTGGAGATCAACGAAATCGAACGTGCGACGGTCGTGCTCTCAGAGTTCGTGAGCGAATGGTTCTCGCAGACACCCTGACGTGGCACAGCTGACGGTCGCCGGGTACGACGCGCTGGAGAACGCCATCCGCGATGGTCGCCGCATCAACGTGCGGCGCCGTGGAACGGACTACGTCGTGATCCCGATGCGCCTGTGGATGCGCGGCCGGCGCGAGGCCATCGAGACGCGGCACCCAAATACAGGCCAGCCGATGACGCTCTGGCTCGACGAACTCGATGCCATCGAGGTCGTGAAGTGAAGAAGGCAGGCACCGCGGGCGACGCGGACGCAATGGTCAATCACATGGTCGCCGTCTTCGCCGACGAATCCTGCCTCGGCAACGGCCGCGAGGGCGACAACCCCGGCGGGGCCGGTGCCCTGATCGAAATGCGGCATCCCGCAAGCGGCCAGCTCGTGCGGCGCGATCTCTGGATCAGCGAGCCTGCGACGACCAACAACCGCATGGCGCTGCGATCCGTCATCGAGTCGATGAAGGCGATCAGCGTGAAGGGCGCGCGCTGCCGAGTCACGTTCACCACGGACTCGCGGTACATCGTCGACGGCATGACGCAGTGGGTGCACTCCTGGGCGCGCAACGGATGGAAGCGGAAGGGCGGCGCGATTGAAAACCTCGCGCTCTGGCAGGAGGCGCTCCGCGCGGCCGCCGCACACGCGGTGGCGTGGAAGTGGGTGCGCGGGCACGACGGCCACGCCCAGAACGAATACGCGAATCACCTCGCCACCCGCGCCGCCGCTGACCAGTCGCATTCCGCCGGACTCGCGGCATCGGAGTTCGAGACCTGGCTCGCGGCAACGCGCGCGCGGGGCGCCAGGCACGCCGATCCGAGCCCTTTTCCCGAGGAGGCCGGATTCCGCGCGGGTTCGCCGTTGCCTTCGCCGGATCGTTAAGATGGAGGGGATGGATTCTCTCGACCTTCTCTTCGAGCGACTCGTTGGGGCCGTGCGCGACACACGTCCCGAGCTCCTGACACGTCCATTCGAAGTCGCCGAGCTGATGGAGCTGGTTCCATACCGCTCGGTGCGCGGCGCGGGCGAGTTCGAAACCAACGACGACTACGCGCATGCGCTCACCCGCCTGATCGCGGGCGAGCGCGGATACATCTTCGCCGACGATCTGCTGCAGGACGACCTGCGCGCGGAGCTCGCGTCGCCGAACCCCGATCTTGCCGCGTACCGCGCGTACCTCACCGCGCGCGTCACGCTCTCGCTCGCGCACGCACGCAAGTCCGGGGCGACGCCTGGGGCGCCGGCCACCCCGGTGCCGGTACCGGCGCCGGCGGCCACGTCGGAGGGCACGGTTCCGTTGTCGGAGGCGGTCACCGCCCCGAAAGTGCTGCGACCGTCGGCCGCCCCGGCGCCGCGCCCACTCGACCCGGGTGCCGAAACAGCGCAGCGGTCGTCGCGGCCCGGGTGCCGCTACTGCGGCCAGGAACTTCCCGAGGACCGCCAGGTGCACTTCTGTCCGAGTTGCGGCCAGAATCTCCTCGCGCGCCGGTGCGCCGCGTGCAGCGCGGAGCTCGAGCCCGGATGGAAGTTTTGCGTGGCATGCGGCCGGCTGGCCGCATCCTGATCGCGCGGGGCGCCCGCTCATGACCGTCTCCGTGACACCCGTGCGGCGCGCGATGCGCCGAACCCTCCGCGCCTCACTCGCGTGTGTCGTGGCCGTGGTGTTGGCCGCACCGTGTGGCGCGCAACTTCCGGGATCCACGGTGCGCAGCCTGAAATGGCCGATCCGCACTCGCGAGCACGTCGACCTGTGGCTGCACGGCTTCGCGATGATCTCCAGTGATTCGGCGGCGGTTCCGCTCTTCCGACGCGGGTATCAGGGAACGCTCGTCACGGCACGCACGAAGGCTGAGGCCGTCACCGACCTCGACGTCAACCACGACGCCCTCGCGAAGCGGCTCCGCGAGAATCCGGCGCTGATCAACGCGCAGTTTCTGGCGTTCTCGTTCCAGAACTGGGATGATCTTGCGGCCGCGGTGGAGGCGTTCGTGAAGGCGGGAGGCGACACCAAAAGGGCGCGGTCGCGCGAGGACGCCGCGATGTTCACCGCGCTCGGGCGCCTCTTCCCCACTCAGGCCGACCGTGATTTTGCGCGCATGCTCACGAACTCGCTGCAAAACGAGAAGGACGTGTTCTTTCACGCGTGGTGGGTGGATGAAATGCGCCGCCGCGAAGCAACGCTCGCCGCAGTGGATTCGATCTGGCAGCGCGAGATGCTCCCGCGCCTGCAGGAGTTCCTGACCCACGCCGACATGCCCGAAGGCGACCTGATCCTCTCGCTCGCGATCGAAGGCGAGGGGCGGACCGTCACGGACCCGCGCGCCCGCTCACAAGTCGCCGTGGGTTTCCCGGACTCGCCTGCGCACGCCATGGACGCGATGTACGCGATGGCGCACGAGATCGTCGGCCCGCTCACGGGACCGGCCGTCGACGACAACACCACGCCCGCGGAGAAGCGGAGCGGCCTCGCGACCACGATCGGCAACTACGCACTCGTGCGCGGCGGGGCGCTCGTCATGGCGCATCTCTCGCCCGCGCTCGCCGACGGATACGAGCGATTCTATCTTGGCCTCGCCGGCGTGTCTTTCACCGGCGATCCGATTTCCGTGTTCGCCAGAACATTCCCGATCCCCGGCCCAATGCTCGCATCAATCACCCGGCAGGTGTCCATCACGTTCGGCGGAATCTGACCGTGGCCGACCAGCGCCCGACCCCCGGAAGCCCCGCGCTCTCCCGCGCCGCGCTCGAGCGCGTGCTCGCCCGTGCCGCCCAGCTGCAGGGCACCACCGGCGAGGGCGACGAGGCCGGCGCGATGAACGAAGCGCAGGTCGTGGAACTGGGAAAGGAAGTCGGCCTCTCGCCCGAGGTGCTGCGCCAGGCGCTCGCCGAGGAGCGCAGCCGGACGCTGGTGCCCGAAGAATCCGGCATGTTCGCCGCGATCGCGGGAGCGTCTGCGGTGAGCGCGGCGCGAACGGTGCCGGGTGCGGCAGCACCGGTGCTCGCCGCGCTCGACGCGTGGATGCAGCGGAGCGAAGGCCTCGAGGTGAAGCGCCGCTTTGCCGACCAGCTCGTGTGGGAAGCGCGGCGCGACTTCTTCTCGTCCTTCCGGCGCGCGCTCACGATTTCGGGGAGCGGACTCGAGCTCGCCGCCTCCAGCAGCGTTACCGCCATTGTGGCCGACGTCGCGCCAGGACAGTCGCACGTGCGCGTCGTCGCGGATTTCCGGTCGACACGAAACGAGCGCGTCGTGAAGGCGCTGTTGTATACCCTCCTGGCCACGCTGTTCGTCGGCGCCCCGCTCCTCGCCATCGGGATCGCGCCGCTGCTCGCCGTCGCGCCGGCCGTGATCGCGGGCGCGGCAACGACGTATTTTTCTTGGCGCAAGTACACGCACCTGGTCGACCGCGCGCAGGTCGCGCTCGAACAGGCGCTCGACCGCCTCGAGTTCGCGAGCGATAAACCGGCGACCACCGCGCAGGTCCTGCTCGACGCGATCATCGGTCCTCCGCGTCCACCGAAGTGATCCCTCACGGCGCGGTCGCCGCCGGCGCGGGCGGCCCCGCAGACGATGCAAAGCGCCTGCGCTACGCCCGGCGCTTCGCCAGCGCCGTCCTCCCCGAGGTCTCGCGCACCTTCGCGATCTCCATCCGCGTCCTCCCCGGCATGCTCGGCCGCGCGGTCCTCACCGCGTACCTGCTCTGCCGCATCGCCGACACAATCGAGGACGACGGCGCCGCCACGGCGGAGCGAAAGGCGGAGCTGCTCGACGCATTCCTCCGCGCGCTCGCGGATCGCGACGCGGCCGAGGCCTTCCCCGCGCGTGCCGCGGACATCGGCGGCGACCCGGCGCATGTGGACCTCCTCCGCCACACGGATCTCGTGTGCGTATTGCTCCGCTCGCTGCCCGAGCGCACCCGCGGACGCGTGGAACACTGGGTCGGCGTCATGGTGCACGGCATGCGAAAGTTCGTCCAGCTCTATCCGCACGGGATCCGCATCCAGACGATGCCCGAGTATCGCGAGTACTGCTACTACGTCGCCGGAACGGTGGGCTGCATGCTCACCGAACTCTGGCACGAGCACGCACCGAGCGTGGGCAAGCCGGAGTTCGCGCAGCTCTGGGCGAAGTGCAAGCAATTCGGCGAGGCGCTGCAGACCGTCAACATCCTGAAGGACATCGCGTGGGACGCGGCGCATGAGAACGCGATCTACATCCCCGAGAGCTCGCTCGCCGAACATGGGAGCGGGCACCGGACGATCCTCGACGCCGCGCATCTCGAGGGAAACCACGCCGCGGTGTCCGCGTTCATCGAACTCGCGTGGACAGACCTCGATGACGCGCTCGAGTACATCCTGCTGATCCCGCGCCGCGCGGTGGCGATCCGCGCATTCTGCGTGCTCCCACTCCTGTTCGCGTATGCCACGCTCCGCGACCTCTCGCGGTCACGCGCGATGCTCCGCGAGGGCGGGAGCGTGAAGATCACGCGCGCGGAGGTTCGCACGCTAACCGTCGCGGGTCTCCTGGCCCTGGCCAGCAACCATGCGCTGCGGTCACTGGTCGGACGCGTGCGGACACGCCGTTTCGTTCCCTTCGCGGCCACCACCTAGCCCCGGCCAGCGGGTCGCCGTTTGCCAGATCGGCAACGGATGCAGCCATCCTGACAAGCAATTTTGCCAACCTGACAAACCCGGCTTGGCACGTGGGTTGCCTCCATCTCGCATCGCACGGCCTCGCAAGCCCGCCGCGTCCGGCGGGACGGGCCCTGCGCTCCGCCCTTGGCGGAATCACCTCTTTCCTCCAGGAGATCCACCATGTTCCCCAATTCGTTCGATGTCGTGTTCGACCGCTTGCTGACGCTCAATCGCGCCATGGAAGAGACCGCGACTCAGGCGTCTATCGATGGCGCAGATGCTCCGGCCCGCAGGCAGCTCTGGTTGCCGCCAGTGGATATCTATGAAACCGAAACGGCGTTCGTCGTAGAGGCGGATTTGCCCGGTGTCCATCAGGAGAACGTGAGCATCCAGTTCGACCGCAACGCTCTCACCATCAGCGGCGCGCGCGCGGCGACGCTCCCGGCCAGAGAGAAGACCCAGCTCCGCGTGTTCAGCGCGGAGCGGCTGAGCGGCACATTCTCGCGCTCGATCCGGCTGCCCGAGCACGTGGACGCCGAGAAGATCGAGGCGACGTTCACGGACGGCGTGCTGAGCGTCACGGTTCCGAAGGCCGCCGGTGCCCGTGCGCGGACGATCCCGATCGTCAACCGCGAAGTCCAGCGGCAGATCCAGTCGTAAGCACCCGGGGCGGCGAGGCCACGGTTGGTTCCGGTGAGGTCGCGGCGTAGCTTTCGTCGCGACCTTACCGTAGCCGGCCACGACCCACCCCGAGGCGATGCCGCACTTCTATACCGCACCTGTCATCTCCGTCCTCGCGCGCCCCGCATTCGCGGAGCCCGCGCACCTCCCCGTGCACTGGCTCGGCGAGAGCACCGACGGCGAGCGGCTCGCGGAGTTCGCGGGACGGCTCTGCTACATGAGCCAGAAGAATCCGGCCAACCGCGGGACGCGCGAATACCTCGAGAACATCAAGAAGCAGGGGCACGGGAGCGTGCTGGAGCACGCGAACTACTCGCTGCTCATCGAGGGCGTCTCGCGGTCGCTCACGCACGAGCTGGTGCGCCACCGCGCGGGGTTCGCGTACTCGCAGCTTTCGCAGCGCTACGTCGACGAATCGCAGGCGGCGTTCGTGATTCCGCCCGCGATCCTCGGCGACGCCGCGCTGCTCGCGCAGTGGCAGGCGCAGATCGAGGCGGCGCAGGCGACGTACATCGCGCTCGTCGAAAAACTCATGGAGCGCTACGGCTGGGTGGCCGACCGGGTGCACCGCCGGAAGATGGCGCGCGAGGCGGCCAGGGGAGTGCTGCCCAACTCGACGGAGACGAAGGTCGTCGTCACCGCGAACGCGCGCGCGTGGCGGACGATGCTGGAACTGCGCTCGAGCGAGGGCGCCGAGTTCGAGATCCGTCGGATGGCGGTGACCGTGCTGCGGATGCTGCAGGCGGAGGCGCCCGGATTTTTCTCGGATTTCGAGGTGTACACCGCGGAGGATCGGGCGGAAGCGGCGAGGATCGGCTACCACAAAGTTTAGGGACTTTGGAGTTTCTGCCCTCTCGCAGCCAGTCAACTCCTACGCGCTGGCGTCTTCCCTGCCGTGCACGATTTCGCGTGCGACCTCCCCGGGCACATACTCGTATCCGTGAAACCGTTGTGTGAACAGCGCACGGCCGTGCGTGAGTGACGAAAGCTTCGTCGCGTACAGATGCAGCTCGGCCTGCGGCACTATCGCGCGGACGCGCGTAAAGCTCCCCTCCTCCGCCGGCTCCGTGCCCAGGATGTGTCCGCGCCGCGAACTGAGGTCGCCCATGACGTCGCCGAGATACGAATCCGGCGTCGTGACCTCGACCAGCTCGAGCGGCTCGAGCAGCGCGGGCCTACACTTCGGCGCGACGGCCTTGAACGCAAGAATCCCGGCCATCTTGAACGACGCCTCGTTGGAATCGACGGAGTGGTAGCTGCCGTCGTAGCACTCGACCACAAAATCGACCAGCGGATACCCCGCGAGCACTCCGCGCGCCGCCGCCTCCTGCACGCCACGGTCGACCGCGGGAATGAATCCGCGTGGAATCGCGCCGCCGACGATCTCATCCTGGAACTGATATCCCGACCCGCGCGACGCCGGCCGCATCCGGATCCAGCAGTCGCCGAACTGCCCTTTCCCGCCGGACTGTTTCTTGTGCCGCCCCTGCCCTTCGCTCTTCGACGTGATCGTCTCGCGATACGGGATGCGCGGCGCCGACAGCTCCCCCTTCACACCGAACTGCCTCGCCACCCGCGCGAGCGCGACCTCGACGTGCCGCTCGCCCATTCCGCCGACGATCGTCTCGTGCGTCTCGCTGCTGAAATGCGTCTGGAAGGTCGGATCCTCGTCGTGCAGCCGGTGCAGCCCCTGCTGAAGTTTTTCCTCGTCCGTCCGCGCCGTTGATTTCACGGCGAAGGTCACGACGGGATCGGGAAAGTGGATCTGCGGCAGTCGCACCGGATGCGCTTTTGTCGAAAGCGTGTCGTTCGTGTGTGTGTTGTGCAGCTTCGCCACGCAGCCGATGTCCCCGGGATACAGGCGTGACATCTCCACGCGCTCGCGGCCGACCGGGATTGAGAGGTGCATCATCTTCTCGGCCGTATCGCGCGTAGCGTTGTAGAGCTCCTGGCCCGCGACGACCGTGCCGCTGAAGGTCCGGAAGAACGACACGTCGCCCACGTGCGGTTCGGCGGTCGTCTTGAACACGAGCGCCGCGAACGGTGCGCCGTCCGCCGGATGAATCTCCACCGTGCGCCCGCCCTCGGCGCCCGTGAACGCGTGCAGCTCCTCCATCTCGAACGCACTCGGCATGAGCGTGACGAGAAAGTCGAGCACCGTCCGCACGCCCCACGTGAGCTGGCTCGAGCAGCAGAGCAGCGGAAAGATCTCCTGCCGCTTCATCGCCTCCTTCATGGCGCCCATCTCGAGTTCGCCCGGGAGCTCCTCGCCGCCGAAGAAACGCTCGAGCAGCGCGTCGTCGGTGGCGGCGACCGCTTCCACCATTTCCTGGTGGTACCGCTCGAATCGCGCGCGCTCGTTTGCCGGAATATCCGCTTCCTCGTATTCCCCGGCCTTGGTGCCGGGCTTGAAGAGGTGCGCGCGCTTGGTGAAGAGATTGATGACGCCCTTGAACCCCGCGCCGGAGCCAATCGGGATTTCCACCGGAACGACCTTCGCGGTGAGGCGCTCCTTGATCGACCGGTACGCCGCATCGAAATCGGCGTGCTCGCGGTCGATGGTCGAGACCACGAACAGCACGGGATCCCTGCGGGTGATCGCTTCGCGGAACATGCGCTCGGTCCCCGCCTCGACACCGGTGCTGGCGCCGACCGCGACGAGCGCGCCGTCCGCCGCTGCGATTCCCGCAACCGCGTCGCCCTGAAAATCGAGGAAGCCGGGCGTGTCGAGGAGGTTGATTTTCGTGTCCTTCCACTCGGCGCAGGCGCAGCCGAGGGAGATGGAAAACCGCCGTTCGATTTCCTCGGGTGCGGTGTCGGTGAGCGTGGACCCGTCCTTGATCGACCCGTGTCGCTTGCTGGTTCCCGAGACGAAGGCGAGGGCGTCGACGAGCGTCGTCTTGCCGCTCGAGCCGTGTCCGACGACGGCGATATTGCGGATAGCTTCGCTGCGATACTCCCGCAT
>JBIOHR010000038.1:0-21922 GCA_044449085.1 Gemmatimonadales bacterium | reverse complement strand
GCCTCCACCACCAGCGCGGCCACCGCGACCAGCCGCGACCGGCGTGCCAAACGGCAATGTGTCTGTCACGGCGCCGGTGAGCGGCGGGCCCGCGCGCATATCCCAATACTGCCGATACAGCCCGGGTTTGTTCGCCGCGGCGATTTGTCTGATCACTGTCCCAGTCGCGTCGACGATCTGGATGTTCGCCTTCGCGCCGGCGGGAACGTCGTTGAGCGTGTACGCGATGCCTGCGCCCAGCTCCGGGTTCTGTCCCGTGAACCCGCTCGTCCCCATCCCCGAACTGCGCGTGGCGTTCGGCTGGAAGTCGAGCTCATCGCGGATCGGGAACATGAACGCGACCTGAGCCTGCTTCGCCTGTGCGAGATGCTCGAGCGGCGCGAGATTGTCGAGGATATAAACGCCGCGGCCGTGCGTCCCCACGACGAGATCGTCCCACCGCGGCTGAATCTGCAGGTCGGCCACGGGCACTCCGGGGATCCCGCTCTTGAGCTGGGTCCACTGCGCGCCGCCATCAATCGTGAAGAACACGCCGAACTCGGTGCCCACGAACAACAGATTCGGCTGGCGCGGATGTTCGCGAACGACCTGCACGCTGCCCTCGTCCGGCAGATTCGACGCGATGCTCGTCCACGTCTTGCCGTAATCGCTGCTCTTCATCACATATGGCTTGAAGTCATTGCTGCGATGTCCGTCGAGCGTCGCGTAGATCGTACCTTCGCTCGCACGCGAAAAGGTCACGCGGCTCACGTACGTCGTGTCGGGCACGCCGGGGAAATGATCGGTCTTCGTCCACGTCTTTCCGCCGTCGCGCGTCACCTGGATCAGGCCATCGTCCGTTCCCACCACGAGCACGCCGGCCTTGAGCGGCGACTCGTCGATGGTCGATATGTTGCTGAACTCCGCAGTGCCTTCGTTGCGGCCGAGCGCCGTTGAGTCAGGCACCGCGCCGCGCATTGGCAGCTTGTTGCGGTCGATCCCGCGAGTGAGATCCGGCGAAATTGTCACCCAGCTGTCGCCGCGGTCCGGGCTGCGATACAGATAGTTCGCGGCCATGTACACGGTCTTCGCGTCGTGGCGCGACGGCAGAATCGGCGCGCTCCAGTTGAAGCGCTGCTTGTCGCCGTCCTTCGGCACCGGCTTGATGTTTTTCGCCTGCCCGGTGCGCTGGTCATACCGCACCACGCCGCCGCCCTGCATCTCGGCGTACACCAGGTTGTAATCCCACGGATCCGGCACGGCGTAAAACCCATCGCCGCCGTGCATCCGGAACCAGTCGGCGTTCGTCGGACCGAAAGTGTTGCGCGAGCGGCTCGGGCCGCCCCACTGCTGATTGTCCTGCAGCCCGCCGTACACGCTGTAGAACGGCTGCGCATCGTCGACGGCGATCGCGTAGAACTGCGCGGCGACCATGTTCTCGGTGTGACTCCACGTGCGCCCGCGATCGAACGTGGTGTAGAGGCCGCCGTCGTTGCCGAGAATCATCTGTTCGGGATCCTCGGGATTGATCCAGAGCACGTGCGAATCGCTGTGCACGCCACCGTTCGCGAAGTTCGTCCACGTGCGGCCGCCGTCGAACGATTCGCGCGACGCGGCGTTGAGCGAGATCACGTGCTCCGGGTCCGACGGGTCGCACCGCACCTGGCTGTAGTACCACGCGGTGCCGTTCACGGTGTTCACGAGGTGCCAGGTGCTCCCGCTGTCGTCGGAGCGGTAGAGGCCGTTCGCCGGCGCCTTGGCGTGGACCATCGCGTACACGGTGGACGGCTTCGAGCGGCAAATCGCGAGACCCGTGCGGCCGAGGTCGCCCTTGGGGAGTCCGCCGGCAAGCTCGGTCCAGGTGCGGCCGGCGTCGCGCGTTTTCCAGATCGCGCTCTCGGGGCCCGCGGGCAGGAATCCGTACTCGCGGCGCTCGCGCTCGAGCGACGCGGCGTAGAGCACGTCGGGATTCGACGGATCCATCACGAGTTCGGTGAAACCGGTGTTCGCGCTGATGTTCTTCGTGTTGGTCCAGGTTTTTCCGCCGTCGGTCGTCTTGAAGAGCCCGCGCTCGCCGCCCGATGCCCAGAGCGGACCCATCGCGGCGACGTAGACGACGTTCGGGTCGCGCGGATCGACGACGATCTTGCCGATGTGCTGCGACTTGGCGAGCATCGGCCCGCTCCACGTCTTGCCACCGTCGTCGGACTTGTACACGCCCGTTCCCCACGACGAGCTGCGCATGTTGTTCGACTCGCCGGTTCCGACCCACACGATTTCAGAGTTCGACGGTGCGACGGCCACGGCGCCGATCGATCCGGTGCGCACGGAATCAAAAACGGGCGTCCAGTTGATGCCGGCGTTCGTCGATTTGTAAATGCCACCCGTCGCGGCCGCCACATACAAGACCGTGCCGAGCCGGCCGCCGCGCACCACCGGTGGATTTTCCGCGACCGCGATATCCACGATGCGGCCGCCCATCGATGCGGGGCCGATCGAGCGGAACGCGAGCGAGCGTACCAGCACGGAGTCGGCGAGCGGCGTGTGCTGCGCGACCGCCGCGGCGGCGAAAGTGACGAGGCCGATCGCGACGGCCGCGATGTGGACTCGCGCGAATGAGCGGAAAGAGTGAGACATTATATGATTGCCGGAAGGGTGAGCGATTCGTCGCCCGAATGTTATTCTCGTCGCACCACGCTGGAAACAAACTTCGATGGAATACCTGACATGATCTTGTCACTTTCGCTTCGCGGCGCAATGGTCACCGCTGGAGCCGTTGCGTGTCTCGCCGTTCCTGGCCGCGCGCGCGCGCAGGGTACCGCACCGCTGTCCGGCGCCGAACGTGCTGCCGTCCGCGCGGTGGACGCGCACAACGCTGACGCGCTCGCACTGCTCGAACGGATCGTGAACATCAACAGCGGCACGATGCACGTCGCCGGCGTCAGGCGCGTGGCCGACGTGCTGCGGCCACAGCTCGACGCGCTCGGCTTCAAGACGCGCTGGGTGGACGGTGCGCCGTTCAAGCGCGCGGGGCACCTGGTTGCGGAGCACGCGGGGCCGGGATCGAAGATCCTGCTGATCGGCCATCTCGACACGGTGTTCGAGCCGTCGAGCCCGTTCCAGAAGTTCATCCGGTTGAACGACTCGACCGCCACAGGCCCCGGCGTGATAGACATGAAGGGCGGGGATGTCGTGATGCTCTTTGCACTGCGCGCGCTGAAGGACGCGGGCCAGCTCGAGAAGATGAACGTGACCGCCGTGTTCGACGGCGACGAAGAAGACGCGGGCCGCCCGCTCGCGATGGCGCGCAAGGCGCTCGTCGACGCCGCCGCGGGCGCAACCGCGGCGATGGGATTCGAAGACGGCGCGGGCGATCCGAAATCCGCGGTGATCTCGCGCCGGTCGGCCACCGAGTGGAAGCTGACGACCACGGGCTACCCCGGGCACGCGTCGCAAATCTTTCACGACGACATCGGCGCCGGCGCGATCTTCGAGATGTCGCGCATCCTCACGGAGTTCTACCAGAAGCTGTCCGGCGAGCCGTACCTCGCGTTCAGCCCGGGGCTCGCGCTGGGCGGCACGCTCGTGAGCACCGACAGCGGCGGAACTTCTGGCTCCGCGAGCGGAAAGAACAACGTGATCGCCGAGAAGACGACGGTCACCGGCGACATGCGGACGCTTTCGCCGGAGCAGCTCGCGAAAACGGAAAAAGCGATGCGTGAGATCGTCTCGCATCATCTGCCGAAGACCGGCGGCGAGATCACTTTCGACGACGGCTACCCGCCGATGGCACCGACGGACGGAAACCGGCGGATCCTCGCGATGTACTCGCAGGCGAGCCGGGACCTGGGCGAAGGTGAGGTGACAGCCGTCGATCCGTCGAAGGCGGGCGCGGCGGATGTGGCGTTCATCGCGAGCACGGTGCCGATGGTCATCGATGGCATCGGCCTCTCCGGACACGATGATCACAGTGAGAAGGAGACGGCCGACCTCCGGCGGCTGCCGTCGCAGACGAAACGGGCGGCGCTGCTGATGCTGCGGCTGTCGCAGGGGAAAACCACTACACCGTAGCGTGTACGCCCTTCCGCGCCACGTCGAGGTGGCGCAAAATGTCGCTGTGGGACTCCGGCTGACAGGCGACATCTCTCATTGTCCCGCGTGTTTTATTTTCCACAGCTCGCGACCGGCAGCGGACGTTCAGTTCGGAGGGGTTCATCATGCGGGTTCGATCATGCGGCAACGCAGTGTTCGTCATGGCGCTTCCAGTTGTCGTCTTTGCATCGTGCAAGCACTCGGACCACATCACCGGTCCTCTGGGCTCGGCGAGCGATACACTCACGACCAGCGTCATAGTGCCTGGAGGCGATGGATTCATTTGCAGTCTGACGACCGCTGGAGTCGAGTCCTGTGCCGGGTACAATGCTACTGGCGAGCTGGGCGATGGCACGCAGACTGGGCGCAGCATCTTCACGAAGGTCGCCGACAGCCTGAGATTCCGGACGATCTCGCCAGGCAGCAATTACTCGTGCGCGCTCGACTTCGCCGGAGCGGCGTATTGCTGGGGCGACAACACCACCGGGCAGCTCGGCGACGGCACGACGACCTCGCGTCTTGTGCCGACATCGGTTTCCGGCTCACTCCGCTTTGCGAGCATCTCGGCGGGTGATCAAACCACCTGCGCGCTTACGTCGTCGGGCTCGGGGTACTGTTGGGGTACAAACACCTTTGGGCAGCTCGGAGACGGTACGACGACACAGCGCAACGCTCCGGTTGCGGTGCAGGGCGGACTGAAGTTCCTCATGCTTGGAACGGGCGCGACGTCGACGTGCGGCCTCGTTGCTGGAGGCACCGCGTATTGCTGGGGCCAGAACAGCAACGGGCAGGTTGGCGACGGAACCACGACTAGTCGAACCACGCCGGTCACCGTCTCTGGAGGAGTGACTTTCGCGAGCGTCGTGGTGGGCCCTGGCCACAGCTGTGGCCTCACTGCCGGCGGCGCCGCGTATTGCTGGGGTGTCAACTTTTCCGGCGATATCGGTGATGGATCGACTACGGATCGGCTGCTCCCAGTATCCGTTCACGGCGGCATCGCGTTTGCCAGCGTTGCCAGCGGGGCGAAATGCGGCCTGACGTCGACAGGCGCGGCTTACTGCTGGGGTTACAATGCTGATGGCGAGCTGGGCGACAGCACCGTGATCAATCGATCGACGCCAGTGGCGGTCCACGGCGGGCTGACCTTCAGCACCCTCAACTCACAAGGCGTGAACACGTGCGGCATCACGAAGGACGGAATCCGCTACTGCTGGGGGAATAACGGAGCACACCAAATCAGTTCCGTCACGGTTGGCGGGGGCTACCTGGTTCCGCAGATGGTGACTCCCTGATCAGAGCCGCCCTGCGTCCGGCGAGCCGCGCGGTGCGTCAACGCACTGGCTTTGCGATCCTGATGGCAATACTCGTGCTGCTCCCGCGCTGCAGCCATGACAGCACAGCGCCCGGGCATTCGCGCGGAGTGTCCAAGAGCAGCGGTGACGAACAAACGGGCCCGATCTCAACTCCGCTCGCGCAAGGTCTCACGGTCAGGGTCGAGGACGCATCCGGGAACGCCAAAGCCGGCGCAGTTGTCAACTGGGCCGTTGCCAGTGGCGGGGGTGCACTCTCGGCGCCAGCGTCGACGACGGACCAATCGGGTGCGGCGACGGTCGTGTGGACACTCGGATCGTCGCTTGGAGTACAGTCCGTCAGCGCTGCGCTCTCCGGATCCAGCGATGTACCCACTGTGTTTACTGCCACGGCGATACCGTTCACGTTCACCAGCGTGAGTGGCGGCCAGCATTTCACATGCGCGCTCAATGCATCGGGCGCGGCGTTCTGCTGGGGCGATGACACCTACGGCACTCTCGGAGACAGCGCGTCGGCTACTGTAAGGCCGACGGCCGTACCCGTGACAGGCGGAGTGACGTTTGCGAGCGTAAGTACCGGATGGGTTCACTCGTGTGGGTTGTCGACGCAGGGTGTCGGCTACTGCTGGGGCGACAATGGCAGTGGCCTCGGAGACGGACACTTCGGTGAACTTGGCGACGGAACCACGATCCAGCATCCCGCTCCGACACCGGTATCCGGTGGGCTGGTATTCAAGAGCCTGTCCGCCGGCTTCGACAGCTGCGGACTGACTACCGCGGGAGCGGCGTACTGCTGGGGAAGGAACGACTACGGAGAAGTTGGTGACGGAACGACTGTCGATCGGTTGGTTCCGACCGCCGTTTCCGGCGGACACGTGTTCACGCAGCTGTGGACCGCCGGGTCGCAGAGCTGCGGCCTCACAGCGGCGGGCGCGGGATACTGCTGGGGCCTCAACGCTGGTGGCGAGGTCGGCGACGGCACCACCACGACGAGGCTGGTTCCGACGGCAATTTCGGGGAACCTGGTGTTCACCACTCTCGTCGGTGGCATGTTTCATACGTGCGGCTTGACCGCCGCCGGCGTGGCGTATTGTTGGGGCGACAATACGACCGGAGATATTGGCGATGGTACGACGACGGCTCGCTTGAATCCGACGCTCGTAGCCGGCGGGCTGTCATTCGTAAGCCTGACCGCTGGCGCACATACGTGCGGACTGACTTCCGCTGGAGCCGCGTATTGCTGGGGAGCCAACGAGTCCGGGGAGCTGGGCGACGCAACCACGACGCAGCGCTTGGCGCCGACTCTCGTGGCCGGCGGGAACGTGTTCGCCGGGATAACGGCTGGTCATCAACACACGTGCGGGTGGACATCGGAGGGAGCAGTCTATTGCTGGGGCCTCGACGGGTGGTGGCAGTTGGGCACCGGAGGTACGGTGCGGACGAATCGCAGCGTGCCGACGCTTGTCGTGCCTTGACTCGGCGGCGAGAAGGCGACGAGCAACGACAAATACGGGGACGAGTCAGGCTGAGGGGCAATTGGGAAGGAGCGATGTGAGAGGAGCGGTGACCCCTCACCTGTTCAGTGGAACAGGTAAACCTTTCGCGGCCTCCTGCTGTCCAACCGCGAAATGGCCAAGACCCCCGCCGACCTCATCTACGGCACCCTCAACGTCCTCGTCCTCAAGACGCTGACCTGGAAGCCGATGCACGGCTATGCCATCTCCAACTGGCTCCGTGAGCGGTCCGGTGGCACGCTCGCCATAGACGACGCCGCGCTCTACAAATCGCTTCACCGCCTCGAAGAACTCGGAGCGATCGAGAGCGAGTGGGGCATGTCCGAGAACAACCGCCGCGCAAAATACTACCGCCTCACCGCCGCCGGCCGCCGCCAGCTCCGGGACGAGCGCGCCGCGTTCCACGACTTCTCCCTCGCGGTCACACGCGTGCTCCGGACCGTTTGAAGTGTCCGCGAGCCAGGCGTTCCGCAGGGAGTTCCGGAGAGTCTTCCGCCTGCCGCTCTTCCGGCGGACGGCCGCGGCCGGCGAGGAAGAGTTCGAGTTCCACCTGGACATGCGCGCGAGCGAGCTGATATCGCGTGGCTGGGAGCCCGACGCCGCCCGCGCGGAGGCGCGCCGACAGTTCGGCGACGTCACCGACGCGCAAACCTACTGCCGCCGCACCGACGCGCGGCGCGAGAAACGCATCATGCGCAGCGAATACCTGGCCGAGCTTCTTCAAGACGTCGCATACGCGATCCGCGGCCTTCGCAAAGCCCCGGGGTTTGCGGTCGTCGCCATTCTCACGCTCGCGCTCGGCATCGGCGCTAACACCGCGATCTTCAGCGTCGTGCGCGGAATCCTCCTCCGCCCACTCCCATTCGCCGATCCCTCGCGCGTCGTGATGGTCGCCTCGTCCATGAACGCCGGCAAGCCGTTTCCCTATGCCTCGCCGGCGAACATCGAAGACTGGCGCACGATGAACCACTCGTTTTCCTCCTTCGCCGCCTACAGCGGGCACTCGGCGGTCGTCACGGGGGCAGGCGACCCGGAGAATCTCCGCGGCTACGATGTCAGCGCGGGGTTCTTCGACCTGCTCGGTGTCTCGCCGGTGCAGGGACGCCTCGTATTCTCGCCGGAAGAAGCCGTGTTCGGCGGCACCAAGGCCGTCCTCGTGCGCGAGAGTCTCTGGCGCACGCGGTTCGGCGCGAATCCCAGCCTCGTCGGCTCGACGATCACGCTCGACAACGAGAACTATCGCGTCGCCGGCGTCGTGCCGAACGCATCCGCATGGCCCGCCACGGCGATGATCTGGTTTCCGCTCGCGTTCGATCCCGCACGGCTCCCCAAGAGCCGCGGAGCCGTATACGTGAGCACCATCGCGCGCCTCAAGCCCGGCATGACGTACCAGGCCGCGGCGCTCGACATGGATGCTGTTTCAACGCGGCTCGAACGCGACTATCCGGACTACAACAAGGGGCTGCGCGCCCAGGTCATTCCTCTGCAGGAGTTCATCACGGGGAGCATCCGGCTTCCGCTGCTGATTCTCCTTGGCGGCGTCGCGTTCGTGCTCCTGATTGCGTGCGTCAATGTCGCCAACCTGCTCCTCGTCCGAGGCGTGGCGCGCGAGGGCGAGCTCGCCGTGCGGAGCGCACTCGGCGCGGGGCGCGGCCGCCTGGTCCGGCAGCTCGTCACCGAGAGCATGGTGCTCGCACTCGCCGGCGGTGCCGCCGGGTTCCTGCTGGCAATTGCCGGCACAAAACTCCTCGTCGCATCGGCGCCGCAAAGCATTCCGCTGCTCAGTGCAATCCATGTCGACGGACTCGTGCTCGGGTTCACGCTCGTCATCGCCACGGTCACCGGAGCAATCTTCGGCCTCGCTCCCGCGCGACGGATGGTGCGGCCCGACATCGCGAAGACCCTTCGTGAAGGCGGACGCAGTGGGGGGCGCGGCCGCAGTCACGTCGCGCGGCGTGCGCTCGTCGTCGCCGAGGTCGCGCTCTCGGTCATGCTGCTCGCCGGCGCCGGCTTGCTGATTCGCAGTTTCAACTCGCTGATGTCGGTCGACCCGGGTTTTCGCACCGAGAACTCCATTTCGTTCGCCGTGAGCTTGCCGAACGCAAAGTATTCCAGGCCCGAGCAGCAGGCCGCGTTCATGACGAGCCTCATGGACCGGATGCATGCACTGCCAGGCGTGCAGTCCACGGGCGCGGGCTTCGGCATGCCGCTCACGAATTTCGGCTTCGGGTTCACGTTCAAAATCACGGGTCACCCGCCACTGAGTCCCAACGACGAACCCGACGCGCAGGTCCGCATTGCGACGCCCGGCTACTTCGGGACGATGGGCATCCGCATCGTGCGCGGACGCGGCTTCACCGACGCCGATCGTGCCGGTGGCCCGAAGGTACTGTTGCTTACGGAAGCCGCGGTGAAAAAATTCTTTCCCGGCGAAGATCCGATCGGCAAGCACGTGACGTTCGGCATGGGCGGTCCATTGGGACCGCTCGAGGGCGACATCGTCGGCGTCGTCGCGGACGTGAAGGGTTCGTCGCTCGCCGCCGCGACGCAGCCGCAGTTCTGGGCGGCGTACGACCAATGGCCCATGTCCAGCATGAACGTGGTGCTCCACACCACGCGAGACCCACAAGCCGTCGTGGCCGATGCGCGCGCCGCGATCAAGGAGCTCGACCCCGATCTGGCCATTGACCAGGTGAAGACGCTCGACGCGGTGCTGGCCGAATCGGTCGCGCAGCCGCGCTTCTACATGGTGCTGCTCACGGCGTTCGCGCTGGTCGCGATCGCCCTCTCAGCCATCGGGATCTACGGTGTCGTAGCGTACCTCGTCGGCCAGCGGTCCCGCGAGCTCGGAATCCGGATTGCCCTTGGCGCGACACCGTCACTGGTGGTGCGGCTGGTGGTGCGTGAGGGGGTCACCATGGTCGCTGTCGGGATCGGTGTCGGACTCGCCGGCGCGCTCGCGGTGACCCGGCTGATGGGCGCGCTGCTGTTCGGCGTGAAATCGACGGACCCCGTGACCTACGCCGCGGTCACCGCGCTGCTCGGCGTGGTGGCGCTGATCGCGTCGTCGGTTCCGGCGTCGCGGGCCGCGCACGTCGACCCGGCGATCGCGATGCGAGCCGACTGAAACCGGCCGGCAACGGGCGCGGCACGTTGCCACTTTCCGCAATTCCTGCCATCGTCATGCACGGAAAAAAGCGCACACAATCGCGCTCCCCGCCGGCTGGACCACAATTATCGTTGAAGAGGATTAATAATGAAGCGTCGTTCCGTCACGTTGGGCTTTGCCCTTGCCCTCCTGGTCGCCGCCATCCCGGCTCGTCCGGCGTTCGCGCAGGGTGATCCGGCCGCACTGAAGCCCGGCCGCGATCCCAAGCAGCCCGTCGATGAGGAATACACGAAGAAAATTCGCGAGTACACGACCGAGCCGTTTTTCCTCTCGCCGCTCGTGGACTATCTCCCGGCATCCAAGACCGTCCCGACGCCGAAGGTCACACTCGGCGACATCGCCGGTGCGCCGACCAAGTTGCCGTATTCCAAGGAAGTCTACGAGTACATGCGGCTGCTCGCGAAGTCGTCGCCGCGCGTGAAGGTGTTCTCGATCGGCACGACCGAAGAGGGACGCGAGATGATCGCGGTCGCCGTCGCGTCGGAGGCGCTGATCTCGAAACTCGATGCGAACAAGGCCCAGCTCGCGAAGCTCGCCGATCCGCGCACGATCAACTTCAACGATGCCGAAGCTGACAAAATTGCCGCGACCGCAGCGCCCGTGTACTACATCACGGGCACAATTCATTCCACGGAAGCAGGCGCGCCAACCGCGCTGATGGAGCTGGCCTACCGTCTCGCGGTCGACGAGAGTCCGTACATCAAGAACATCCGCGACCACGTGATCACGCTGATCACGCCGATCGTCGAAGTCGACGGGCGCGATCGCACCGTCGATCTCTACAACTGGCACGTCAAGCATCCCAATGAAGTCGCGCCGAGCCTCGTGTACTGGGGGCACTATGTGGCGCACGACAACAACCGCGACGCGATGGGGATGACGCTCAAGCTCACGCAGAACGTGCTGAATACCTACGTCGGCTGGAAGGCGACGGTGCTGCACGACCTGCACGAGTCGGTCGCGTTCATGTACGACAACACCATCGGCGACGGCCCCTACAACGCGTGGCTCGATCCGCTGCTCACCAATGAGTGGCAGATGATCGGCTGGAACAACGTGCAGGAGATGACGCGCTACGGCATGCCCGGCGTCTTCGCGCACGGCGACTTCGATACTTGGTCGCCGGGCTACCTGATGTTCATCGCGGCGACGCACAACGGCATCAGCCGCCTGTACGAGACGTTCGGCAACGGCGGCACCGCCGAGACCGTCGACCGCACGCTGTCGCCCGCAGAAACCGAGCGGACGTGGTTCAAGCAGAATCCGCCGATCCCGCACGTGAAGTGGTCGCTGCGCAACAACAACAACTACGAACAGACGGGACTGCTCGTGTCGCTCGCCTACATCGCGAACAACCGGCACCTGTTCCTCGAGAACTTCTACGAGAAGAGCAAGCGGTCGATCATGAAGCCGAAGGTCGAGGGGCCGGCCGCGTACGTGTTCAGCGCGAACGACCCGCGTCTCGGCTCGCAGGCGGAGCTGCTCCGCATCCTGCAGAAGCAGGCGGTTGAAATCTCTCGCGCCACCGCGCCGTTCTCGGTCACGATGCCGGTCAAGCGGGCGGCCGCGGCCGGAGGGCGCGGCGGACGTGGCGCCGCCGCACCGGTGGATGCGGCGCCGGCCACCGAGACGCGCGAGTTTCCCGCGGGGAGCTATATCGTGCGCATGGACCAGCCGTATTCGCGCATCGCGGACGCCCTGCTCGACTATCAGTACTGGAGCCCGAACGATCCCCAGAAAACGCCGTACGACGACACCGGCTGGACCTTCCCCGAGGGCTTCAACGTCCAGGTTGCGCGCGTGACGGACGTGAAGGTGCTCGATGCCCCCATGCAGCGCGTGACCGGTGAGGTCTCCGCGCCGGGCGGCGTCGCCGGGACGGGCTCGGTCTACGCGATCAACGGCAACGGCGACAACTCGCTCGCGACGCTCCGCTACCGGCTGAAGGATGCGGACATCCAGGCAACGGAGGAGGCATTCGACGCGGACGGCGCACATTTCAACCGCGGTTCGTTCATCGTTCGCGGCGTGGCGTCGGCGGATCTCGACAAGGCCACGAAGGAACTCGGCATCAAGGTCACCGCGCTCGCCGCGGCGCCTTCGGTGAAGATGCATCCCACTCATGCGGCCCGCATCGCGATCCTCCACACCTGGTCCGGCACGCAAACCGAGGGATGGTGGCGCCAGGCGTTCGACCAGCTGCAGGTGCCGTACACGTACATCAGCACGCAGGACGTCGCCAAGGACGCGAACCTCGGCGCGAAGTACGACGTGATCGTCTTCCCACCGGCCGGCGGCGGCGGACAGGCGATCATCGACGGCATGCCGATGTGGCGCAACCCGATGCCGTGGAAGAACTCGCCCGAGACGCCGAACATCGGCACTTGGGCGCAGACCGATGACGTGCGACCGGGACTGGGTTACACGGGGCTCGAGAATCTGCAGAATTTCGTGAAGCGCGGCGGCGTCATGATCGGTGCAACGAATACCGCCGATTTCGCGATCCAGTTCGGCCTCACCAACGGCGTAAGCAGCAATTCCGCCCGGCGCGGTGAAGTCGTCGGCACGCTCCTGCGCACACGCCTCGTGGACGACGCGAGCCCGATTGCGTACGGCGTGAGCGACAATCTCGCCGTGTACAGCAACAGCGGCGAGAGCTTCGGCGTCAGCGCGTCGCGCGGCGGACGCGGCGGCGGCGGGCGGGGAGGTGCCGGGGGCAGCGCGCGCGCCACGGGACGCGGCACGCAGGACGACGCCGATCAGGTGCAGGGCTTTCCGCAACTCGACGCCCGCTTCCTCCCGGCGCCGCGCACCACCGTGCAGCCGTGGCAGTACGCCCCGGTCACGGAGGACCAGTTGCGGAACCCGCTCAACATCATTCCGCCGGACCAGCGCCCGCGCGTGATCCTGCGTTACGCGGACCAGCGGGACCTGCTGGTGTCGGGGCTGCTCGACGGTGGCGCCGACATCGCTCAACGTCCGGTCGTGGTCGACGTACCGATGGAGAAGGGGCACGTCGTGCTCTTCGGCAACAATCCCGTTTATCGGGGCGAGACGATCGGAAGCTATTTCCTCGTCTTCAACACCATCATGAACTTCGACAACCTGAATGCCGGGAGAAAGATCGATGCGCGCTAGCAGCCGGTACGTACTCACCATCGCCGCGGCTCTTTGCGCGGCGCTTCCGGTCGGCGCGCAGTCGAAGCCGACGATCGCGCAGTACATCGGGACGTCCGAGCCGCTCGAAGTCGTGTCGGCCGCGAAAACCGACCGCATCGCGTGGATCGCGTACGATCGCGGCATGCGCAACGTCTACACGGCGGCCGCGCCGGATTTCAAGACGGTCCGCCTGACGAATTTCATGGAGGACAACGGCGTCGACCTGACCGAGGTTGCGCTTTCGGCCGACGGATCGACTGCGGTGTTCGTGCGCGGCGGCGCGGCCAATCGTCAGGGCTGGATCGCCGATCCTGGGCATGACCCCAACGGCGGCGACCGCGCGATCTGGGCCGTTCGCACGACCGGCGGCACGCCGGCGATTCGCGTGGCGGAAGGCCAGTCGCCGACGGTATCGCCGGACGGCAGGTGGGTGCTGTACACGAGCGACGACGAGATCTATCGCGCGCGCACCACGAAAGAGGCGCCGCCGACGCGGATGGACACCGGCGGGATCCCGTTCATCAAGCTGTGGGGCAACAATGGCCAGCCGCATTGGTCGCCCGACGGATCGAAGATCGCCTTCGTGAGCATGCGCGAGAATCATTCGCTGATCGGCGTGTACGACGTGAAGACGCGGAAGGTGACGTACGTGTCGCCGAGCGTGGACTGCGATGGAAGTCCGACCTGGTCGCCCGACTCAAAGCAGATCGCGTTCATTCGCAAGCCGGGCGTGCCGTTCGGTCGTCAGACACAGCAGGGTGGCGGCGGAATCGGGAATCCGGGTGGGGCAGGGGCGGGCCGTGGCGCGGTCGCGCCGTTTGCCGGATGCGGCGGATTCGGAGGCCGCGGAGGCGGTGCACGCGGCGGGCGCGGCGGCGAGGCGGCCGCCCCGTCCGGACGCGATCCCGGGCTGTACGCCGCGACGTTCAATGGTGGCTATACCCTCTCGATGATGGTCGCCGACGTCGCGACCGGGAACATTCGCGAGTTCTGGCACAACGAGCCGGGCGAGCGGGTGTACGCCGCGGTCAACAGCATCCGCTGGGCCGACAAGAGCGTGGTGTTCGAGGTCGCCGTGCCGAATGACGAGTGGGAGCGCTATTTCTCGATTGATATCGCGGGGACCAACGCGGCGCCGGTGGAGCTCACGACGACGAACGGCCTGATCGAAGATGCCGTCTCCGTGTCGTACTCCGCCGATGGCAAGACGTTCTATTATTGCACGAACGCCGGCGACATCGAGCGCCGCCACATCTGGGCGGTGCCCACGGCGGGTGGCACGCCGCCACGGCAGGTGTCAACCGGTGACGGGGTCGAGCGCGATCCGACTCCGCTGGCGTCTGGCAAGAAGCTCGCGGTGCTCTACTTCAACGCCGCGCAGCCGGCGTCCGTCGCGCTCGTCTCGACGGAAGGGTCAGCCCCAAGGATAATTTATCCGACACTTCCAAAGAGCTTCCCGGTCGCTGAGCACGTCACGCCGCAGATCATCATCACGCACGCGGCGGACGGCCTGGAGATCCATAACCAGCTGTTCCTGCCGAAGGACCTGAAGCCCGGCGAGAAGCGGCCGGCAATCGTGTTCGTGCACGGAGGGCCCGTGCGCCAGATGCTGCCGGCGTACCACTACATGCAGTTCTATCACTGGGCGTATGCGTTCAATCAGTGGCTGGCTGACGAAGGCTACATCGTGATGTCGATCAACTATCGGAGCGGCGTCGGCTACGGTCAATCGTTCCGCCGGGCGGCGGGCACGGAGGCACGGGGCAACTCGGAGTATCAGGATGTCGTGGCGGGCGGGAAGTACCTGCAGTCGCGTCCTGATGTGGACGCGTCACGCGTCGGGATCTGGGGACTCTCATACGGCGGCCTGCTCACGTCGCAGGCGCTGGCCCGCAACTCCGACATGTTCATCGCCGGCGTGGACCTCGCGGGTGTTCACCTCTACGGACAGTCGCTGGCCGACAGTGCGCTGTCGTACCGGTCGTCGGCGATCTCGGCGATTGATACGTGGAAATCGCCCGTGATGCTTCTGCAGGGCGACGACGACCGCAACGTGGATTTCGGCCAGATGGTCGGGCTCGTGCAGCTGCTGCGGGCACATCATGTGTACTACGAGCTGACGGTCATCCCGGACGACCAGCATGAGTCGATGATCCATTCCAACTGGGTCACGACCTTCGGCAAGATGGGCGACTTCCTGCACCGGTTCGTTTGGGAAAAGCAGACGCCGCCCGCGACGCACTGAGCGGAGTTCGTCTGGTCGCGGGGGTCGTCGCGCTCTGGTGCGCGGCGGCCCCCGCGCTCGCGCGCGCGCAAACGCCGGTCACGCTCGTGATTCGGGCAGACAACGACGTGTTCAATTTCTGGCAGCCGCCGCCCAAGCGCCCCGACGAGGAATACACGAGCGGGGTTCGCGCGGCGCTCGAGGTCTCCGGCGCCGCACCGTGGGAGCGATGGCTGCACCCCCGCACCGCGCCGTGCGCGGCGGGGGTCGCGCCCTGCGCGACACATACGTACGCGTTCGGGCAGGACATCTACACCGGGCAGCTCGTGCCCGGCGACACGACGCCGGTGAAGGGTACGCGTCCGAATGCCGGATGGCTGTTCATCGAGGAGTCGTCGCGCATCGCGCGGCGGAATCGGATGGACGAAACCAGCGTCACCCTGGGCGTGACCGGCCCGCCCGCGCTCGGCGAGGTGATGCAGCATGTGTTTCACGACATCGCGCCGCAGGACAACCGGCCGACCAACTGGAACACCGAGCTGCCGTTCGAGCCGGGGATCGTCCTCGCGTGGGATCACACCGAGCGGGTGCTGGCCGCGGGGGATGGAAAGCTCCTTGGGTTCGACGTCGAGCCGCACGCTGGGGGGTCGCTGGGCAACATTCTCACGGAAGGGCGCGCGGGGATGCGCGTGCGCGGCGGGTTCCGGATGCAGCACCCGTGGCTGTTTTCGGCGATCGATTCCACGGACACCACGCCGACCATTTCGTTTCTCGCGGACGCGACACTCCACGGCGTGGCGCGGAACGAATTCCTGGCGGGGACGATGTTCCGCGCGAGTCCCCATGTGGACGAGCGTCCGTTCGTGTCAGAATATCAGGTGGGGGCCATCTTCAGGCTGGAGCAGGTCTCCATCTCCTGGGTGGCGCACCAGGTTTCATCGGAGTACTTCTCCCGGGCGAACGGGCACGCCTGGTCCCGGATCGAAGTAGTGTATCGTTTTGCGCGATGACGTCCTGAACGGGAGGAGATCGATGGCGATCGAACATGTATCCGACACGGCGCGATGGGTGGCCGTCTATCGCGCCATGGAAACGGAGCGGCCCGACGCGATCTTCAGGGATCCGTTCGCGCGGCGCCTCGCCGGCGAGCGCGGCCAGGCGATCGTGGACGAAATGAAGCGCGGGCGCTCGATGGCGTGGGCGATGATCGTGCGCACGGCGGTGTTCGATGAAATCATCCTGGACGTGATCCGGCGCGAGAAGGTGGACCTCGTCGTGAACCTCGCGTGCGGCCTCGACGCGCGCGCGTGGCGGCTCGACGTGTCGCCCGAGCTGCGGTGGGTGGACGTCGATTTCCCGGTGATGATCGACTACAAGACGGAAATCATGCGCGGCGAGCGGACGGTCTGCAAGTACGAAGCCGTGGCCATCGACCTCACCGACGATCGCGCGCGGTCGGCGCTCTTTGCGCGCCTCGGCGCGAGCGCGCAGCGCGTGCTGGTGATCTCCGAAGGACTGCTCATCTATCTCACGCCGGACGACGTCGGAAGGCTCGCACGCGACCTGCACGCCCAGCCGTCGTTCCGCTGGTGGGTCATCGACCTCGCGCACCCGCAGCTGCTGAAGATGATGACGAAAATGTGGGGGGGCGCGGTGTCGGGCGGAAACGCGCCGTTCCTGTTCGCGCCGGAGGAGGGCACGGCGTACTTCCTTCCGTTCGGATGGCGCGAGCGCACGTTCCGGGGAAACATGGAAGAGGCGCGGCGGCTCAAGCGCGAGATGAGCGGAATGTGGTTCTACAAGCTGTTTGCGCTGATCCAGTCGAAAAAGCAGCGCGAGATCTACAAGAGGTTTGCGGGGACGGTCTTGTTCGAGAGAGTTTGAGCACACCGGTGCGCGGTGCGGAGGAGGAGTGCGGAAATGGGAACTCGACCCGGGGCGGAGTGCGGAGGAGGAGTGCGGAGTGCGGGAATAGCCGTGAGTGCCGCGCTGCTGCTGGCGGCGTGCAGGGCGCCGTCGGCCACTATCCCGGTGCCGCATGAACTGACGCGAGTTCGGATTGAAACGTCGAAGGGCGCGTTCGTGCTCGAGGTGAACCGCGCGTGGGCCCCGCGCGGGGCGGACAGATTCCTCGAGCTCGTACGAACGAAGTTCTTCGACGATTCGCGCTTTTTTCGCGTGCGCGCGAAGTACATCGCGCAGTTCGGGATCGCGGGCAATCCGGCGGTCACGCGCAGGTGGACCGGCCATGACTTCCCGGACGATTCCGTGCGCACGAGCAACGTGCGCGGCACGTTCGCGTTCGCGATGACCGGGCCCAACACGCGCAATACGCAGATCTACATCAACCTCGTGGACAACAGGCAGCTCGACGCGCAGGGCTTCTCACCGGTCGGCCGCGTGGTGGAGGGGATGGATGTCGTCGATCAGCTGTACTCGGGGTACGGCGAGGACGCGGGAGGCGGGCTGAGGCTTGGGAAGCAGCAGCGGATGCTGAACGAAGGGAACACGCATCTCGACGCGGATTTTCCGAAGCTCGACAAGCTGATCAGCGCGAAGGTCGTGCGCTGAGCGAGGCTAGCGTTTGCGCGGCTTCGGCCCTGATTTCGCGGCTTTCTTCGCGCTCTTCGGCCGGTTCGCGTTCTTCGCCGGCTTGGCAGCCTTCTTCCTGGCGGCGACGGCGATTGCGTTCTCGACCCATGGCCGCAGCGCGTCAGGATCCTCGAGCACATCCGCAGGAAGCTCGTAGTAGCCGGTCGACTCCGCCCCGTTTTCAAACGGCGACCACGGTTTCATCCGAGCCGCGATGAAATCACCCCGGCTGATGTCGTCCACCTTGAAGAATAGCGTGTCGTTGTCCATGAGCGCGAAGAAGTGATCGCCGGAATACACGCCCACGCCGCCGAACATGCTTTTCCCACGGATGCGTGGCGCCACTCGCACGAGCTGCTCGAGGACGAAGGCTCGGTAGCTGTCGCTGACTGGCATGAACGCGTCGTGCTAGAACGCGAGGGCGAACCCAAGCCAGGGCACGCCCGGAAATACCGGTTTCGCATTGTGGCCGAGGTAGTTCACGAGCCCCAGGTCGGTCGAAAGCCGGTCGCCAATGAACCGGACACCGTACAGCGGCGCCCACATCGGCTCGTGACGGGAGAGGATGACATAGTTCTCCGTCATGAGGGAGACTCTCCGTGCGACGCGCTTGTTGCCGCCGAGCAAGAGCAGCGGCGAACCGTCCACCGTGGAGCCGACAGACGCATAGCCGAGGCCGTAGGTGAAGGACGCATCGGGCGCGCCGTTGGTCGCGGCCACATAGTACATCGACGCGCTTCCCGATGTCGCTCCCGTCGCGCCGACAATCGCGCCGACCGAGAGGTTGAACGCCTCGCCGCGCACGAGCGCGAGCTTCGGCGCGACGTAGAAGACATTGTTGCGCGCGAAATCGGACACCGGAAGCATCGACATTCCGGCGCCGATCATGATGCGATCGGTGATGCCAATCGCCCCGTTGAAAAGCAACACGTATGTGTCCGAGAAATACCCCGAGCCCGCAGCGAGTGTGCGGCCCGTTGGGCCGAAGAACAGGCGCGTGTCGTGCGGGTCGGCCGGCCAGTAGCCGCCGTCCCGCACTTCGCGCGCGGACAGAAGCTTGAGTTCGCTGACCGACGAACGTGCAATCATATAGACCCCGTTCGCGGTGGTGATCTGCACGCTGTCCGTCAGCTGCTCACTGATGCGTCCAAGCAGCATGGATCCATCACGAAGCCGCGCCGAAACCGAGGCGTTCATCGGCAGCACGCCGGTGGATTGTGCGGCGCACTCCGGAGCGGCGAGGAGGCACGAGCTGGCGAGCGCGAGCAGAACGCGTTGCATCAGGGACTCTCCGCCGCGGAAGGCCGATCCTCGTCAATCCATACCCATTCGACCGTCTTCGCTGTCACTGCTTGGACAGATTGATCATGTCCATATAGTACGAAATCTTCCCCTCGTTGTACGCCTTCAGCAGGCTTTGCATCGAGCACAGAAGCTCCATCTGCGCCCCGTTTGGACTGCGGGGCACCTCCGGGCGAAATGTGTAGCCCTGCGACAGCGACCGGATGAACGTGCTCGAACTGTCGAGCGGGAGCGTCGCGACGTTGTCGTAGAAATGCTTCCAGTCGTCGCCCTGCCTGAACAAATAAAACTCGACGTTCGAAACGTAGAACGCCGTGATCGTCGCGTGGTGCTCGCGCACATAACTCCCGACCGCCCGCAGTGCCTTCGGGCCGGTGAAATCGCCCGTGACGCCGACGATCAGATTATTCCCTTCCATCTCCTTCACGACGCGAAAGTTCGATTCGCTCGCGAGATAGCTCCGGTGCGCGCCCGTGGCGTCGGTCTCGAGCATCAGCATCGCATACGTGGGATAGCGGCTGCGATAGCCCCCCATGTTCATGTTGTAGCTGAGATCCGGCCCGGCGTGGTAGAACCATGCATACACGTAGTCGATGCTGGCGAGCTCGTCCTTGGTGAGCGGAAATCCGTGGACCTGCTGCAGCCGCTCCTTCACGGCCGCGAGATTTCGAACGAACAGCGCGCTGTCCTTCGGGACGGCCGAATACGCCTGCATCAGGCGTTCGATGGTCGACGCGGTGTCGAGCCCCGCCGGGCGCGGACGCGAAAAGAGCCGGCTCGTGAACTCGGCGCGATCGGCCGACATCTCGAAGAGCGCCTTGTAGACGAGCAGCAGCATCGAATTGTCGTGCCGGATATCGACGATGAACGCGATCTTCGGCTTGAGCGCGGCGAGGTAGGTGAAGTTCTGTTCGGGTGCGACGCCGAGGTAGACGCCGCCCGGTTTCGTGTCCCGAACCAGATCGGGAATGACGTACTGGAGCGAGGTCTCGTTCGACAGCAGGTTGTCGCTCGGGAAGTTCCCGCTCGGCTCGGAAAGCTCGGTGACCAGCCGCCAGTAGGTCGTGTCGGCGAGGCGCGACGGGATTTCCTGCGCGGAGAGGGCCGCCGAGGCGGCGACGAGTGCGAACAGCGCGCGCTGACAGATATTTGTCATCTTGCCTCCCGGCCGGGCGGTGAATGGGGCGACATCCATATAGAATACTTCTTTCGTGCCTCGTCGAACCTGGCAGCTTCGATCAGACCGCCTGTCTCAGAACGCTGCGGACGAGTGAGGTGCCTGATGCAAGCTGCCGGATGCAAGATTTCTGCGAATTACACCTAACGGAATCCCTGTGAAAGCAATCCCTCGCCTCATCACACTCGCGGCACTCCCCGTCTCGCTCGTTGCGCAGGGCGCTCCGGCGCCGCGCCCCGCTGCCCATGCCCCGACGCGTCCCGCTGCGCAACATACCGCGCCCGCGTTCACGCTCTCCGGTCCGGTTGATACCGCGTTCTGGGGCGACGTGAAGTGGCGCAACATCGGGCCGAATGCGGCGGGCCGCATGGTGTCCGTTGCAGGGTCCGCGGCGCGGCCGAAAGAATATTATTTCGGCACGACGGGCGGCGGCGTCTGGAAGACGACGGACGGCGGGCATACGGTTGTCCCCGTCACCGACAAGTACTTCGGCGGCAGCGTCGGCGCGCTCGCGCAGAGCGAGAGCAACCCGGACGTCGTCTACGCGGGCGGCGGCGAAACGCAGATTCGCGGCAACGTCTCCTACGGCGACGGTGTGTGGAAGACGACCGACGGCGGCAAGACCTGGACGTCGATGGGGCTCCGCGAGACACAGTACATCTCGCGTATTCGCATCGACCCGGCGAATCCCGACATCGTGTACGTCGGCGCCTTCGGCCACGCGTTCGGCGCGAACCCCGAGCGCGGCGTCTATAAGACCGTGGACGGCGGAAAGAACTGGAAGAAGGTTCTCTTCCGCGACGATTCCACCGGCGTTGCCGACCTCATCATGGAGCCCGGCAACCCGAACGTGCTGTACGCGACGCTCTGGCAGGCGTATCGCGCACCGTGGACCTTTTCGAGCGGCGGCAAGGGCAGCGGAATCTTCAAGACGACCGACGGCGGCGACCACTGGACCGAGATTTCGCACAATCAGGGACTTCCGACCGGGCTGCTTGGCAGGATGGGCATCGCCATCTCGCCGGCGAAGCCGTCTCGTGTATGGGCGCTGATCGAGAACGAGCCGGGCGGCGGTGTGTACCGCTCGGACGACGCGGGCGCGACATGGAAGTTTCTGAGCGGCTCGCGCGATCTCAGGCAACGCGCCTGGTACTACTCGAATATTTACGCTGACCCCAAAGACACGAACGTCGTCGCGGCGCCGCAGGTAAGTCCCGAGTGGTCGAAGGACGGCGGGATGACCTGGGCGAATGGTTTTGGCGCGGGCGACAATCACGACATTTGGTGGGCGCCGGACGATTCAAAGCGCCTGGTGATGGTGCACGACAATGGCGCCGTGATCACCACCGACGGCGGCACAACGCGCGTGAACGTGGAAGTGCCGACGGGACAGTTCTACCACGT
>JBIOHR010000037.1:0-22547 GCA_044449085.1 Gemmatimonadales bacterium | reverse complement strand
GGGCGCCGGGTACCGTGGTGTTTTCATCGCGGTGTCGGTGGCGTACACGGTGCTCGCGCTCGTGAGCGCCGTGTTGTTCAGACGCGGCCGGTGGAAGGTGAAGCATGTGTAGCCGGAATTGGCGCCGCGATGCTGAACAACGCCCGCACCTGCGTGTATCTTCTTCGTCCGCTCGAATGTTTCCCTGGCCGGACCGCATGTGACCAACGACGACGAAGAGAACCTGGACGACGAGTTCCCCGAGGGAGACGGCACGGCGCAGACCGAAGCGACGGTGATGTGCCCGTATTGCGGTGAGGAAGTGGAGATCTCGATCGATCCGGGCGGTGGGCCGGCGCAGGAGTATGTCGAGGATTGCGAGATCTGCTGCCAGCCGTGGCGGGTGAACGTGAACTACGACGAAGCGGGCCAGGCAGAGGTGGTGGTTACGGCGCTGGACGAGTAGAAATTATGATGGAATTTGACCTCGCCCAAGCCATTCCCGTCCTCGGCCGCACCCCCGGCACACTCCGCGCGATGCTCGCCGGCCTCGGCCCCGAGTGGCTCGACGGCACCGAGGGCCCGGACACCTGGAGTCCCCGCATCATCACGGGACACCTGATTCATGCCGAGCGCACCGACTGGATTCCACGAGCACAACTGATCCTCGCTCAGGGCGCGAATCGCCGCTTCACGCCGTTCGACCGGTTCGCGCAGCTCCGCGAAAGCGAGGGAAAGTCAATGACCGACCTCCTCGACGAGTTCGCGCGGTTGCGTGCGGAGAACCTCGCGACACTCGCCGGCTGGCGACTGGCGGATGCACAGCTCGCGCTCACCGGAGAACACCCGGAGTTCGGCGCGGTCACACTCCGGCAGCTGCTCGCGACGTGGGTCGCGCACGATCTGGGTCACATTGCGCAGATCGGGCGGGTGATGGCCAAGCAGTACCGTGAGGCGGTCGGACCGTGGCGCGCCTACCTGCCGGTCATGGACCGGTAGGCGCTACGCCCCGGCGAGTTCCGCTAGAATCTCGGCTGTATGTTCGCCGACGGCGGGCACTCGCCCTGGCCGCGATGGCGCTCCCGACAAGTTGTGTGGTGGTGCGAGCGCCTTGAACGAGCCGGCGTAGGACTCGGCGTCGATCCAGCGCTCCCGCGCGGCGAGCTGCGGATGCGAGACCACGGCGGCGACGGCGTTGACCACCGCCGTTGGAATGTCCGCGGACTCGAGCTTCCGCGTGATTTCGGCTCGCGTGAACCCGGCGAAACGTGCCTGGATTGAACGTTCGAGCTCTTCGCGATTCATCACACGCTTCTCGTTCGTGACGAAGCGCGCATCATCCGCCAGCGCCGCATCGCCGAGCACCGCGCTGCACAGGCGCCGCCATTCTCGATCGGTCTGCACGGCGAGCATGACGTCGCCGTCTGCACATCGGTACGCTCCGTACGGCACCACCATATTGTGCCGCACTCCGGCCCGCCCTGGCGTCCTGCCCGTGCCGAGGTAGACGTTCAGCGGCGGACTCATCCACTCCGTCATGCACTCGAACATCGAGATATCAATCCGGTCGCCGCGTCCGGTCTTCGCGCGGTTGAGCAGCGCTGCAAGGATCGACGAGTACGCATACAGCCCACCGCCGATGTCGGCGATCGAAACACCGACCTTGGCCGGCGCGTCCTCCGTGCCGGTCATCGAGATGATTCCGGCCTCGGCTTGCACGAGCATGTCGTACGCCTTCCGGTCGCGATATGGACCGTCCGGGCCGTAGCCTGAGATGCCGCACCAGATCAGTTGCGGGTGTCGCGCGGCGAGTTTGTCATAGCCGAAGCCGAGCCGCTCGACCGCGCCGGGCGCGAGGTTGTGCACGAAGACGTCGGCGCGGGCGAGCAGTTGCTCGCACGTTTCGTGACCGCGCGCGTCCTTCACGTCGAGCACGATGCTCCGCTTGCCGCGGTTCAGCCACGCGAAGTACGCGGACACTCCGTTCAGCGCGCCGTCGTAGTGCCGGGCGAGGTCGCCGCCCGGACGCTCGATCTTGATGACGTCCGCTCCCATGTCCGCGAGCTGGCGCGTGCAGAACGGCGCGACCACGGCCTGTTCGAGCGCGACGACACGAACCCCGCTCAAAGGGAGGTCTATCGCTTCCGGTTTGTCTTCTGTGGTGGGTCGCGTGGGCACACCGCAAAATATACCTTGACGGCGGCTGCCCGCCTCCTTACCTTGCGTAAGGGGATTCTTACCGGAGGTAAGGATGGCCGAATCCACGGTCACGTCGAAAGGACAGATCACCATTCCGAAGGCGGTTCGCGAGCGGCTGCACCTCGAGCCGGGCGACAAGGTCTACTTCGACGTCCACGATGATGGCTCCGTCTCGATGATGACGCGCAAGCATCCCGTCGAAGCCCTCTTCGGTCTCCTGAGGACAAGGGTCAGGCTGAAACGGCCGATCACGATCGGCGAGATGAATCCCGCGAGCCTGAACGACGAGCACGCATGATCGCGCTCGATACGAACCTGCTCGTCCGATTGCTCCTCCACGACGACGCATCACAAGGTGCGGTCGAACGGCTCTTCGTCCGGGCCCGCCGCGACCGCACGCCGTTGTTCATCGCGGATGTGGTGCTCTGTGAACTGGTCTGGGTGCTCGCGCGTCGCGCAAAGCAATCCCGGGCCGGCATTGCCGATGCGCTCGAGCACTTGCTCGACACTGAGTCGATCGTCGTTGCCGTACCGGGCATCGTCAGGGCGGCGCTCGCCGCCTATCGAGACGGCGCCGGTGATTTTGCGGACTACCTCATTCGCGAGCAGGCCGCCGCGGCGGGTGCATCCGAAGTGGTCACGTTCGACAAGGCTCTCCGCGGGGAGCGGGGATTCAAGATACTCGGCTGATTGATCGGCGATCACCCGTCAGCCCGCGGCGTCCTTTAGACCATCAAAACGACCTCGGCATGCCGAGCACATGCTCGCCGATGTACGACAGGATCATGTTCGTCGGCACCGGCGCCACCTGATACAACCGCGTCTCGCGAAACTTCCGCTCGATGTCGTACTCCGCCGCAAACCCGAAGCCGCCGAATGTCTGCATGCATGCATTCGCCGCCTCCCAGCTTGCATCCGCCGCGAG
Organism: Gemmatimonadales bacterium; assembly: GCA_044449085.1. GTDB lineage: Bacteria > Gemmatimonadota > Gemmatimonadetes > Gemmatimonadales > Gemmatimonadaceae > Fen-1231. Next base: position 19,444 of record JBIOHR010000037.1, on the reverse strand, counting down.
CAGCTTCGCGATGTTCGCCTCGGCGCCACACTTCTCGCCCGCATCGAATAGCCGCGCGGCTTCGAACCGCATGAGATCGGCCGCGCGCACATTCGCATACGCTCGCGCAATCGGGAACTGCACGCCCTGATTCCGCCCGATCTCGCGGCCGAACACCGTGCGCTCACTCGCGTACCGCCGCGACTTCTCCGTGAACCAGTACCCGTCGCCGACACACTCGGCGGCGATCAAAATCCGCTCGGCATTCATGCCGTCGAGAATGTAGCGAAATCCCTCTCCTTCCTTTCCGATGAGATTCTCGGCCGGCACCTCGAAGTCGTCGAAGAAGATCTCATTCGTCTCGTGGTTCACCATGTTCGCGATCGGCCGAATCGTCAGGCCACGGGTCGGGTCGTCGCGAAGGTCGACGAGGAAGATCGACAGGCCGTCGGATTTCTTGGCGCCGTCTCGAGGCGGCGATGTGCGCGCGAGCAGCAGCATGAGGTCCGAATTGCGGGCGCGTGAGATCCAGACCTTCTGACCGTTCACCACGTATCGATCGCCGCGGCGTTCGGCGAAGGTCTTCGTGCTGGTCGTGTCGGTGCCGGTCGTCGGCTCGGTCACGGCGAACGACTGCAGCCGCAGCGCGCCGCTCGCGATCTGCGGCAGCCAGCGCTGCTTCTGCTCGGCGGAGCCATGCCGGAGCAGTGTGCCCATTATGTATAGTTGCGCGTGGCAGGCACCGGAGTTCCCGCCCGAGCGGTTGATCTCCTCCAGAATCACGGATGCCTCGGTGACGCCGAGTCCGCCGCCGCCGAACTCAGCCGGAATCAGTGCGGCGAGCCAGCCGGCATCGGTCAGGGCCTTCACGAATTCCGTTGGATAACCGCCACCAGGTTCAGCGGTGACGCGCTGCCAGTAGGCGCCGTCGAATCTCGCGCAGAGGGCGCGGACGGGGTCGCGGAGCGTGGAGAAGTCGGCGTTGCTCACTGAGGATTGGGTCATAAGCAACCATAAAGATGATGCGACGGCCGGCGAGCGGCCTGTGACCGCCCCTTATCGTTGGCGCGACAGGTTCAAGACGGCGTAATTAGCCTAATGCTGCGCCTCCCTTCGCTATTGCGCCCATGGCGCCGGTCGCCGCTCACCGCAGTGCTCGCGGTCGCATCACTCGCGCTCGGCACGGCAATGGTTACGGTCATTGCGAGCGTATACGTCGCCATGCGGTGGGGGCCGCTCCCCTACGCGAACGGCGCTCGAGCATATCAGATCGAGCTCGAGCGGGGACCAGACCAGCGGAACCCCATCGACTACCTCAACTCGCGCTATGTGCTCGCGCTCCGTGAGGCGCTACCTTCGAATGTTGCGCTCCTCACCGAGTCGCCCGGCTACGTGCACTTCACAACGGACGGCGCCGAAGGGCAGGTAGGGTTACGCGCGGTAGCGTGGTCCTACTTTCAGGTACTCGGGCTCGACGCCGCGCGCGGGCGCCTATTCTCCGCGGCCGACAGTCTCGAAGGCAACGCACATATCGTGGTCGTCACCGACCGATTCTGGCGTACGTCGCTCGGCGCGCGCGAAGACGCCATCGGATCCACCGTGCGCATCGACAACACGCCGTTCACCATCGTAGGGATTCTTCCCGCGTACCTTACGGAGAAATATGACACGCACGAACTCTGGACGCCGCCGAACACGGCAGCGTGCAAGCTGATCGCCGCCGACGCCCGGTGCATCTGGAGCGCGATCGTCGCGGGAGTAGGACGCCCCGACGTGCCGCGCGTACAAGCCGCGCTGGACCGTGCGGCGGGAGCGCTCGCACGGATGCATCCGGCCCTCGACGCCCACACGCGCCTTTCGCTCATCCCGCTGCGCGACGTGGTGCTCCGCGCAACAGTCGGGCGATTGATGCCGTTCGCCTCAGCGGTCGCTATCGGCTTGTTCATCGTGGCCGGGATGAACTTCACGCTACTGGTCCTCCTCGCGACTGTTTCCCGAACGCGCGAGTTCGCGATCCGGAGCACTCTCGGCGCTTCACCGGGGCGCGTCGCGCGTCGCGTGATCGCCGAAGGTGAGCTGCTGGTGGGGATTGCCTTGGCTATTGCGCTACTGGCGGGCGCATGGACGATGAACGGGCTTCACCTGATGGACCTGACCTTTCTGCCAGCTTGGTTCACGCCGCGCGTGGACTGGCGGGTCGCCGGGCTGGTCGCGCTCGCATGCATGGTCGTAGGTGTGCTGCTGTCGCTCCCACCGGCATTCATCCTCCACCATGGAACGCTGCAGGGAGCGCTCAAGAGCGGCGAGGGTGGGGCCTCGAGCGGGCGCGCAACGACGAAACGGATCGGCGCGCTGATTTTTGGCGAACTGGTGTTCACCGCGTTGTTTCTTCCGCTAGCGACGCTGACCGGGCTCCAACTGTATCGCGTGAGCCAGCTCGACACGGGGTTCGACCACCAAGACGTTGTCGAGGTGACGCTCGAAGGGCGTGTGATTCCCGGCACCTCAGCCGATCGCGAGCCGGTTCCACCAGGACTCGATCAGGTCGCGCGAGGACTTTCAGGGGTCGAAGCAAGCTCGGCCGGGCTAATTTCGATCTGGTGGAAACCGAATGCGATCCGCGCCGAGGGATCCGCAACGCGCGCGCTTTCCATGAGCGACGCCCAGCTCGCGTGGGATTCCGGCACGTTGCTCGAAACATTGCGCGTGCCGCTGGTTGCAGGCCGATTTCCGACGGCAATCGAATCGCGCGATCACGCGCCCGTGGCGCTTCTCTCGCGATCTGCGGCACGCGGGTTGTTCGGTCGCTCCGAGGCGATCGGACGGAAGGTCGTCGTTGATTCCCTCGCCAATGGGGCGCATTCACTGACAGTTATCGGGATTGTGCCGGACGTGCAGACCGATCTGCTCGCTGTTGTCGCGCATCCCGCGACCGTGTTCACGCTGTTGTCGTCGCCGTATGCCTCGCAAGAAGCGCACCTCTACTTGCGCGTTGCCGCCGCGACTCCAGTAGCGCTCGAGCAGATAGAAAAGTCCCTGCGAGAGCGCGAGCCGTCGCTCGAGATCTGGAATCTTCGCACACTCGACTCGAGTTTCCAGGCGCAGCTGTCGGAGGTGCGTGGGGTGTTCACGGTTGGCGCTTCGATTTGCATGCTCTTCGCGGCGTTCTCGCTCGTGGGGGTGTACGGTGCCTCTGGATTCGCTACGCGGTTGCGCACACGCGAGATCGGAATCCGCAGGGCGCTCGGCGCAGAGTCGGCTGGATTGACGATCGAGTTGTTTCGCTCGCTTGGCGCGCGAGCGTTGCTCGCGACCGCAGTCGGGCTTCCGTTGGGCGTACTGGTCGCAGGAGCCACGCTGCACAATGTCGGTCGCGAGTTCGGCGCGCATCCGATGTTCGCGGGGCTCGCAGGGGCGATCGTGCTCGTCGTTACAGGTGCTGGCGCGCTGGTACCGATCGCCCGAGGGTTGGCGATCACGCCGTCTGAGGCGCTTCGAAGTGAATAGTGGCGCGCTGCGGAGTTGCGCACGCATGGCGCGGCTGAGCGCCGCGGCCTTCACCGCGGCGTGCACGCTGCGACCCGTCGTGCCGCACAAACTCGAATCCCTCTGGTACGCCCGCGGCGAATCCAGCACCGAGAGCTTCCTCGCCCACGCCGACCAGATCTCCATCGTCTCGCCGCAGGTCTTCTCGCTCGACAGCAACGGCGTGATCACCGGCGCGATGGACCCGCGCATGGTCGCCGCCGCGCGCGAACACCACGTGAAGCTGGTTCCGCTCGTGATGAACCCCGGGTTCGACCAGCCGTCGATCCACCGCGTGCTCACCAATGCCGACGCACGCGCCGCCGCGCTGCACAGTCTCGCCGCGCTGTGCCGCGACCAGCACCTCGACGGCATCCAGTTCGACATCGAGAACGTCCACGTGCGGGACAAGGATGCGCTCACTTCGTTCGTGCGCAGTTCTGTGGACTCCGTGCACCACGCCGGCTGCACGCTCAGCGCCGCGGTCGTCCCGCGCACGAGCGACGATCCGGGGCCCACGTCCTACCACAAGTGGATCTACGACAACTGGCGCGCCGCCTACGACTACAAGGCGCTCGCGGATACACTGGATTTCATCTCGTACATGACCTACGCGCAGCACACCGGCGGCTCACCCGATGGGCCGGTCGGCGGTTTTCCGTGGATCGAACAGTCGCTCCGCTTCGCGCTCTCGCTCGGCGTCGCGCCGTCGAAGATCTCACTCGGAATCCCCGGCTACTCGGACTGGTGGTACCCGGCCTACGATTCCATTCACGGCTCACGCATGCGCGGCGACGACATCTCGTACGAGCGCGCACGCGAGATTCTCGCGAAGAGCGGCATCACGCCAGGCTGGGACGACGTGCAGAAGGCGCTGCACGCGTCATGGAGCGAGCACGACGTCTTTCAGCACGTCTGGATCGAGGACCGGCGTGCCTTTTTGACAAAACTCACGCTGGTCACGAAATACCACCTGCGCGGGTACTCGGTCTGGGTACTCGGCTCGGAAGACCCCGCCACCTGGAGCGCGTTGCGATGATCGCCCCACTCCTTTCCCTGCTCACCGCGGCGACCTTTGCGGCATCGGACACCACCAGCTACGTCGTGCTCAATCACGGACGCTGGGCCGGCGATCTCACGATCGTCCACGCCGGTGACTCGACGGTCTCGCGCTGGATCTACACGGATCGCAATCGCGGCACGCGAATCGAAACGCGATACCGCTTTGGCAGTGACAAGGCGCTGCTGGCTGCGGAGATCCGGCTGATCGGCGCGGATGGCACGTCGGGTCCGGCCTTTCAGGGCTTCACTGTGCACGATGGTGCGACCTACAACATCACGGGCAGCGGGCGCGCGGGCGGCGCCGGGACCGCGGCCGCCAACGGTGCAGTGACGCTGCCGGTCGGCGTGAAAATCGTTCCCGGCCAGTTCCTCGGGCTCCGCTTCGGATCGCCCTACGAGGAGGCACTGATCGCGGACTGGATCCTCAAGCAGTCAAAGATGACCGGTGAGTTGCTGGGCGGCACACCTGTGCACGCACAAGTCGTTGCGCAAACAACAGTGACCACAAAAACGGGACGCACGCACGTCCGGCTCGTGATGATGTGGACTGGAACAGCCACCACCTCGAACGGCGTCTGGCTGGACGACAAGGGAAACCTTGTCGCAACCGAAGTGCAGTGGTTCATCACGGTGCGCCCGGGCGCCGAGCAGGCGCTGCCCGCGCTCCGCGCGATCGAGATCAAGTGGCGCAATGCGCAGGCTGAGGCGATCGCAAAGACGGTGGTCGCGCCGGCCGCAAGCGCGGTGGTTGTGAAGAACGGAAACCTGTTCGACAGCGAATCGGGCACGATGAAGCCGAACATGACGGTCGTGATCCGCGACGGACGGATCACCGACGTCGGCCCGGCAGCATCGGTGCAGGTTCCGGCCGGCGCGAACGTGATCGACGCGACCGGCAAGACGGTCATGCCGGGCATGTGGGAGATGCACACACACCTCCAGACCGACAATCAGTCGGCGGGAAGCCTCATGCAGCTCGCGCAGGGGCTCACCACCGTGCGCGACATGGCGGCGGATTTCGACGTCGCCACCTCGCAGCGCGACCGCGAACGGAGGGGATTGCTGGCCTCGCCGCGCGTGATCCTCTCCGGATTCATCGAGGGGCCGGGGCGCTGGGCGGGGCCGTCGGACATGATCGCGACCACCGAGGCCGAAGCGCTGGGGATGATCGCGAAGTACGATTCCGCCGGCTACAAGCAGATCAAGCTCTATAACCTTGTGCAGCAGGATCTCGTGCCGGCGATTGCCGCCGAGGCGCACAAGCGGGGCATGCGATTGAGCGGACACATTCCGCGCGGGCTGAGCGTGCCCGCGGCGGTCACACTGGGGTACGACGAGATCCAGCATGCCGCGTTCCTGTTCTCGACGTTCTATCAGGACTCGCTCTACATCCCGACGATGCGGGCGTATTCGCTCGTGGCAACGGTGGTCGCGCCGCACATCGACGTCGACGGCCAGCCGATGACGGATCTCATCAAGTTCCTGCACGACCACCACACCGTGATCGACGGGACGTTCAGCATCTGGATCGGCGGCGGCGCGGCCGCTGTGGGCGCGGGCGGCTCGACGGACCAGCAGAAGGCGGACGCGGCGTATCTGCGGCTCATCACGCGGCTGTACGAAGGCGGTGTGACGCTCGTGCCGGGCACGGACAACTCCTATGCCACGTCGTACCATCGCGAGATCGAGCTCTACGAGCAGGCGGGGATCCCGGCGCCGACGGTGCTGCAGATCGCGACGATCGGCTGCGCACGCGTGATGCACGACGACAAGGACTACGGCAGCATCGTGACCGGGAAAGTCGGCGATGTGATCGTCGTGAACGGAAATCCCGCGGAGCATGTGAAGGACATCGAGAAGGTCGAGACGGTCATCCGCGCCGGCCGTGTGTACAACGTGAAGGGGCTCCTCAGCGCAGTGTCGGGACAGAAATGAGACGCAGGGATTTCGTTCAGGCGTTTGGCGCGGCGTTCGCGAGCGCTCCGCTGCTTTCGCGCATCGCACCGCGCAAGGACAACCTCTGGCGCGTCGGCCTCGAGCTATACTCGGTGCGCAACGCCATGAAGAAGGATCCCGAGCGCACGCTCGAGGCCGTGCGCGGCATGGGTTATGACGATGTCGAGCTGCTCTGGAGCATGGACAACTTCGGCCGCACGCCGGATCAGGTGCGCGCGACGCTCAAGCAGCTCGGACTCAAGGCGCCCTCTGCGCACATCGCGCCGGAGCTGCTGCTCGGCGACTGGGAGACCAGCCTCGCGACCGCAAAGCACCTCGGCCACCAGTACCTGATCGTGCCGAGCCTGCCGGACGAGACGAAGACCTCGCTCGACGAGTGGCGCCGCTGGGCCGACCGCTTCAACGCCGCGGGCGATCTCGCGCGCCATGCGGGAATCTGGCTCGCATTCCACAACGAGCCTGAGCACATGAAGCCGATCCACGGCGTGGTGCCGTACGACGTGTTCATCGAACGGACCGATCCGTCACGCGTGCGCCTCCAGCTCGATTTCGGAAACATGGAAGTCGGCGGGGGGAACCCGATGCAGTATCTCCAGCAGCAGCGCGACCGCTACTGGAGTTTCCACATCAAGGATGTGGCGAGGGATGGCACGCACGACACCGAACTCGGCGCGGGGCGCACGAATCTGCGTGCGCTCCTCGCCGCGATCCCTGACGTGCAGAAGAAACCCTGCTACGTGGAACAAGAGAGTCCGGCCGATGAGCTGGCGAGCGCGCGCCAGAACTACCAGTACCTGAAGAAGCTGGAGTTCTAGTCCGCAGCTTCGAGCTTTGAAAGACTCGCGGTGAGCGAATACCCGCGAGCTGCTGGCCATGAGCGAACCGCGACACTTAACGGTTGGTGCGCGAATCGTCACGCACGACCGTCACGGCGCCTTCACCGTGTGCTTGAGCTGCGGTAAATCCCGGTCGAGGAACGCCTCGACCGGCTGGCGTCCCGGCGTGCGCGGGTCGTAACCGTTCAGGTTGATCGCGCCCGCGTTGTCGAGCGCCGTCTGCACATCGACTCCGCGGTCCTTGATCAGGTACGCCGCCCAGAGATGGCTCGCCCGCCAGGCAATGGTGCAATGGAGCGCGACCTTTCCGTTCGCCGTCTCCATGACCTTGGCGAAACTCGCGACCGTCGCCGGCGAATAGGGCGCCGTCGAATCGCCGCGCACCGGGAGGTACACGTACTTCATGCCGAGCTGGGCGACGAGCGCCGGCTCGTCGAAGCCGATGCGCGCCATCTCCGGCGGCGTGCGCAGATTGACGATCGTCGTGACGCCCCGCTTCTGGAGCTCGCGCAATCCCTGCTCAGTCGGCTGGCCCGAAATGAACAGGTCGTCGCCGACTTTGGCGAAGCGCTGCAGAAAGAGCCCGGTGGTGTCGAGAAGTTCCGGCTTGGGCACCGCACCGGGATGCGCGCCGGTCATTCGCTGCGCCAGTGCAGCGCTTGAAGCCGCCGCAAGAATGCCAAGTGCCGCAAAGAGCCGCTGAATCCGGGTCATGCGAACCTCGAGAGTGAAGAGGGAGAGCCAGCCGTCCTATAGACAGTCGATATGGGTAGAAGGTTGTGCGCTTCACGGTGGAATATCAATAGGGCCGCCTCATCACTCTGAGCCAGGGCATGAAACCCTCAGCCTTTGCCCCCGTACTGTTGCCATCCCTCACGGACCCGGCCAGTGATGCAGGCAATCTTCCGCGACATCCGCTACGGTTTTCGCTCACTGGCGAAGAGCCCGGGCATCACGACGGTCGCGATCGTCGCGCTGACGTTCGGGATTGGCCTGACGACGACGATGTTCAGCATCGTATACGGCGTCATGCTGAAGGGACTCGCCTTCCCGGACGGTGACCGCATCGTCTCGGTGTATCGAAACAACACGCTGAATGGCAGCCAGCGCGATGCGGTGACGGTCGCGGACTATGCCGACTACATGGCGCGACAGCACTCGCTGTCGGCCATTGCCGCGTATTCGTCGGGCACCGTCAACGTCAGCGGCGTCGGGCAGGCCGAGCGATACAGCGGGGCGTGGGTGACCTCGTCGATGTTCGACATCGCGAAGACGCGGCCCGTACTTGGCCGCACATTCCGCGCCGACGACGACGTGCCGAACGGCCCGCACACAGCGCTGATCAGTTACGGCATGTGGAAGACCCGCTTTGGCGGCCAGGAGAGCGCGGTGGGCCAGGTACTCCGCGCAAACGGCCAGCCATACACCATCGTCGGCGTCCTTCCGGAAACGTACGGATTCCCGGACAACTCCAGCATCTGGCTGCCGTTGCAGCTCAACCCCCTCGCCGGCAAGCGCGGCGACGGCCAGTCGCTGAACGTCGTCGGGATGCTGAAGCCGGGAACGACGGTGGATCAGGCCGCGCTGGATTTTGCCTCGATCGCCAAGCAGCTGCAAACGGAGTTCAAGGAAACGAATGCGAACTACACGGCCGACGTGAAGGGATTCGTGGAGGCGAGCATCGGCCCCGAGCCGCACCAGCTGCTCTATTCGATGCTCGGCGCGGTGTTTCTCGTGCTGCTGATCGCGTGCGCAAACGTCGCGAACCTCCTGCTCGACCGCGCGGCGCACAAGACGAAGGAGGTCGGAATTCGCACGGCGCTCGGTGCGTCGCGTTCGGCAGTGATCCGTCAGTTCCTCACCGAGGCGCTCGTACTCTCCGCCGGCGGCGCGATCGGCGGAACTTCGCTGGCGTTCGGTGCCATCATGATGTTCAACCGCGCGCTCGCCGATACGGACAAGCCGTTCTTCATTGATGTCCGGCTGCATCCGCCCGTGCTCGCCTTCGTGATCGCGCTGGCGATCCTGTCCACGCTTTTTTCGGGCGCGATTCCGGCCCTGCAGGCTTCGCGTTCCGATATCAATGAAGTGCTGAAGGACGAAAACCGCGGATCGTCGAGCCTGAAGATGGGAAAAATGAGCCGGGCGCTGGTCGTGTTCGAGATTGCGCTCAGCTGCGGCCTGCTCGTCGCCAGCGGGCTCATGATCAAGAGCGTGACGAAGCTGAAGACGATGGACCCCGGCTTCGGCACGCACGACGTGTTCACCGCGCGCATCGGTTTCCCGGCGACGTACACCGACACCGTGGCGCAGAAGCAGTTCATGGTGCAGCTGCGCCAGAACCTCGCCGCGATCCCCGGCGTGCGCGCCGCGGCGATCGCATCGAACCTCCCCGGCGCGGGAGGATCCAATGGGGGGCCGGCGATGATCGAAGGCGCGTCGTACACGGCGGAGCGTGACGTTCCGAACCCACGCTGGTACGCGGTGACGGACGGCTACTTCGAGGTGTACGGCGTGAAGATGCTCGAAGGGCGCGCGATCAACGCATCGGATCGAATGGATGCCGCGCCGGTGATCGTCGTGAACAAGGCGTTCGCCGACAAGTATTTCCCCGCGACCGACCCGGTTGGCCACCGTGTCCGCCTCGGCGGTCTCACGAGCAAGGAGCCGTGGATGACGATCGTCGGCGTCGTGCCGACGATGTTCAGCGGCGACGCACAGCATCCGCGCGTGCCGGCATACTTCGCGCCGCTCTCGCAGCACCAGTCGAGTTTCGTCAGCCTCGTCGTGCGCACCTCGGGGCCGCCGATGGCGGTCACGCAGCAGGTGCGACAGGCGGTCGCCCAGCTCAATCCGGACATCCCGCTCTACTGGGTGTACTCGATGGACGAGGCGCTCGCGCGCCCGCTCTGGTACATCCGCGTGTTCGGCACGATGTTCATGATCTTCGGCGGCATCGCGCTGTTTCTCGCGGCGATCGGCCTGTACGCTGTGATGTCGTTCTCGGTGAGCCGGCGTACACGTGAGGTGGGGATCCGCATGGCGCTCGGCGCGCAGGCGGGGCAGGTCATCCGGATGATGTTCCGCCAGGGGATCGCGCAGCTCACTGCGGGAATTGCCGTCGGCCTGCTGCTCGCCGCGGCGATCGGGCAGGCCACCTCTGTGATCCTGTTCGAGGTGCAGCCGCGCGACCCGCAGGTGTTCGGCGGTGTCGTGGTGGTGCTCGCGATCGCGGGAATGCTGGCGTGCCTGCTGCCGGCGCGCCGCGCAACGAGGGTAGATCCGTTGACGGCGTTGAGGAGCCAGTAGCTCAGAGCTGCTGAGCATTGAACGACTCGCTGTGAGCCGATAACTGCGCGCGTGAGCTTGCCCCAGCGCTCCGCTCCGCTGACATTCTCTCCTATGCCCCTCGCCTCTCGTATCCTCGCCGCTGTCATAGTCGCCGTTGCCCTTCCGTCCGCCGCTCTTGCCGACGATCCACATCTGATCCCCAAACCGCGCGAAGTCACGGCGGGCGATCTCGTCCTGCTCACGGGGCCGGTGAACATCACGACCGGCCCGAACGACGACGATCGATTTGCGGCGAGAGATCTGGTCGAAACACTCAAGTCGCGCGGGATGCGCGCCGGAACTGTGGACGGCGGATACCGGGTGGCGCTGCTGCGCACCGATGCGCCGGCCGCGCGCCGCGCCCTGGAATCGAGCGGCCTCACGTTCGACGACGCGATGAAGGCCGAGGGGTACGTCCTCATCGCGACGAAAAATGCCGCGACCGTCATCGCAGCGAGCAGCGCAGGGATCTTCTACGGTGCGCAAACCCTGAAGCAGCTGATTCGCACCGACGGCCCCGCGCCGCACATCCAGCTCGCCTCGATCCGCGACTGGCCCGCGATGAAATATCGCGGATTCCAGGACGACCTCTCGCGCGGGCCGGTACCGACGCTCGAGTTCCAGAAGAAGGAACTGCGTACGCTCGCGGCGTACAAGATCAACGTCTACTCGCCGTACTACGAGCACACGCTCGCCTACGACGCAAACCCGCTGATCTCACCGCCCGGCGGCGGGATGAGCCATGCCGATGTGCGCGCGCTCGTCGCCTACGCAAAGCACTATCACATGGACGTCGTGCCGGAGCAGGAGGCGTTCGGCCACCTGCACCACGTGCTCAAGTACGATCTCTACTCTCCGCTCGGCGAGACGGACCACGGCAACGTGCTCGCGCCGGGCGACCCGGCGGCGCTCCCGCTGATCAAATCATGGTTCGCGGAAATCGACTCGCTGTTTCCGTCGAAGTTCGTGCACCTCGGTGCGGACGAGACGTTCGAACTCGGCCTCGGCCGCACCAAGGACCGCGTCGCGCAGGACGGACTCGGACCGGTGTACATCGATTTCCTCAAGCAGATCGAAAGCACCCTGCGGTATTCCGGCAAGCGTTTTCTCTTCTGGGGCGACATCGCGCAGGGGAGCCCCGATCTCGTGAAGTCGCTGCCGAAGGACATGGTCGCAGTGGCGTGGGGATATGGCGCGAACCCGAATGCCGAGCGGCTGCTGCGCCCGTTCCTGAACGCGGGGATGGAGACGTGGGTGGCGCCCGGAGTGAGCGGATGGAGCCGCGTATACCCGAACAACGACGCCGCGCTCAAGAACATCCAGGCGATGGCCCGCGACGGCCAGCGGCTCGGTGCGGTGGGGATGCTCAACACGAGCTGGGCCGACGACGGCGAGGCGCTGCTCAACCAGCAGTGGTACGGAATTCTCTACGGCGCCGCGGCGAGCTGGCAGGCGGGCGAGGCGTCGTTCGACGATTTCGAGCACAGCTTCGGCCTGCAGTTCAACGGCGACGCCACGGGGAAGATCGACGATGCGCAGATGAAACTCTCCGCTGCCCACGCGCTGCTCTCGAAGGCGGGCCTCGGTGACGCGAACGACTATCTCTATTGGCTTGACCCATTTTCGCCCGAGGGGCAGATCAATGCGCAGAAGATCCGGCCGGTGGCGCGCGACTTTCGCGTGCTCGCGGAGAGCGCGATGGTGCTGGTGGCGCAGGCTCGCGCGAAGGCGGGCAAGAGCGGTCTCCGGGAAACGGACGCTCTCGACGCGATGGAAATGGGCGCCAGGCGAATGGACTTCATCGGCATGAAGTTCGAGCTCGCGGATGAAATCTCACGCTTCTATACGCATGCGTACGACACCGTGCAGGTCGGCGGGAATCCGGGCCACGATCTCGGCGAGATCACCTCGAACATCAACGCGCGCTCGCAGGATTTGCGCGACGGGTACGTACTCGGACGCGAGCTGTACGAGAAGAGCTGGCTCGCGGAGAACAAGCCGTACTGGCTGGGGAATGTGCTGAACCGGTATGATCTCGATGCGCAACTTTGGATTCAGCGGGCGGACAAAGTCGGGCAGGCGAGGTCGGCGTACGGGAAGACGAAGAAATTGCCGACGCCGGAGGAGATGGGAATTCCGCGGTGGACTCAACCGTTTACGCCGTAGTTCGAACACTGCGGACTGCAGAGAAGGATTGCTGAGGGGAGAGATTCGTACTGCTGCGTACTGCAGAGAAGGATTGCTGAGACGTGAGTAGAGGTGGGAATGACGAGCATGAACTAGATACGGCTCGATCGGCCTCAGTCCTTCTTTCGACGTGTCTTGCGCGATGGATCCGAGAGTGACGAGAGGGGCGACGCGGCGCGCCCGAGTCGGAGGATCGTGAGCAGGAGGCGGCGTACCTGGATTAGCGTTGCCTGGCGCTCGGTCGCGGTGTCGCCGATCTCAGGTCGAAGTGTATCGTACCACGCGATCGCTTCGCGCGCAGAACCAAGCGCGTATCCGTAGAAGCGATTGCGGTCCGCAAGGCCGGATCTCGAATACCCCTCCGCGATATTCGCGGCGACGGAGCCGATCGCGCGCGTCGCCTGATCGAATGCCGGCGCTTTCGCGAGAGCGGGAAATGATTCCCTGTCCCGGTTGTAACACACGATTGCGTACATGCCCAGTCGATACGCCTGCATTGACCACAGCGGATCGCCGGTCCATGTGTCGTCCGCCGCGGCGACCCACTCGGCGAATCCGGGAACTGTTGGCGTTGTCATCCCATAGCATGTCACGCCAACTGCAGAAAAGCGTCATCCTTTTGCCGCGCGTCGAACCCAAACCCGCACAACTCACATCTCTGCGATCCTTCTCTGCAGTCCGCAGTGGGTTGAGCCATCAGAGCGTTCGCTTGAACAGCGCCGTCGCCGCCACCATCGATACGACCGTAAACAAAGAGAGGAATAGCAGGTCGTATCCAATCGCCCCAAACCCCGTGTTCTTCAGCGTCAGGCACTTCAGCGCGTGCACCGCGTACGTGAACGGATCCACCACCGCGATCGCGCGCATCCATCCCGGAAACGCCTGTTGCGGGTACACGGCGCCGCTCGGAAAATAGAGAATCGTGTTAAGCACGCCGAACATGGCGCGCGGCACGAGCGGGTCGTTCATCCGCACCATGAGCAGGAACATCATGCTCACGAGCGCCATCGAGGTGACGACCACCACCACGAACAGCCGCACGAGGCGCATCGGCTCGAACGGGTTCGGCACGCCGGAGATCAGCGAACCCAGCGTGATCACGAGTGTCGCCGCGAGCACGGCCTTGATGGCGCCGGAAATGGTGAATCCGAGCACCAGTTCCAGTTTCGTGATCGGCGTGACAAGGTACCCTTCGTGCAGACCGCGCGATTTATCGTCGATGAAAATGATGCCGCCGCCGATCATGACCATCATGAAGATGGACATCACGATCGAGCCCGAGAGCAGGTACTGGATGTACGGCACGTATGGGTACACTTCGACGACGTCGAGCGAAGTCGATGGTGAGATCCGCTGCGTGGACGCGACCGGCTGATTGTACGCATCCACCATGCTCCCTGCCGTCGCGGCCATCGTCGCGGAGACGAACCCGTCGGTGTTGTCCTCGATGATCGCGACGTGCGGGTCGTCCTTCGAGAGCACGCGCCGCGAAAAATCTGGCGGAATCGAGAGTACGCCGTTGAGTTGACCGTTGCGCAGCGCGGTCACGGCCTGGCCCACATCCGGATACCGGACGGGCAGGAACGTCTTCGCGTTGGCGGCGACCGCACCGGCGAGCTCGCGCATCTTCACCGCCGGCACCGCGCCGTCCTGGTCGACGATCCCGAGCTTCAGGTTGTGGACCTGGCCGCCGAACGCGTAGCCCAGCACGACGAGCTGCACGATTGGCATGATGAGCGACATCACCATGAGTGTCGGGCTGCGCCGGAAGCGGCGCATCTCGCGCTCGACGATCGCGAAGGTGCGTTCCATGGCTGCTCCTTCCTAGCGCCGGCTGGCGGTGGCGGGCGCGGCATCGGACGATTCCGCGCCCTGCTCGCCGTGGAGCTGGCGACCCGTGAAATAGACGAACACGTCGTCGAGCGTCGTGCTCTGCACGCCGAGGGTCTTCACCGTCACGCCGGCGCGGGCGGCCGCGTCGAGCAGCGCCATCGTCGTCGTGGGCCCGTCGGTGGACGAGATGTGATATGCGTCGCCGTCGGCCGTGACGCCCGCCACCGCGGCGAGCGCGCCGACGCGCGCCTTCCAGTCGGGCGGCGTGCCGCTGAACAGGACCTCGAGCATGTTCTCGCCCGGCACGGCGGCCTTGAGATGGATCGGTGAATCGAGCGCCATCAACTGGCCGTGATCGACGATCGCGATGCGATCGCACAGGTGATCCGCCTCGTCCATCATGTGCGTCGTGATGAGGATCGTGAGATCCCGCTCGGACTTGATGCGCTCGAGCATGTCCCACACGGCCTTGCGCGAGACGGGATCGAGCCCCGTGGTCGGCTCGTCGAGAAAGAAGATCTTCGGCTCGTGCACCAGGCCGCGCGCAATCTCCAGGCGGCGGCGCATGCCGCCCGAGAGCTGCTTCACCTCTTTGTCGGCCCACTTGGTGAGGTCCACCGCCTCGAGCAGTTCGTCGATGAGCTTGTCGCGCCGCTCGCGCGGCACGCTGTACAGCTTCGCGAAAATGCTGAGGTTCTCGCGGCAGCTCAGGTCCAGGTCGCTCGTCATCGCCTGCGGGATCACGCCGATCGCGTGCCGTACGGTGTCCGGATCGGTGACGATATCCGCGCCGTTCACGAGCGCGGTGCCGGACGTCGGGAGCATCAGCGTCGTCATGATGCGAATCAGCGTGGACTTCCCCGCTCCGTTCGGACCGAGCAGCGCGAGCGTCTCGCCACGCGCGACGGTGAACGAGATGCCGTTCACCGCCGTGAAGGTGCCGAACTTCTTGGTGATGTTGCGGACGTCGATCGCCGCTGTCACGAGATACTCATGTGGAGGTCACGCTCTTCGGGAGCAGCACGTACGCGGTCATCCCGGTTGCGAGCCGCCGGTCGCGATTGTCCACGCGGATCCGAATCTCGAAGGTCTTGATGTCCCGCTTCGTTCTGCTCACATCACGCTGTGTCGCGAAGCCGGCGTCCACGCCGCGATAGAACACCGCGCCGCGGCGCGTGTCGCCCGACGGCAGCCGCACAGTGAGCGAGTCGCCGATCTTGATGCGTTCGATGTAGCTCTCTTCCACGTCCGCGCGAATCCACAGATCGTCAGGGTTCACGAGCGTGACGATCGGCTGCCCCGGACTCACGACCTCGCCGGCGCGTGCCGCGGCGACGTCCACGATGCCCGCGATCGGTGCGCGAATCTCCGAATAACTCAGCCGCACGTCGGCCTTGGTTGTCTGCGCGCGAGCCGCGGCGTGGTCCCGTTCAGCGGCGGCCAGGCTGCCGCGGCGCACGGCAACCTGCTCGGCGGCGGACTGCGCGAGCGAGAGCGCGGCGCGTGCGGATTCCACCTGCTTCCCGGTCGCGTCCACGCGGGCCGCGGCTACCTCGAGGTTCGTACGAGCCTGATCGTGATCCTGCGTCGAAATCGCGCCGGCTTTCAGCATCGCGTCGCTGCGCGTCATCGCGAGCTTCGCGATGTTGAGGTTCGCGGCCGCCTCCTGCTGCTGCGCGACGGCGGCCGCGACGTTCGCTTCCGCCTGCTTGATCTGGTCGGCGGTCTGCCGCTCCTGGTAGCGCAGTGCGGCCTCGCTCACGTCCACCTGGTTGCCGAGGCCGCGCTCGCTCTGTGCGGCGTAGGCCTGGTCGGCGCGGAGTTCATCGGGCGAGAGCACCGCGATGAGCTGGTTCACCTGCACCGTGTCTCCTTCCTTCACGAGCAACTTGCTCAGCTGCGCGCTCACCTGCGGGCTGACGATGACGTCGTTGGTCGTCACGATTCCGGTGAGCACGAGCTGGCCCGGCCGCGTGAGCACGACGACCAGAACGACGATGACGATCACGATCGCGCCGATCGACATGGCGCGTTTCCTGGAGGCCATTTGGAAACTCCGGAGGACTTCGGCTGATGCGCGACCAGGGCACGACTGGAGCGCGAGGACGTTCGACTGGTGGCGGGCCCGCCAAGGTGCTATTTACCCCGCAGCCAGAATGATGCCTGCGCGGCAATCGCAACGCGATCCCCTCCCCACTCATAATGATCGCCGTTCACGAACTCACGAAGCTCTACGGCTCGTTCAAGGCAGTGGATTCGATCTCGTTCGAGGTGGGGCCGGGCGAAGTGCTCGGCCTGGTCGGTCCGAACGGGGCCGGCAAGACCAGCACCCTGCGCTGCCTCGCCGGGATCATGCGCCCCACGAGCGGCGCGGTGGTGATCGCCCACCACGACATCCAGACGAACCCGGTGCCGGCCAAGCGGGAACTCGCGTTCATCCCGGACGAGCCGCACCTGTTCGACTACCTCACGGTTCAGGAGCACCTGCGCTTCATCGCACGGTTGTACGGCGTGGCGGACGCCGAGGAGCGTATTCCGGAGCTGCTCGCGGAACTGGAGCTCACCGACAAATTGAAAACGCTCCCGGGTGAGCTTTCGCGCGGGATGAAACAGAAGCTCGCGATCGCGTGCGGGCTGCTGCACCGCCCAACCGCGCTGATCCTCGACGAACCGCTGACGGGGCTCGATCCGGCCGGCATCCGCAAGATGCGCCAGACGATTGCGGACCGGGCGAAGGCCGGTGTCGCGGTCGTGCTGAGCTCTCACCTGCTGAACCTCGTCGAGGAACTCTGCACCAAGCTGTTCGTCATCCGCCGCGGCGTATGCGTGGCGTACGGCACGCTAGACGAGATCATCGCGCGGAGGCCGGAGCTGGCCGGGCGATCGCTGGAAGACGTGTTTCTCGCTCTTACGGCGGACGGCACCGTGCACCCCGGCGACGATCGCGCGTGACCTCCGCACTCGGTTACCTGCTGTTCGACACCACACGCAACCGGTTCGCCTCGATGATCCGGCGACTGCGCTCGCCGCGGTACGCGATCGGCATGGTGCTGGGGCTCGGCTACTTCTGGCTCGTGTTCGCGCGGCGCGGAGTCAGGCCGGCGCCGCACGCTGATGGCTTCGCCGCGGCTGCGGGTCCGACGATCCAAACGGTCGCAGCGCTCGTGGTGTTCGTCATCATCGCCGGCATCTGGATCTTCGGCGGCGACCGGTCGGCGCTCGCGTTCTCGGAGGCTGAAGTCGCGATGCTCCTCCCCGCACCGGTGTCGCGGAGAACGCTCATCGTGTACAAGCTTGCACAATCGCAGGTCGTGATCCTGATCAACGTCGCGATCTGGGTGTTTCTTCTGCGACGCAATGCGCTGTCGTCTGATCCGCTCGTGCTCGCGGCGCCCGCAATCTGGGTGATTTTCACGACGCTGAACCTGCACCGGATGGGCGCGGCGCTCACGCGCGCGTCGACGGTCGAATACCGCACGGCCGGCACGAAGCGCAAGTGGATCGTCAGGGTGCTCGGGTTCGCCGTGGCGGCGGCGGTCATTGCGGCACTCGTGGCCGCGCCGATGGACGTGTTGTATCGATCGGGAGCAGCAGCTCCGGTCGCCGGCGACCCGTTCGCGTTCCTGCACAGCTTCATGGAGTTCCTCAAGTCGCCAGGCGTCCAAACGGTGCTGTATCCCGCACGCCTGGTCACCGCGCCGCTGCTGGCGGCGAACGGGCGCGCATGGGCTGTCGCGATGGTACCGGCACTCGGAATTGTGCTGCTGCACGTGTGGTGGGTTCTCAGTTCGGATGCTGCGTTCGAGGAGGCCGCCGCCCTCGCGTCAACGGAACGCGCAAAGCGGATCGAAGCGATTCGCTCGCGACGCATGACCGCCGCCGTGCCTGTCAAAGTTTCCGGCAAACGGACGATCGCCCTCGCACCCACCGGCATCCCCGCGGTAGCGATCGGGTGGAAGAACGCCATCTCGCTCATGCGATCGGTGCAGATCGGCGCAGTCCTGCGGCTCCCGATACTCCTCATCGGTATCGCGGCTTTCATCGGGTCGAAGGTCGGCGATCCTGCCGGCATTATCGCAATCGTCGCGGCAATCCTTGCCATACTTGGACCGTTTTTCGTCGTCCAGGTGCTGCGCCATGACCTGCGAAGCGACATGCTGCACCTCCCGTTCCTCAAGTCGCTGCCGCTCGCCGGCGCCGACCTCGTGCTCGCGGAGGTGTTGTCGACCGCCCTTCCGATGGCAGCGGGGCAGTTCGCGCTGTTTGCCCTCGCTGGGGTCGCGGCGAGCATGAGCACCAAAGCCGCTCATATTCCGGCGAACGTCGCGATCGGGGTATTGATTGCGTCGCCGCTGGCGCTCGTCGCGCTCGACGGGGCGATCTGCACGATACTCAACGGCACCGCGGTGCTTTTCCCGGGATGGATTCGCCTCGGACCCGCCGGCGCCGGCGGCATGGAAATGATCGGGCAGAATATGCTGTCGATGATCACGACGTTCGCAGCTTTCGTGTTGATGCTGCTCGTCCCGACGCTCGTTGGCGGGGCCGCCTGGTACGCGCTCAAGACAAATCCGACCGCAGGCGTGACAGCCGCCTGTGCGCTCGGTGCCATCGCGCTCGCGAGCGAGTGCTACGGGATCATCATCGCGCTCGGCCACGCATTCGAGCGCGCGGAGCCGCAGCAGGTGACCTAATGGAGAACTGCGATGGAAGATCGAAGATCGAAGATGGAAGAT
>JBIOHR010000036.1:0-22580 GCA_044449085.1 Gemmatimonadales bacterium | reverse complement strand
TTTTGCTTTTTGTGGTGCGGTCGCCCTTGGGGTGGGTGGTTTTGTGGTCGGGGTGGGTGCGCCGCCCCCGTGTGGGGGGGGTGTAGCTTAAACCCTCCCCCCCGCCCCCACTCCGCATCAAGCTGATGCGCCGTTCCGAGTAAGCCGCCGTCCCATCATTTCGCCGGTACGAACTCCATCGGCGGCGGCATCAGCGAACGCCACTCCGCGCAGGCCGAACCCGGTCACCGCGAGCCCGGGCATCGCCGCCGCTGCGCGCTCCACAGCCGCGATGCGGGTGGCATGTCCGATCTCATACTGCGGAATCGCGCGCGCGATTCGCACGACTTCCTGAAATGCCGGTGCCGCGGTCAGGCCGAAGAGGCCCGCGACTTCGCGATTGGCGAGCTTGAGCATAGTGGCATCGTCGAGTTCGCCGATGGCCGGATCGACGCCACCGCCGAACAGTGCGCGCACGAGCACCCCGCCGGCGGGTCCGCGCCCCGGGTACGTCGACGTTTCCCAGAGATTGCCAAGCATGCGGAGTCCTTCGCCGCGCGACACGAGCACGCCGAAGCCGTCGGGAATGCGTCTGCTCGCCGCGGCGTCGAACCCGAGTGCGACGACCGTGACGGGCGGGCAGGGAATCGCGTCGAGGGCGTCGGCGGCTTCGGCCGAGAGCGGGCGCAGCAGCGGCGCCGCCGCGAAGGGTTCCGCGGCGATGATCAGAGCATCGGCATCCACGGGCGTGCCATCACCGTCGACGGCCACGCTCCAGCCGCGCGGCGTGCGTGCGATGGCGCGCACGCGCGCTCGGCAGCGCACGGTGAGCGTGCCGCACCGGGCAAGACGACGCGGCAGGCTTTGCATTCCGTCGCGCAGCGAGGCGAGGTGGCCGGCCGTGGTGAGGGCTGTCTCGGTTGCGTCGCGGCGCGCCACGCGCGCGTCGCGCCTCCGGACGACCATTCCGCGGAGCAGCGAGCCGTGGTCGCGTTCGAGCGCCGCCCTCTTCGGAAAAGCAGACGCGAGCGACAACCGGCGCGCATCGCCGGCGAATACGCCGAGCGTCATCGGTGAGATGAGCCGGTCGGCGGCTTCCACGCCGAGCCGGCGCGCGGCGAACGCCCAGACGGACTCGTCGTCATCGTCCCGCGAGGGCGGGATGAACGGCTCCGCGGCGAGTCGCAGGAGTCCGCCGGCGCTCAGGATTCCGGACGCCGCGAACGCGGCCGGAGACGCCCTGAGCTCACGCATGCGTCCTGCACGAAACAGGAAGCGCCGTTTCGCGGCGGCGTTCGCCGGCAGCACCTGATCGGCGAGGCCGCTCGCGCGGAGCAGCGCGTCGAGCTCGGGGCGCCCGCCGAGAAACCCCGACGGCCCGCCCTCGACCATCCACCCATCGCGCACGATCGTGCGCGCTTTCCCACCGACCTCACCGTTTCGTTCGAGTACGAGCACGTCGAGCGTCACGCCGGCGCGCGCTGCCGTCTCGTGCGCCGACCACGCCGCCGCGAGTCCGGAGATGCCCGCCCCGACCACGACGAGGCGCGCCATGCCTACACCGTGCGGCTGAAGACCGGCTTGGACTCCGTCGTATGCTTCTCCCGCTGATATCGGTCAAAGCACATCGCGAGGTTGCGGATGAACAGTTCGCCGACAGGCGTTGCCTCGATGCCGGCATGCGTCACGCGGACCATCCCGTCGCGCTCGTGCGGCGCGAGAAGCGCGAGGTCGTCGGCGAAATACGCCGCGAACTCGATGTCGTAGCGGCGCTCAATCGCGCGCACGTCCACGCGAAAGTTGCACATCAGCTCGTGGATCACCGTGCGCCGTATGTCGTCGTCGGCGGAGCGGCGGACGCCGCGGTACACCGGCAGACGCCCCGCGGAAACCAAGTCTTCGTACGTCGAGAGCTTCTTCTCGTTCTGCACGTAGCTTCCGCGCACGTCGCCGATGGCGGAGATGCCGAGTCCGACGACGTCGTCGCCCGGGATCACCGCGTATCCCTGAAAATTTCGGCGGAGCGTACCCTCGCGGCGCGCGATCGCGAGGTCGTCGTCCGGGCGCGCGAAGTGGTCCATGCCGATCGGCTCGTAGCCGGCGGCGAGGAACCGTTCCCGCGCGATCGCGAACAGCTGCAGCTTCACGTCCGGCGATGGCAGCTGTTTCTCCTCGATCTTCTTCTGTGCACCCCGCACCCAGGGCACGAACGCAAACGAATACACCGCCGCGCGGTCGGGTCCGAGCGCGATGACGGAGTCGACGGTTTTCTCGAATGTCTCCGGAGTCTGCAGCGGAAGCCCGTAGATCAGGTCGACGTTGATCCCGCGATACCCCTTCTCACGCGCGTGATCGACGAGGCGCGCGGTCTGCTCGCGCGTCTGCACGCGGTTGATCGCCTCCTGCACCTCGGCGTTGAGGTCCTGGACGCCAAACGAGACGCGATTGAATCCCAGCGCGGCGAGCGTGTCGAGGTGGTCGCTCGTCGTCACGCGCGGGTCCGCCTCGAACGCAAGCTCGGCGCCTGCGAGCGGCGTGAACTGTTTGAGCAGTCCGCCGATCAGCCCGTCGAGCTGGGCCGGCGTGTAGTATGTCGGCGTTCCACCGCCGAGGTGGAGCTGGGCAAAGGTGCGGCGGTCGGGCAGGCGCGCAGCGAGCAGTTCAATTTCGCGGCCGAGCAGGCCGAGATACGGCACCGCGACCTCCTTGCGTCGCGTGATGATCGTGTGGCAGCCGCAGAAGAGACAGCGCTCCTCGCAGAACGGCAGGTGCATGTAGAGCGAGAGCGGTGCGTCGCCGAGCGCGTTCGCAGCGGCGAGCGCGTCGAGATAGTCATCGCCGGTGACGCCCTCGTGGAACTCGACGGCCGTTGGGTAGCTCGTGTATCGCGGGCCGGGACGGTCGTAGCGCGCGAGCAGGTCCGTGGTGACCGCGCGATCCGTTGGGCGCGCGTCGCGTGTTGGCGCCTTGGGAGTCATGATGCGCGCTCCGCATGCACCGCGTCCACGAGCGCGTGTACGCTTTCGATGGGCGCGTCCGGCGTGATGCCGTGGCCGAGGTTCACGATGTGGCCGCGCGCCGGCACGGACGCCAGCAGCGCGCGCGCCGCCGCGGCCGTCGCCTCCGGGCCGGCGACGAGCACCGCGGGGTCGAGATTTCCCTGGAGCGCTTTCAGCGGTCCGACGGCCCGGCGCAACGCCGGAAGGTCCTCGCGCCAGTCCACGGCGAGCGCCTCGCCCGCGAGGCCGGCGTAACCGCGCACGAGATGGGACGCGTCCTGCACGAAGAGAATTCGCGGGCGTCCCGCCGCGCGCGTTTCGTCGAGAAAGCGCGCGATGTGCGGGCGCACGAGACGGTTCCATGCCTCGTGCGAGAGAATGCCGGCCCAGGTGTCGAACAGCTGTACGGCGTCCGCACCTGCATCGAACTGGGCGTGCACGTAGTCGATGATCAGGTCGGTCAGCCGCGTCAGCAGCGCGTCCAGGATGGCCGGCTCCGCCACCGCGAGCGCGCGCAGGGCGGGGAAGCCTGGACTGCTGCGTCCCTGCACGAGGTACGCGGCGATCGACCATGGCGAGCCGGCAAAGCCGAGCAATGCCTGCCGTCCCGCGAGGTCAGTCTTCACGAGCCTCAGTGCCTGCATCACGGCCGGCGCAATCTCGCCGCGCGCGGGGCGCCGCAGCGCGGCCACTGCCGCCGCGGTGCGCACGGGATGCGCGAGGACCGGCCCGGGCGCGAACTTCACCTCGAGGCCAAGCGCTTCCACCGGGCTCATGAGATCCGCGAAAATAATTGCCGCATCGAGCGGAAAGCGCGCCAGTGGCTGCAGCGTCACCTGCGCCGCGAGCTCGGCGTTTCCGGAAAGCTGCTCGAACGTGTGCTTTTCGCGCAGCGCACGGTACTCCGGCAGGTAGCGGCCCGCCTGACGCATCACCCACAGCGGGCGGCGCGGCGTGGGACGGCAGGCGAGCGCGTCGAGGAACAGATCGCGGCCGGTCGCGACGATGGGCGTAGTCAGGATGCTGGCTCCGCGGTGGCGGTGAACCGATAGCCCACGCCCCGTACAGTGTGAATGAATGTCGGCCGGTCTGGATCCGGCTCGAATCGTTTCCGCAGGCGCATGACGAGCCCGTCGACCGTGCGCGACGACGGGAGCACTTCGTCGCCCCAGACTTTCTCGAGGATGTCGTCGCGCCAGACTATCTCCCCCTCGCCCTCCGCGAGCAGCTTGAGGATCAGCGCCTCCTTCTGCGGCAGCAACTGCTCGGTGCCGTCCGCCGACCGGCCGCGAAAGGTGCGGAAGTCGAATTCGTTTCCACCGAAGCGCAGCACCGGTTCGCGCGCCGTCACTGCGTCGTAGCGCGCCCGGCGGCGCAGGATGGCGCCGACCCGCAGCAGCAGCTCGCGCAGCTGGAACGGTTTCGTGATGTAATCATCGCCGCCGGCCTCGAGGCCGCGAATGCGGTCTTCGCCGCCGCTGCGCGCGGAGACGAACAGCACGGGCGTGTCGCGTCCCTCGGCGCGAATGGTCTCGCACACCGCAAAGCCGTCGGCGCCCGGGAGCATCACGTCCAGGATGACGAGCCCGAACTCCTCGGCGCGGATCTTGGCGAGCGCGTTCAGCCCGTCCGCGGCGACCTCCACCGCGTATCCCTCGGCCTCGAGGTTCTCGCGAATCCCGCGGGCGAGATTGAGTTCGTCGTCCACCACGAGCAGGCGCGAATTCATGACGCCGCCGCCGGCGCCGGCCAGCGCACGGTGAAACACGCGCCGCGGCCGGGACCTTCGCTCGAGGCAGATACCGCGGCGCCGTCGAGCTCCGCGCACCGGCGCACGAGGTAGAGGCCGAGTCCGGTGCCCGGCAGGCGCTCGTGCCCGCTGGCCTCGATGCGATGGAATTTCTGGAACAGGCGCCGCGACTCATGCGGCGCGAAGCCGATGCCGGTGTCCTCGACCCGGACGCACACGCCGCCGGCGTCGTGCGTCCCGCGCACGGTCACGCTCCCCGCACTCGCGCGCGAAGCCTTGATGCCGTTGTGAATGAGATTGTGCGCGATGGTACGCACGCCGTCGCGATCGGCGTGCACGGCGAGCCCTCCTTCGACGTCCACATGTACCGTCACGCCGCAATCGTCGGCGAGCGGACCGAGGTCGTGCGCGACGCCCGCGACGAGCGGCGCGAGCTCCACGCGCTCGCGCGTCACGCGCACCGGCCCACGCGAGAGGCGCGAGGCATCGAGCATGTTCGCGATGGTTTGATCGAGGCGCGTGAGATCCGACAGGAGGCGCTGGACGAGTTCGGCGCGGCGCGGCGGCGGCGGGTCGCGCATCGCAATGGTCTCGGCGGACAGCCGCAGGCTCGCCAGCGGACTCTTGAGCTCGTGCGACGCGGAGGCGAGAAAGTCCTCCTGCTGGCGCCGCAATGCATCTTCTTCGCGCAGCGCCGCGTACACGACGCCCATCGCCCCGACGAGCACGACGAGAAAGAAGCCGCCCTCCCACGCGTAGCGGTTCATCCGGTGGAACCGGTCGGCGTCGAGTTGCGCCAGCGCGGCCGGCGATACGCCGGGCTGCTGCTCCATGGCCGCGCGCAGCTGGTCGCGCACGGCCGCGGTGTAGTGCGACTCGTCGGCCATCCAGTAGGCGAGCTGCGCGCTGCATGCGAGGAGCAGAACGATGAATCCGATCTGCGTCGCGCGAACCGCCCGCCGTGAATCCCTCGCCGTCACGCGGCGCCGCTTGGTACGACCGCTGCGTCGAATGCAGCGGCGAGGCCGTCCCGCAGCCGCTCGAGATGGGCGGTCGTATGCGCGAGCGAGAGAAAGCCCGCCTCGAACGCCGACGGCGCGAGGGCGACGCCGGAATCGAGCAGGGCGTGAAAGAGCGGCTTGTAGCGGGCGCCGGCGGTCGAGTCGATGGCTTCGGCCGATCGGGGAGCAGGGCCGTCCTGCAGCGACATCCAGAACAGCGATCCCTCGCGCACGAACGTTGCTTCGTACGGCGCCCGCTCGAGCACCGGCGCGATCAGTTCCTCGAGTTTCCGTCCAATGCCTTCGAGGCGCCGCCAGCCGTCCTCCCGCTCGAGCGTTCGCAGCGTGGCAAGCCCCGCGGCCATCGCCACGGCGTTTCCCGAGAGCGTCCCGGCCTGATACACGCCGCCCAGCGGGGCGAGGTGTCTCATGAGATCGCGGCGTCCGCCGAACGCGCCCACCGGCATGCCTCCGCCGATCACCTTGCCGAACGTCGCGAGATCCGGTGTGATGCCCGTTCGTTCCGCCACGCCGCCTCGCGCGAGGCGGAATCCGCTGATCACTTCGTCGAAGATGAGCACGGTGCCCGCGCGCTCGGTCTCGCGCCGAAGCGTCGCGAGGAACTCCGGCCGCTGGAGCAGCAGCCCGTTGTTCGCAGGAACGGGCTCGATGATCACGGCGGCGATCCTGTCGCCGTCGCGGCGCAGCAGTTCGGTGAGGCGCTGTTCGTCGTCGAGCGGCAGCACGATCGTCTCGCCGACGAACGCCGCGGGCACTCCTTCCGAGGATGGCCGGCCGAACGTCACCAGCCCCGACCCGGCAGCGACCAGGAGGTGATCCGCGTGCCCGTGATAGCAGCCGGAGAACTTCACGATGCGGTCCCGCTTCGTGGCGCCGCGCGCGACGCGGATCGCGCTCATGGTCGCCTCGGTGCCTGACGACACGAATCGCACCTGCTCGAGTCCGGGATAGCTCGACGTGAGATACTCCGCGAGCTCGATCTCCTGTTCGCACGGCGCGCCGAAGCTCGTGCCGCGCGCCGCCGTTTCAACGATCGCGTGCAGGACCTCCGGATGTGCGTGCCCAAGGATGAGCGGACCCCACGAGCAGACGAAGTCCACGTAGCGCCTGCCGTCCATGTCCTCGAACTCCGCACCGGTGCCGGAGCGGAGGACGAGCGGCGTGCCGCCGACCGCGCGAAACGCGCGCACCGGGGAGCTGACGCCGCCCGGCATCACGCGCTCCGCGCGCGCCATGAGCGCCGCGGACTTCGGTCCCGCGCTCACAGCCAGCCTCCGGCGAGCGCCGCGCGGGCGTGGTACGTGATGACGATGTCCGCCCCAGCACGTACGATGGCGTGCAGGTTCTCGCGCACGATGGCGGCCTCGTCGAGCCAGCCGCGTTCCGCAGCCGCCTTCACCTGTGAGTACTCGCCGGACACGTTGTACGCGGCGAGCGGGAGCTTCGTGATGCCCCGTACGCGGCGGATGACGTCGAGGTATGCGAGCGCGGGCTTCACCATCAGGATGTCCGCGCCTTCGGCCTCATCGAGCTTCGCCTCGCGCTCGGCCTCCGCTGAATTGCGCGAGTCCATTTGATAGCTGCGGCGGTCGCCGTGCTGCGGCGAGGAATCCGCCGCATCGCGAAATGGGCCATAGTACGCCGAGGCGTACTTCACGGCGTACGAGAGAACTCCCGTGTCCGTGTGCCCGTCCGCGTCAAGCGCGTCGCGCAGCGCGGCCACGCGGCCGTCCATCATGTCCGAGGGGCCGACGAGATCGGCGCCGGCCTCGGCGTGGGCCAGTGCCATGGCCGCGAGCGGCGCGAGCGACTTGTCGTTGTCGATCGCTCCGTCGGTGAGGACGCCGCAATGTCCGTGATCGGTATAGGCACACAGGCAGACGTCGGTCATGACCACCAGGTCGTCGCCGAACGCGGCGCGCAGCGCGCGCACCGCGCTCGGCACCGCGCCGCTGGGATCGTGCGCGCCCGTACCTGTGGCATCCTTCGCGCCCGCTGGTGGCGTGCCGAACAGGAGGACCGAGCGGATCCCGAGTTCGAGATCCGATTCCACCGTACGCAGCAGGTCGTCGACGCCTGTGCGGAATATCTGCGGCATCGAAGGAATCGCCTCGACCGCCTTCGCGACGGGAAGCACGAAGTGCGGCATGACGAGCTGTCGCGCGAGCACCGTGGTTTCGGCAACGAGTCCGCGCAGCGCGGCGTTCGCACGCAGCCGCCGCGGACGCACGCGGCCGGGTGCCGCCGGTTCAGCCTTAGTTGCCGCGTTCCAATCACTCATTGCATTGCCTCTACGAGCGAGTCGAGATCGGGATGCCGCGCTTCGCCGCTGACCGCGAGTCCCGCGGCCACGACGGCGGCGCTCGTCGTCGGGCCGATGGTGAAGAGCCGCGCGGCGCAGGGGAATGCGGCCTGGTTGAGCAGTCCTTCGACGGCCGACGGGCTTGCGAGCAGCACGTCGCCGATGCCTTCGCCGGCAAGATCCCTCGGCGCACTGGCGCGTGCGGCGGGAATCGTGCGGTACACGTCTACGCGTGTCGCAGTGACACCGCCGCGCGCGAGCGCGTCTTCGGCGTCGCGCCGTCCGGCCACCGACGACGCGAGCACGACGCGCGGACGCGCGCCACCGTCCATCTGCATTTCGCGGAGGAGTTCCTCACCGAGCGCGCGCGACGTGCCGCCATGCGCCACATACGGCTTCCGCCCGAACGCGCCGACCACAGCGTGCGCGGTGGCCTTGCCGACCACGGCAACGCGCAGCGCGGCAGGGAGTTGCCCCGCAAGCCGCGCGACGGCCTCGGCACCGCGAGGCGACATGATGCACAGCCATCCGGCATCGCCCAGCCCGGCGGCGAGCCGCGTCCGCGTCGCCGCGTCGTCCACGACTTCCGTGCGGATGCAGGGGAGGATGACAGGGTCGGCGCCGAGCGCGGAGAGCCGGTCCGCCCACGCCGCGGCGTCCTCGAGGGCGCGCGTGACGAGCACGCGGCGGCCCGTGAGCGGCTCGGTCACGCGCGCACCTCGCGCGACAGGCCGTCCCACGCGGCGGCGGCGACCGCGTGCGGATCGGTGCCGGTCGCCGCGCTCCGCGCGATGGAACCGTCATCGAGCCCGAGCGCGGTGGTGAGCGTGAGCACGCCGTTCGGCGCGACGCTGCACCACGCGCCGAATGGAAGCGTGCAGCCTCCGTCCGCGAGGTGAAGCGCCGCGCGCTCGGCTTGAACCGCGCGGCGGCACGATGCGTCGTCCAGCGCTCCGACGGCGGCGCGCGCGGCCTGGTCGTTCTCCCGGACCTGCACGGCAATCGCGCCCTGCGACGGCGCCGGAACGAAGGTGGCGGGATCGAGCCGTACCGCGACGATGTCGTCGGCGAGCGTAAAACGGTGCTCGGCGTCCGCGCGCGCGAGCCGCGCGAGTCCCGCCGCCGCGAGGACGATCGCGTCGAACTTTCCGTCCGTCAGCAGGCGCACGCGCGTCGGCACGTTGCCGCGCAGCAGACCCGGCACGAGATCGGGACGCGCGTCCTGCAGGAGCGCGCGGCGCCGCGTGGCGGACGTGCCGACGCTCGCGCCGGTGCCGACCGGCAGCGCGCCGCGGTCGGACCGCAGCGCCTCGCGCCTCACGAGGAGCACGTCGGCCGCGTCAATCCGCTCCGGCACCGCCGCAATCGCGAGGCCGAGCGGCATCCGCGACGGCACGTCCTTGTATGAGTGCACGGCGGCGTCGATCGTGCCGTCGAGCAATGCGACCTCCAGCTCCCGCACGAAGACGCCGAACGCGCCGACATCGGCGAACGCGCGGTCTGTGACGCCGTCTCCCGTCGTCGAGACGATGACGAGCTCCGTGTCGTGTCCGTGCGCGCGAAGCCGGGCGGCGACATCGCTGCTCTGCGCGAGCGCGAGTGCGGATCCGCGCGTGCCGATGCGGAGCTTCATGCGTCAATTCCTCCGGTCTCGAGCACTTCGAACCCTGCGGCGTGATCGGTTGCCGCGAGCGACGCGCGAATGGCAGGATCGCTGCTTTCAAAGAACGCTTCGACCGCCGACGGCCCGATGGTGAACGCGAGGTCGCGCAGCCCGATCGACGGCACGTGGGCGAGGCGGCTCGCGAGCGTCTCGGCCCAGCGCCGGAGCGTCTCGCGGTCGGCGTCGCCGAGGTTTGGCAGCGACTTGGCCAGCAGCCGGTCGACGCCCTCGAGCGCCGTGCGCCGATAGCCCAGGCGAAGCTGAGCGATCACAGGGCCGACGAGCCGCTCGGCAGTCTGCTTGCGAAACTCGACGAGTGCGTCGTCGATCACGGTGCGCGCATCGGCGAAGTCGAGCAACAGCCGGTCGCGGTCGTCCGCCGCCTCCTCGCTGATCCGGTCGATGCCGATCCGGCGAACGTCGGCCGCCTCGGCGGCCTCCGGCGCGACGTTCGGCGGGACGCCGAGATCGATCACGAGCGGCGGCTCGCCCGACGCCGTCCGCGCGGCGAGCCGCTCGAGATCGGCGCGGCCGAGCACGGGTTCGGGCGCGCCCGTCGCGAGCACGACGACTTCCACCGCGTCGGGCGCCGCGCGAAATGCGTCGAGCTGGCGCGCGGCACCACCCACCTCGGCCGCGAGCATCTCAGCCCGGCGCAGCGTGCGATTCACCACGATCACCGGCACGCCGCGCGCCGAGAGCGAACGCGCGCACTGCTCGGTCATCGGCGAGATGCCGACGACCGCGACGGCGCCGCGCGTTCGCAGGGCGCGGTCGGCGGCATGGCGCTCCGCGATCTCCGCGAGCGAAACGGTGCCGATCCGACCCTCGGTCATGGGTTTCACGCGGCGTGCGACGCGCAGCGCCTCCGTGAACACGCGCTCGAGACGCGGACCCGCGGTGCCTGCGGACTGAGCATCGGAGAGCGAATCACGGACCTGCCCGGCGATTTCGCTTTCCCCCACGCGCGCCGAATCGAGGCCTGACGCGACGACGAACAGGTGTTCCGCCGCTCCCTCGCCATGCCACGCGCGCAAGACGTGCTCGGCCTCGCCGGCGTGCGGATCGCGGCCGGTCAGGGCCGCAAAGAGACGCCGCCGGCACGCGTCGAACGAAAAGTTGTCGCCGGTCGCAAACGCGATCTCGACGCGTCCGCACGTCGCGATGTACACGAGTTCCTCGACGCCAGCCTGGTCGCGGAGCTGGGTGAGGCGCTCGATCCGCGACTCGCGCGGAATCGTGAGTTCCGCCAGGAGCGCGCCGCGCCGCTGGCGCCACGAGGTGCCGACGACGCCTATGCGATGCATGCGCTTCCGCTGCGGGCGGTGGCCAGACGGACGAGCGAGCCGATCATCGCCGGATGGTCCTCCACGGTATCGACCAGGCGCAGCTCTCCGCCGCCCGCCTCGACGAAACTCTCGCGGGCGCGGATCGCGATTTCTTCCAGCGTCTCAAGCCCGTGAGTGAGGAACCCCGGTGTGACGACGGCAACGCGGCGCACTCCCCGGCGCCCGAGCGCCTCGATGACCGGGGCCGTCGCCGGCGTGAGCCACGGCTCGGGCCCGAACTTCGATTGGTACGCGAGCGTCGCCTGCTCGGCGGGCCACTGCAGCGCGTCGAGGAGCGCGCGGGCCGTCTCCTCGCAGTCGCGCGTGTATTGTCCGCGCTCGCGGCGATCGTAGCGCACGGGAATGCCGTGAAACGAGATGACGAGATGGTCGGGACGCGACCCGCCATCACCAAACGCGGCGCGGCACCGGTCGGTGAGCGCGGCCACGTATCCCGCGTCAGTCGGCGCGACGAGCGCCTCGTTGTACCGGTGAGCGATGCCTGCGCGCGAAGCCGCTTCACGCGCGCGCTTGAAAGCGGTGCCCGTGGTGGCGTCGGTGCGGTGCGGAAAAAGCGGCACGACGACGACCGGGCCGTCCTGCTCGCGCGCGAGACGGCGCATCTCGCTGTCGAGCGACGGCTCGCCATACCGGTAGGCGCAGCTGACGGTGCAGCCACCGGCCGCGGCGGCCCCCGCGGCGTACGCCATGCGCTCGGTCGCGACGCGCAGCGGTGAACCGCGGTCGCTCCAGACGCTCCGGTACATCGCGGCGACGCGGCGCGGGCGCGACCGAAGCACGAACAGTTTGAGGATGGGGCGCCAGAGCCATCGCGGAAGATCCACGACGGCCGGATCGCTCAGGAACTCACTCAGAAACGCGCGTACCGCCCCGGGCGTGGGTGCGTCCGGGGTTCCAAGATTCACGAGGAGCAGGTGGGGGCGCGCGGTATCCGCCATCGCGGTGCGGACTACTGTTAAGGGGTCATCGCAAAGAGCCGAATCATCGGCAACTATGCTATTGCGACTTCTCCGTACGTAGTCCTACGGGTTGCCCGCCGCCCGGGCGCTACTGGTGCTTGGCCATCTGCCCGATCACCGGGGCGGTCACCTTCGATCCGCCGGGGAGCGACTCGATGTCGGCGTGCGTGAGCGGATCGTTGTAGTCGGCCGCCGGCCACTGCCTCGCATCGCTCGGTGCGAACACGCCGGCCATGATTGCCATCGCGCCGTTCACGATGGAGTCCTTCCCGGGCGTGTAGTACGTGCCCACCACGCGGTAGCTGTGCCCCGCGTCCATGTGGAGGCCGAGCACCGGATAGTACTTGCGTCCAACGGAGAGGACATGGCCAAGGCTGTCGCGCTCCGTGGCCACGCTTGAGAGCACCTTGCCCGTCCCGGCGTCCTCGAGCTTGAGATCCACACCGTAGTCGTGCATGTGTCCGCCGATTCCGAGGAAACGGCCGGCGATCGGCATCGTGAAGTCGAAGGTGCGCGAGCTTTTTCCCGGAGGCAGGTCATACACGTTCGGCTGGCCGGGCGTGTTGTCGACGTCCATCTGCACGGGGAAGACCTCGATCGGTTTCACGAGCGTGTTCGACGGCAGATACGGCATCGCGAGGCGGATGTAGACGCCCTCGTAGTCCTTTTGCCCCGGGTTGTGCCACCCGGCGTAGATCCCGAGCTGCTGGCCGCTCTTCATCGGCACGCCCATGATGCGCGGCAACACGACGTTGTGCGTCTCCACGCCCGACGCGATGAAACGCACGAGGTCGGGTTCGAGCAGCTGGCGGTGCGCGAAGTCGACGCCGACCAGGTGATGCATGAGATGCTGCGGCAGCTCGTTGCCGGCGGAATCCACCAGCTCGACCTTGAAGCCGCGATACCAGCCGTTCACGGGCCACACGAAACGCACGAGCGGCGAGAAGGCGTGCGCGGCGTGGTTTTCGTGCTCACCCGATCCGTCCGCGTGGACGCCGTCCATTCCGGTCATGCCTTTCATGCCCTTCATCCCGGGCATGTCCTCCATTTCGGGCATGGCTGCCATCGAGGCCATCCCCGGAACCCGGAAGGGTCCGGCATAGAGAATGACTTCGTGGTGGACGGAATCGACCACGATGCGCGATTCGGCGTCGCCTTTTACCGCCCCAAGGACGTGAGAAGGGGTGGCGATGGGGGCGGTACCATGGCAGGCAACCGCCAGAAAAACGACCAATGGCGCAATTGCGCGGGCAGGGATGTGGCGTGGCATTGCCTGAAAGAAGTATGCTTGACCGGGCTTGGGCAAGCTTTTCGGTGGCGTACCCTCTTCGGGAGTACCCAATGGCATCACCGTCCGTTCGCAGGCTCGGCGCGGCGGCCGCGCTGGCGACGCTGGTTTTTCTCGCCGCCGCGGCACGACCGCGCGCGGCCGCGAGCGTGCGCTCCGCGCCGGCCGACATCTCGTTCTCGGACACGCGACTCAAGAACGGCCTCCGCGTCATCATCGCCGAAGACCATCACGCGCCGGTCTATTCGATCGCCGTGAGCTACAACGTCGGGTCGCGCAACGAGCGGCGCGGCCGAACCGGTTTCGCCCACTTGTTCGAGCACATGATGTTCAAGGGCTCGCAGAACGTCGGGCCGGGTGAGCACTTCATGCTCATCTTCACCAACGGCGGCAACATGAACGGCACGACCAACAAGGACCGTACGCTGTACTACGAGTCGCTGCCGACCAACCAGCTGGATCTCGGCCTCTACCTCGAAGCCGACCGGATGCGATCGCTGGTGATCAACAAGGACAACCTCGACAACCAGCGCAACGCGGTGCAAGAGGAGCGGCGCATCGGAATCGACAACAATCCGTACGGGCACACGTTCGAGGCGATCGATTCGCTGGCGTACGATAACTTTTCGTATCAGCACTCCGTGATCGGCTCGATGGCCGACCTGAACGCCGCGTCGGTCGAGGATGTGCAGCAGTTTTTCCGCACGTACTACGCGCCGAACAACGCCGTCATCGCGATCGTCGGCGACGTGAAGTCGTCGGAGTGCCTCGAGAAGGTGCGGAAATACTTCGAGTCGATCCCGCGGCAGCCCGATCCGGACGCGGTGGACATGACCGAGCAGCCGCGGACCGCGGAGCGGCGGCTCGCGCTCGAGGATCCGCTGGCGCGCCTCGCGCGGGTGGACATTGCGTACAACGTCCCGCCCTCGTCGGACGCGGACGACGCGGCACTCCAGGTGCTCGCGACCGTTCTCGGCAGTGGCCGCAGTTCGCGGCTGTACGAAGCAGTCGTGCATCAAGGGCAGCTCGCGACCAACGCGAACGCATTCAAGGGTGAGAGCCGCGGCCCGGGCCTGTTCCAGCTGAGTGCGACGCTCAGCCCCGGGAAGACCCCGGCGGACCTCGAGAAGGTGATTTACGGAGAGATCGAAAAACTTCAGGCTGCACCGCCCGCCGACTGGGAGGTGGGGAAAGCGCGTGCGTCGGCGAAGCGCGGCGTTGTCGGCCAGCTGCAGAGTTCGCTCAGCAGGGCAGCGGCCATGTCGCAGGACGCGCTGTTCTACAACGATCCGGGCCGCATCAACTCGCGCGTCGCGCGCTTGGCGGCGGTCACGCCGGAGGACGTGCAGCGCGTGGCGAAGAAGTACCTCACGCCCGAGAACCGCTCGGTGATCATCACCACACCCAAGGCGGCGCCAAGCCGCGGAGGCAACTGATGTCTTCGCGACGCAGCGAACTGACCGTGCTGGCGCTGAGCCTCGCATTCGGTGCCGCGACGGCACAGGCGCAGGGCGCGCAGCAGGCACCTCCGTCGAGCAAGGCGGTGGTCATGAAGGGAAACGCACCGGTGAACGAGAAGGTGCTCGAGGTGAAGCTTCCGAGGGCGAAGGAAGGCGACCTCGCGAACGGGATCCATTTGATCGTGCTCGAGGATCATCGCGCACCGCAGGTAACGTTCCAGTTGTTGATCCCGGGTGCCGGCGGATACTTCGACGCACCGATCTCGATCGGACTCGCCTCAATGACCGCGTCGATGATGCGCGAGGGGACGGCGACGCGAAATACGAACCAGATTTCCGAACAGCTCGAGACCATGTCAGCGAACGTCGGCGTCGGCACGGGGATGACGTCGCTCGACGCGACGATGTCGGGATCGGCGCTCACCGAGGACATTGAAAAGCTGTTCGATCTGTCCGCTGACATCCTGCTGCATCCGTCGTTCCCCGACGAAGAGCTCGCCAAGTACAAGGCGCGCACCAAGACCGGGCTCAACCAGAACCGGTCGTTTCCCGGATTTCTTGCGCAGGAGTTGTACCAGAAAGTGATGTACGGCGACGACGCGGCGG
The DNA here is from genome assembly GCA_044449085.1 of Gemmatimonadales bacterium. Classification (GTDB taxonomy): domain Bacteria; phylum Gemmatimonadota; class Gemmatimonadetes; order Gemmatimonadales; family Gemmatimonadaceae; genus Fen-1231. Next base: position 7,203 of record JBIOHR010000036.1, on the reverse strand, counting down.
GACGCCTGCTCATGACACCGGATCAGGTCGACAAGGTGACGCGCGCCCAGATGGTCGAGTTCCATCGGACCAGGTACGTGCCCGATCACGCCGCGATCGCGTTCGCGGGAGATATCTCGTACGACCGCGCAAAGCAGCTCGTCGAGTCGAGACTGGGCGCGTGGAAGACATCCGGCGCGCCGCTGCTCGCGGCGAAAGAGCCACCGCCGATTGGGCCGGCCAAGGTGTGGCTCGTGGACCGGCCGAACTCGGTGCAGACGAACTTCATCGTCGGCACGCAGGCGATCGAGCGGACGAATCCCGACTACAACGTGCTCGAGGTCATGAACCAGGTCGTCGGTGGCGGGCCCACCGGCCGGCTCTTCGTGCACCTTCGCGAAGAGAAGGGATATACGTACGGGGCGTATAGCGGCCTGAGCGCCGGACGGTACCGCGGCACGTGGTCGGCATCCACTGACGTGCGCTCGGACGTCACCGAGCCCGCGCTGAAAGACCTGCTCGGAGAGCTCGTCGCGATTCGCGACACGATCGTGCCCGCCAAGGAGCTTCAGGACCGCAAGCGCGCCCTCGTGGCGAGCTTCGCGCTCTCACTGGAAAGTCCGCAGCAGATCCTCAGCTACTACACGACACGATGGATCTACAAGCTGCCGGCGGACTACTGGGACAAGTATCCGCAGCGCGTGATGAGCGTGACGGCTGGGCAGGTCCAGGCGGCCGCGCGGAAATACCTCGATCCCGCGCACATGCAGATCGTCGCCGTCGGCGACGGAAAGAAGGTCGAGGAGATCCTGCGCAAGTTCGGGCCGCTGCAGGTATACGACACCGAGGGGAAGAAGGTGATGGGCATCGTGCCGTAAAGATTTGACCGGAGACGGTCGTGGCGAAGGGAATGCTGAGAGCTGTCGGCTCGTGCCGACAGCTCTCAGTTTTTCTTGTCCGGCAGCGGTTTCGCCTGCAGCGCGGTTTCGTGGCCGATGAACGTCACCGTGCGGCGCTGCGGCACGAGACGGAGCGCGATATCGTTCCGCTCGCCGGCCTGCACGTCCAGCTCGATTCGCCCCGCTTCGAACACGTGATGGTCCGGAAGGTCGCCCGGCATCACCACGAGCGCCCATTTGCCGGGGGCAACGGCGCCGAAGTCCACGCGGCCCCGGTCGTCGCTCGCCTGGTAGATCGTGTCACGTGCGCCGACGAGCGCCACGAGCACGTTAGGCTCCATCCCCACCGTGACGAGCGAGTCGGCGTGCGACGCGATCGACCCGCCCGCCGCGTCGAGCCGGCTCACGAGCGCCCGCACGCTGCCGCCCCGCGCGATCGCGAGCGAGAACTTCGCCGGCGTCTTGGCGGTCGCGCTGATTTCGACGAACGGGTCGCCGACCAGCAGCGCCCCCGCGGCCGCGCCCGTCGCGTCGATCGACACGCGGTCGCGCGCCGGCACGAGGCCCTTGAACTCGACGCGACCGTTCTTGTCCGTCACCGCGGCCTGATCGGCGATCCGCACGAGCGCGCCGACGACCGGCTTGCCCGTGTTTGCGTCCACGATGATCCCCTCGGCGCGTCCTGCGCTGTGCGACGGACCGACCGGTAGGCGGAGCGGCGTGCGGAACTCGAGGTACGTCGCGCGGGCGTTCTCCGATCCCTGCATGAGTGGGTTCTGCCACGTGGCCTGGCGGAGCGAGATCGTCTGGCCGCCGGCGAAATGATAGTCCAGCCGCGCGTCGCTCTGGCTGAACCACATGCCAGAGCCGTCGAACACGCCGAGCGTCGCGCGCTGGGCGGACGTCTGGAGCGCGAGTTCGAACGAGAAGGGCAGATGGAGGTCGAGCGTCACGCCGGTGTTGGCGACACCGCTCGACGCGCCAGTCAGGGTGTTGCCGTCATCTCGCGCGCCGTAGGCCGAGATCGTGCCGAAGGTCCCGAGACGCGTCTGCAGCGAAACCGACACCACGTTGTAAGCGCGCCCCGCGCTCGCGTCGGCCGCGTTCACCGTGCCGTGTTCGAAGCTCACCGAGAAGTGCGTCGCCGCGCCGACCGGAAGCGTGGTCGTGGCGCGCAATCCGTGCTGAGTGCCGTCGAGCGGCGTGATGCTTCCGTCGTCGTGACGGCTCAGCCAGCCGTAGTCGAGCGTCGCGAGTCCGCCGTAGCTGGCGGTGAGCGCGGCCGTCGAGAGGCGCTGCGCGGGCACGCCCGCGAGCGGCGTGGCGAAGTTGGAGACGCGCAGGCTGCCTGACGCGCCGACCGTGATCATTCGGGTCAGGTGCGTCGAGATGGCGCCGTCCTGCACCGTGGTGCCGCGCGCGAGGCCGGCGAAGTTCCGGTCGCCGTCGAGCGTGCCGAGATCATAGCTGACCTTGTCGATCGTGCCGGTGAGGCGCGCACGCGCCGCAAGTCCGGAGGCGTGACCGCTGTCGCTCGACGCCGTTTCGAGATGGAGCGTCATCCCCGGCATGAGGCGGAGGTGTCCGCCGATGCTCCCGACGCTCACGGCACCGTCGGCGGACTGCCGCTCGACAAAGGTCGTCGAGAGCTGGCGGATCGAGTCCGGGGCGGTCCCGACGAACGCCGCCTCTTCCGCATGCGATCCCGGAATCCAGCGCGGGTGCTGCACGTAGAGACCGCCCGAGAGCGTCCCGTTGGTTCCCTGGAACTGTGCGCCGGTGCCGAGCGTTCCGCTCGAGGTGAGTTCGGAGAAGCCGTAGAGGTTGTCGCCAAGCTTGAGCGAAAACCTGTCCGACTGGACGTTGGCGCGATATTCATCGCGCTCGCCGAAGCCGAAGGGCGACTGATGTCCGGTCGGGGCCTGGAGGAGGAAGTCGGCGGAAGTCTTGCCGTCGGCGAGCAGCCCGGCGCCCGAGAGCGCGATCGGCGATACGCCGGAAGCCGATCCGATCGACCGGAGCGACAGCGTCGCGGGGATCGTCGTGAAGCGCCCGCCTTCGTCACTCGAGACGACCGTCGTGCGCGTGGAGGCGGAGGCGCGGACGGAGCGATCGGTCTGGTCGGTCGCGGAAAGTTCAGCGACGTCGTCGGTCGTCGTGGTGAAGATGTTCGCGATGGCGACGCGGACCGTGACGGGTGCGCTCGCGCCGGGCGCGAGCGTGAGCGCGGCGGGCAGCGTCTGCACGCGGGTGCCGCGGCTCGTCGCGCCGGTGAGGGCGATCGTCGACTCGACGTTTCCGCGATTGCGCACGACGAACCGCGACTCGTAGCGGGAGCCGGCCATGACCCAGCCCGGAAGGTCGACGGGGAGCACCTCGAGGGCGCGCCGCTCGTTGACGTAGACGACGATCGAGTCGGCGCGCGCCGTGTCGCGCGCGGCCAGCGCGGCGGCGATGACATAGCCGCCGGCCGGAGCGCTCGCGGGCACTGCGACGCCGACGAGCCACGTGTCGGCTGCGCCCGGCGCCAACACCACCGGCGCGGACCCCATCACAACGGACCAACCGCGCGGCACCGTGAGCATCGGCAGGGCGCGGAGCGTGTCGCCGCGGAGGTTTCTCACCGCGAACACCGACGTGACGACGGTGCCCGCGTCCGCGTGGACGCTCGCAGCGGACGTCGCGTGTACTTCGGCCGCGCCGCCTTGCGCACGCGCCGCAGCCGCCGTCGCGAACATGGCGACGGCGGCTGCGGTGAGATGCGCGGAGCGACTCGACACGGTCGGCCGTTCAGTAGCTGACGGTGTACTGCGTGGCAAACACCGAATCCTCTCCGGTGTCGGCGAACACGACGGCCTTGTACGTGCCGCTCGGCAGCGTGCCGAGGTCGAAGTGTTGGTGCAGAGAGGTGCCGGGATAGAGGAGCCCGCGCGATTGCTTTGCCTTCGCGCGGAGCGTGCCCTGCGCGTCGTACACTTCCACCCAGAGCGTCGGGCGGAAGCCGCGCTCGCCGGTGTCGGTCACGTCGAGGTCGAGTGCCGCGGCGCCGTTGGCACCCTTGACCGCGCCGGCCGACGCGAACTGCACCGTGCGCGAGCCCGAGTTGCGGATGTGCGTCGCGAGTTGCACGGCGTAGCGCATGACCGCGCCGATCGCGACCGCCGGCTTGCCGCCGTCGGTGGGCGAACCAGGCTCGGCCGGCGCTCCCTCTACCATGATGAGACTCCAGTAGGTGCCTCGAAGCGAGTCGCCGAGCGGCACCGCGACCGAGTAGGGAACGGACACCTGCGAGTTGGGCGGCACGATGATGCGCGAGGCCTGCGGTGTGATCCACGATGCGTTGGAGCGCGGCGAGGTTCCGGCATCGTCGTAGTGTGCGGTGCCGTCGGACGCGAAACGGTAGTCCGTCTGATAGATGCGCGCGACCTGCGGCTGGGCGCTCTGATTGGCGACGACGATCGTGCCGGTGTACTTCTCTCCCGGTGCGGCGGTTTTCTCTTCGACCGTGCTCGAGAGCACGGCGACCTGTGCGTGCGACGCGGCGGGCGCTGCGAACACGAGCGCGGCGGCGAGTGCGGGGGCGAGGCGATGCATGCGAAGCATTGAGGAGATCCTCACGGTGTGGCGACGAGGGTGAACGTCACGGTGCGGGACTGCGCCGGCACGACGCCGGCTGCCGGAGTGGCGTTCAGTTCATAGGTGATCGCGTTGCTCGAGAACCCGTTCGAGATATTCGTTACGACGGGGAGGGCCGCGACCCCGAGTACAACCGGCCCTGCGCTGGTTGCGCCGCTCGGCGCCGCCAGATCCACGGTCAGCGTGACTCCCGCCGGCGTCGGCGTGTTGATCTGCGCCGTGATTTCATGGTGTCCGCCAAGGAACGTGAACAGCGTGTACTTGGTCGAGGCGTCGGTGACCGGAGTCAGTCCGAAACCGGGAATCGCCGTAGTGACCTTCATCGTGGACGGGGAGCCGGACACCGAGAAGAACTGCGCCCGGGCTTCCCCTGACCACACGGCCAAGCCGACGAGCAAGGCGGCGCGCCGGATTGCGCGCGCCGCCGTTGCAGGGGCGAACATGGCTTCAGACTCCGCCGGTGATCGTGAAGGTCACGACGCGCGTCGCCGAGCTCACAACGCCGGCGGCTGCCGTCGCATCGAGCTGGTAGGCGAGCGCCAGGCCCGAAGCGTTGAGCTTGGTGATACCGGTGACGACGTTCACGGCCGTGGTGCCCAGCGCGGTCAGGCCAGTGCTCGTGGCGCCGGCGGGAGCGGTGAGGTTCGCGGAGAGCGTCACACCGGCAGGCATCGCGGTCGGAATGCTGGCCGTGATCGACGCGGTGCTCTGGTTGGTCGTGACCGACCAGGTGTTGCCGCTCGACGTCACCGACGTTGGCGCGCTGCCGGCGGATGCGGTGTTGATCACGAGCGACGGCGTGCCGGAAACGGCGATCTGGTTGATCGCGGTGACCTGGAACGTCACGGTCTGCGTGGCGGACTGGGCGGAGGCGGTATTGACCGCGGCAAATGCGACGAGGGCGCCGATGGTGAGGAAGGCAGACTTCTTCATGGTGTGGTTTCTCCGAGACGTGTTTGTCTGCGGTTTCCCGCTCCGGAATGGAGGGGGACTTTAGGGTGGGTCACGATCGCCCAGTCCAGGACCGCGTCAAGAAGATGGTCAGTGTCGAATTACAGGACGCTGTACAATTCATTACATTTCTGTCATGAACTGCGGGGGGCGCCGAAGCCTCTTTCTCACCCCGATTCCTGGTGCGCCATGCGAGCACTCGTCGTCGACGACGACCCAACTATTTGCCTCCTCGTCCGGACGCTGCTGGAAGAGAGCGGCTTCGCCGTGGACACTGCCGACTCGGGTGAGTCGGGACGGGTGCTGGCCATGGTCAACGACTACGACGCCATCGTGCTGGACCTCGTGCTCCCCGACGGGAACGGCATCCCGCTGGTGCAGGCGCTGCGCAGGAAGAGTCTCGATACGCCGGTGATCGTGCTGACCGGCAACACGGAAAAGAGCGCCGTTGTCATGGCGCTCGACGCCGGCGCGGACGACTACCTCACCAAGCCCATCGATTTCGACGTGTTCAAGGCGCGCATCCGCGCGCTCGTCCGGCGCGGCGGCGCGAAGCGCACGGAGCAGCTCAGTGCCGGGAACGTCGTGCTGAACCGCCTGACGCGCACGGTGCTCGTCGGCGGCGCGCCCTTGCACCTCTCACCGCGCGAGCTGTCGGTGCTCGAGCACTTCCTGCTTCACACGGGAGAAGTCGTCGCGCGGACCGAACTGCTCGAGAAGGTCATGGACATGTCGTTCGATCCCGGAACGAATGTCGTCGATGTGAACGTCACCAGGCTGCGCAAGAAACTCGCGGGCGTCGGCGCGACCGTGACGATCGCGTCGCGGCGGGGAATCGGGTTCGTGTTGAGCGCGGCACCCGCCGAAGACGCCTGACGCGCTGCCGCTCCCGTTGTTTACAGCGGTCTGCGCCGGCCGCTGCCGGCCCGCCGTATGGCGCCGGACGGCATCAGCTTCGCGAAGCTCTCGTCCTGCTTGTCGAGGATTTCGGCGGCCTTCTTCTTCTGCTTTTCGTCGCCGATCAGCGCGAGCGCATCACGGTCGTCCGTCTCGCGCCTGGTCATCAGCGTGTCGAACACGGCGTTCATGACGATGGTCTGCTGCAGCGCGCGCGTGCGCGTGCTATCCCCCTTGAGGCTCGACGCGTCGTTGGCGTTCAGCGGGTTGTAGAGGCGCTGAACCGAGTCGTACCGCGCCACGAGATCGCCGTTGCGCTCGTAGATCCTGGTCTGGAGCGGGCGCAGGATCGCGACCTGCGAATCCGTGAGCGCCACCTTCTTGCGCTGATCGATGAGCAGTACGACCGGATTGAACTTCTGGAGCTCGACCGCGCCCGGATATTTCGGGAGGTCGTTCGTCGGCGCGTACTTGTCGCCCTTGGGGTCGTCGCGACCGCCGCCGCCGGCACGGCCGCGCTGGGCGAGTGCGAGCGAGGGAAGGGCAGCGACTAGCAGGGCGACGATGGCGAGGCGAACGCGCACTTGGCGGGCTCCGGGGCGGGGGTATCTATAACGATTATAACAGGAGAGTTCGAGTGGTGAGGGGGAGGCGCGGTGAGGAGTGAGGAGGAGGCGCGGTGACGAGGAGGCGCGGTGAGGAGTGAGGAGGAGGCGCGGGGACGAGGAGGCGCCGTGACGAGGAGGCGCGGTGAGGGGGAAAGAATTGGTTTGTGGTGGAGTGAATAGATGACGCTTTGAGTGGGGCCGGAGTGAAGGTTGGGGGATATGAGAGCCGATGA
>JBIOHR010000035.1:0-22712 GCA_044449085.1 Gemmatimonadales bacterium | reverse complement strand
GGCGGCGGCCGCGGCGGTCCGCCTCCATGCGCGTGGCCGCTCACGCAGCCCGGTGTGCGCTGCGGCATGATCCGCACCGGCAAGTTCGTCAGCCGGAACATGCTCGTGCGCGACCGGTTCGACGCGACGCTCAGCGCAAAGCTGCCGGTCGCATACCTGCTGCGCGCGATGCCGGGTCAGGATTCGCTGATCGCTGAACTCCGGCTCCATGGCGTGGTCGTCGAGCGGCTCACCTCCCACCTCGACGCGCGGGGCGAGCAGTTCACCGTGGATTCCGTCAGGACGCTTCCGCCGGGCGACGGCCACAGCGACATCCGCGTCACCGGAACGTGGACGGCCAGCGACCACGTCACCGGCGAAACGGGCGACTATATCGTTCGCGGCGCGCAACCGCTCGGCGTGTTGTCCGTCATCCTGCTCGAACCGATGTGCGACGACGGGCTCACCGCGTGGAATTACTTCGACGCTGCGCTGGAGCCGATGACCAAGTCGACCGACGCCGCGGCGCGCATCTTCCCGGTCGCGCGGATCGACGCTCCGGTCACGGCCACGACGCGCATCGTTCCGTAGGCGATGCTCCGCAACTCGCTCCTGTACCTTTCGCGCCAGCCAAGCCTGTTTCGGCTTGTACGCCACAACAGGCTCGCGAAGGCGATGGCGTCGCGGTTCGTGGCGGGCGAGACCGTCGATTCCGCGGTCGCCGCCGTGCAGCGCCTCAACGCGCTCGGGATCACGGCATCGCTCGACCTGCTCGGCGAAAGTGTGACCAACGAAGGCGAGGCGCGGGCCGCCGGCGCAGAGTACGTGCGGCTGATCGACGCGATCGCGAAGAACAAACTCGACGCGAACGTCTCCGTGAAGCTCACGGCGATGGGACAGGACATCAGCGACGACCTGTGCGAGGCGATCATGGTGTCGATCCTCGATCGCGCGCACCAGCACGAAAGCTTTGTTCGGCTCGATATGGAAGGCAGTGCGTATACCACGCGCACCATCGAGTTCTTCGAGAAGCGCCTTTACCCGAAATACCCGGACAATGTCGGCATCGTGCTTCAGAGTTCGCTGCGGCGGACCTGGACCGACGTGGAGCGCGCGATCGCGATCCGATGCCGCGTGCGGCTGTGCAAGGGCGCGTATCTCGAGCCCGCCACCGTGGCGTTTCCCAACAAGGCCGACGTGGACCGCAACTACGTCACGTGCATGCATGCGCTGATGGAACGAGGGCGATATCCCGGAATCGCGACGCACGACCCGGCGATCATCTCCATCGCGAAAGCCTATGCCGCCGAGAAGGGAATCGATCGCTCGCGGTTCGAGTTTCAGATGCTGTACGGCGTGCGCCGTGACCTGCAGGAACAACTCGCGCGCGATGGCTATCGGCTGCGCGTCTACGTGCCGTTCGGCACGCAGTGGTATCCGTATCTCATGCGCCGCCTGGCCGAGCGCCCCGCGAATCTTGCATTCATCACGGGGAGCATCGCGAAGGAGTTCGTGAGCCGCCGCAAGCGTTCCGGCACCGGGAGCGCGTGACGCCGGGCCAGCACCTTCCTCCCGAGTACGACAAGGGCGATGAAACCACCGTCGGCGGCTACGCGGCGGTGCATTCGCGTCCCGCGGCGCTCGAGGGGCGGGACGGCATGTCGTACAGTCTCGACGTGCTGAGCGATTCCACCGGCGACGCCGCCCGCCCATTCGGCGCGTATCTCATCTTCGTGCAATGGTCGCGCGTGGGCGCGCAAAAAGCCGAAGGGCATCTCGAGACGGATTTTCTCGCATGGGGATCGAGCGCCGCCGAAGCCGAACGCGCGCTTGGCGCGATGCCGCTCACCGAGGCGCAGCGCGCGCTTGACGCGCTCGTGGCCGCGCGCGATGGCGGTTCCACGCGCCGCTGGTGGGATGTGATGCGCGAAGACGACGGAGGCGAGTGAACGAGTCGCGCGGAACGGTGCTCAACGGCACGGGCGGTGTGTGGGCGGTGCGCACCATCGGCGGCGCGACGCTCGACGCATCGCTGCGCGGCCGTCTCAAGCAGGAGAGCGCGGCGATGAAGCTCGCGGTGGGCGACGAGGTGACCGTCGCGCGGGATGGCGACGATAGCGCATGGGCGATCACCGAGATTCATCCGCGGCGCGCGGTGCTCGCGCGGCGCGCGCCGGGAAAGGCGCGCGGCGAGCGGGTGGTCGCGGCGAAAGTCGACCAGGTGCTGGTGGTGTTCGCGGCGGCGAAGCCGGAGCCGCACGTGCGGATGCTCGACCGCTTTCTGGTGATTGCCGAGGGGAATGACATTCCGGCGCATGTCGTGTTCAATAAGGTGGAGCTCGTCGGCGGGCCCGCCGGCGTGGATGAGATCGCGCGCGACTACGAGCGGGCGGGGTATCACGTGCATCGCACGAGCGTGAAGCAGAAGATCGGGCTTGGCGAGATGCACGACGTGCTGGCGGGAAAGACGACTGCGCTCACCGGGCCGTCCGGGGTGGGAAAGTCATCGCTGGTGAACGCGCTCTTTCCGGGTCTCGACCTGCGCACGGCGGAGATCAGCGAGTCGGTGAACAAGGGGCGCCACACGACGGTCGGCGCGCTGCTGGTTCCGATTCCGGATGCGCTCGGCGGGTTCGTGGTTGACACGCCCGGGCTGCGTGAAGTCGGGATGTGGGGGCTGCCGCCGGGAAATCTCGACCAATGTTTTCCAGAGTTCCGGCCGTTTCTCGGGAAGTGTCGGTTTGACAACTGCTCGCATGATCACGAGCCGAAGTGCGCGGTGCGCGACGCCGTGGAGGCCGGTTCAGTTTCGAGCCTGCGGTATGAGAGTTATCTCAAGCTGCGCGGAGAACTGTCCGAGGCTGAGGATCAGTGGTGACAGCAGTCACTCAAGACTGATCACTGGAACCTCACGACTCACCACTGTTGTTGTTGCTGTTCGATCAAAACGACAGTGATGAGTGTTGAGGTCCCGGTGGTCAGTGATGAGTGAACGCTGTCACTCAGTCCTGATCACTGGAACCTCACGACTCACCACTGTTCCTGTTGTGGCTCGATCAACGGCAGTGATGGGTCCTGAGGTTCCAGTGGTCAGTGCTGAGTGACGTTTGCGGCTGCTCGGGCCCTTACCTTCTTCAGCAATCCAATCAACATTCGTCGGATTTGAGTGACCTCAGCCAGACCCTGATCGAACTCGGCCTGCGAGCTGAGTGCCGAAGAGGAATTGAAGATGGCTCTCGACCTCCGACGCCGATCCCACCGCGATCTGAAGGAATTTCGCGAGGTCAGCATTCGATTCGCGCCCGCACCCTTCGGCGATATTCGCCGAAATTGACAGCGAGGCTCGCCGAATCTGGCCGACAATCCCGGCATTGTCCCGCCGTCCAACCGCGCCGGTGATGCGATGGATGGTCAGGGCGAACGAATGTGCGCGCTGCCAAACGAGAAGTTTCTTGAAATCCTGCATCGTAATGACAACGTACCGACAACCGCGCCAAAGTCAGCGGCGAAAGATTGCAAGGGAGTCGTTTTCACCCATTACCGACCACTGGAACCCCAACACTCACCACTGTCGTTCGACAAACTGCAACAAGAACAGTGGTGGGTGATGAGGGTCCAGTCGTCAGTCATCAGTGACTGCTGTCACCCATCACCGAACACTGGAACCTCAACACTCACCGCTGTTCTTGTCACAGCAGTCAAGGCGAAAGCCGTCCAATCCGCCACACTGTTCCCTCGCGCGTGTACACGATCCGATCATGCAGCCGGCTCGGCCGCCCCTGCCAGAACTCGACCGTCTCCGGCGTCACACGATACCCGCCCCAGTGCGGCGGGAGCGGAACGTCGTCCGGATATTTCTGCTCGAGCCGCTTCACTTCGCTCTCGAGCGGCTCCCGCGACACGAGCGGCGCGCTCTGATGCGACGCCCACGCGCCGATGCGGCTGCCGCGGGGTCGCGTGCGATAATACGCCTCCGATTCCTCGCGCGACGCGCGCGCGACGGTTCCGGTGACGCGGACCTGCCGCTGGAGTTCGCCCCACCAGAAGCAGAGCGAGACGTGTGGGTTCGCTTCGAGCTCCGCGCCTTTGCGGCTGCGGTAGTCGGAGTAGAACACAAATCCGCTGGCGTCGACGCTCTTGAGCAACACGATACGAGCCGATGGATGGCCGTCGCGCGTGCTCGTCGCGAGCGTCATCGCATTCGGCTCGACCATTCCGGCGCCCTGGGCCTGTGTAAACCACTTTTCGAACTGCGCGATGGGATCGGGCGCGACATCGCGCTCGGAGAGCGATTCGCGGGCGTAGTCGCGTCGGAGGTCGGCGAGATCCATGGCGGAAACTTAGCCGCAGCATCGAAGCCCCGCTAAGTTCCGGGTACGATGACGACTCCTCCCGGCACCGCCTCGCACCGCACGGAAGGCGACGCACTCGCGCCGCTCAACTGCGCGATCCTCACCGTCACCGACACGCGCACGGTGGACAACGACGAATCGGGCGCCGCAATCAAGCGGCTGATCGAAGCCGCTGGGCACCATATGGCCGACTACGCGCTCCTGCCGAACAACGAAGCGCGCGTACGCGGCCATGTACGCGCTCTGGTTGCGCGCGCTGATGTGGATGTGGTGCTCATCACCGGCGGCACCGGCCTCGGCAGCAAGGATCGCACGGTGGAGGCGGTACGGTCGGTGATCGAGAAAGAGCTGCCGGGATTCGGCGAGCTCTTTCGCATGGTGTCGTTTCAGGAGCAGGTCGGGACCGCGGCGATTCTGTCGCGCGCAGTTGCGGGATCGGTGGGTGGTAAGCTGGTGGTCTCGATGCCGGGATCGAAGGCAGCCGTGGAGTTGGCGCTGACGCGGATTCTGTTGCCCGAGTTGCGGCACGCGATTCGCGAGGTGCGACGGTAGAAGCCGTAATCCTCACTGAGAGACGTTGGCGCAATTCTTCCGGACCGTGGCGCAAACGTGACTTCCCGTAGGACCCCGGCTGATTGTCGCCACGCAGCGCAAGTGCAACTCTGGTGGGTAACGCCGTTGTGGAGGCCCCCTACAACAGTTGCAACGACCACGTCACCGCCATCTCCGGATCCATTGTATCCCGCACCGTGCAATACCGCGTCACCGCCAGCTCGATCGCCCGCATCGTCTGCACCTGATCGATTCCGGCGCCGCTGATCTTGTACGCCAGATGCGCCCGCGTCACCCGCCGCGGGACTTCGCTCTTCCGCTCCGCCGTGATCGTGACATCCAGTGCCGCAGGCGGCGTCCGCCGCTTAGTCAGCATCTCGACGACATCGACCGCGGTGCACGTCGCCAGCGACGCAAGCAGTGTCTCCGGCGGGCTCGGCCCTTCCTTCGACTTGCCGTCGATATGAATCGTTGGCGCGCCCGGCTTGCCCGCGTCGAAGGTCCAAGCGCCCTTCCATTGCACACCTACCGTGAGATCCGCGCGCACCTCATCCGGCGTTCCCGGCCGGTCGTTCTTCATGGATTCGGCCCCACGGCGATCGGTGCCCGTACGGCATTCCCCCACTCGGTCCAGCTGCCGTCGTAGTTCCGGACTTTCTTGTAGCCGAGCAGGTAGGTGAGCACGAACCACGTATGCGACGACCGCTCGCCAATGCGGCAATACGCGATCACATCGTCGCCCGGCGCGAGCCCGTTCTCCTTTTCGTAGATCGCGCGGAGTTCGCCGGCGCTCTTGAAGGTTCCATCAACGTTCGCCGCGCGCGCCCATGGCACGCTGCGCGCCGTCGGGATGTGCCCGCCGCGCAGTGTCCCTTCCTGCGGATAGTCCGGCATATGCGTCCGCTCGCCGCTGAACTCCTGCGGCGACCGCACATCGACGAGCTTTCCGCCCTTGGCGAGATGCGCCTGCACCTGCTGGAAGAACGCCCGGATCTTCACGTCATCGCGCGCCGGCGCCGTGTACGACGTTTTCGCGAACTTCGGCACGTCCGTCGTCATCGGCCGGCCTTCCGCCTCCCACTTCATCCGCCCGCCGTCCAGGATCCGCGCGTTGGTGAACCCGAATAGCTCGAACACCCAGAGCGCATACGTCGCCCACCAGTTGTTCTTGTCGCCATAGAGCACGACCGGGGTGTTTGCGTCGATTCCGCGCTCGCGCAGCAGTTCCTGGAACTTCTCGGCTGACACGTAATCGCGCAGCACGTGGTCGTTGAGATCCGCATGCCAGTCGATCTTCTGCGCGTTCGGAATGTGCCCCATGTCGTACAGCAGCACGTCCTCGTCGCTCTCGAGGACCCGCAGGTGCGGGTCGTTCACGTGCTCGGCGAGCCACGCCGTGGTCACGAGACGCTCGCCGTGGGCGTAGCCCTTCCTGGCGATCTCGTCGGAAATCTTTTCGGGAGACATCGTCTTCACTCCACGTCCGTTTGGCGTTTTATCCGATTCTGGTTCCGTTCTCCACCGCATGCCCCGGCCGGAGCAGCACGACTTCGGTCGGCGACGGCATCGCGCCGAGCACGAGCACCTGGCTCGTGAATCCTGCGATCCGCCGCTCGCCGATGTTCACGACGGCGACGACCTGCGTGCCAGTGAGCGCGCCCGGTGTGTAGTGCGTCGTAATCTGCGCGCTCGACCGCCGCACCCCAAGCTCGGCGCCGAAGTCGATCTCGAGCTTGATCGACGGCTTCCGCGCCTCTGGAAACGGCTCCGCGCGCACCACCGTGCCGACGCGAATGTCGATCGCAAAAAAATCCTCCGGTAAGGGCATGCTGGCCGTCTCGCTCAGCGTGGCTTGGGCGGCTCCGCCTTCGCCGGCACCTCGGGCAGGAGCGTGAAGCGTGCGTACTGCTCCGGCCGGAGATAGAGCTTCGCGGCGTCGCGGAGCATTTCGCGCGAGAGGGTCTTCACGAAAATCGGGTAGCGCAGGAAATCGCGCTGGTCGCGGTGGTCCTCGTCCGCGTCCGCCATCGCGTTGAGCCACGACGCGTTCTGCTTGAGCTCGGTCTCGTGCTCGCGCAGCTGGATCTCGCGGATCTTGGTGAGATTCGAGTCGCTCACCGTGCCCGCCTTGACCTCGTCGAACACCTTGAAGACCGCAGTCACGAGTTCGTCCACCCGTTCCGGCGACGAGCCGAAGTCCACACTGAAGCTGTAGTGGTCGTACGGCACGTTGCTGCACGACCCGCCCGCGTTCGCGCCGTAGGTGCCGCCTTTCTCCTCACGCAACACTTCGCGGAGCCGGATGTTGAGCAGTTCCGACAACGACTCGATCGCGTAGCGGGTCGCCAGGCCGTACGTGCAGGTCCCCGAAAAGATCAGCGAGGTTTCGGCCTTCGGTTCCACGCCCTTGCGGACCGTCTTCACCACCACGCCGGGCGGCGGACGGATGCCGCCATCCTTCACCTTCTCGTGCCGGTCGAGCGCGGGGAGCGAGGCCAGGTATCGCTCCACCAGCGGCCGTACCGAATCGGGTTTGAAACTGCCGACGATGAAAAAGGTGAAACCGCTCGCGTCGGCAAAGCGGTCGCGATAGATCGCGAGGGCGCGGCCGAGGTTCACGGAGTCGAGCAGCGCCGAAGAAAGCAGGTGGACGCGCGGGTTGTGCTGCGCCATCGTCGCCTCGACCGTGTCGCCGAAGACCGATTCGGGATCGTTCTTCTGGTTGGCGAGCACCGCGCGCATCTGTTCCTTGAATGCCAGATATGCGCCGGTGTCCACGCGCGGCACCGCCATCCGCAACCACGCGAGCTGGAAGAGCGTCTCCATGTCCTGCACGGACGCCGTGCCGCGCACACCTTCGCCCGTCCCGTCGATTCCAGCGGCGACGTTCACCTTCTTGCCGGCGAGCTTCTTGCCTAGCGCGATCGCATTGAACGATCCGACGCCGCTGCGTGACATCACGACGGAACTCAGGTCCGCGTTGACGACATCGGAATCGGCCACGAGCGATTCACCGCCCGGCGACCGCGCGGCGAAGAGCACCTCGTCGGCCTTGAAGTCCGTCGGCTTGAGCAGGACCTTCGCCCCGTTCGACAGGTTCCAGACGATGATCCCCGTTTCGGGAAGCGTATCCTGCCCGACGATCTTGCCCGGCGGGGGAGGGTTGGGGACGAGCGCGTCGCTGGAGGTCGAATCCACGTACGCGACGAGTTTCGTGTTCGCGGCGATGTCGTAAATGCCGAGCATCTCCTGGGCGGTCGGCACGTGCACGTCGGGCTTGGCCGGCGCGGCGACGAGCACGACGCGGTCCTTGTTGCCGAATGAGGTCAGGGCGAGCGCGTTGACTTCGGCCACGCTGATCGTCGGGGCGAGCTGCATCGCGAGCGGTTCCTCCTTCTCGATGCCGACGATCGGCGTGTCCCAGAGCGCGCTGCTCACGTATTCGTCCACATACCGCGAAGAATTCGTCTTGTCACGCTCCGCAAACTGCTGCTCCATCGAGCGCAAGAGATTGCTCCGCTGGCGGTCAAGCTCGCCCTGCGTGAAGCCGAAGCGCCGGATGCGCTCCGCCTCGGCGAGCAGCGCCTCGGCGGCCCGCACGAAGCCGCTTTCCTTCACGCCGGCGTAGAGCTGGTATGCGTCCTTGGTCCGCACGAACGCGCCGCGCCCGCCGGATGCGTAGGCGAAGGGCGCGTCGGCGCGCTGCGCGATCTCGGCGAAGCGCGCGTTGAGCATCGCGTCGTAGAACTGCGACACGAGGGTGCGGCGGAAGTCGCCCACCGTGCGCACGGTATCGCGCGGCTTGAGCCAGAGCAGGTCCACCGACGACTGCGGATACTCCTTGTCGGTCTCGATCGAGACCAGCGTCTGGTCGTGGTCGGGCACCGTCGCGTACTCGCGCTTGCGCGGCGACGTGGGCATCGGGATGCCGGCGAAGCGCTGCTTGATGGCCGCCTCCATCTGTTCGGCATCGAAGTCGCCGACGGCGATCACCGTCATGAGGTCAGGCCGGTACCAGTCGTGGTAGAACTGCACGGCGAGGCTGTCCGGAAAGGTCTCGAGGTTGTCCTTCGTGCCGATCGGCACGCGCTCCGCGTACTTCGAGCCCTGCAGCATCACCGGGAACTGGAGATTCTGCACACGAGTGGATGCATCGCGGCCCGTGCGCCATTCCTCGATGACCACAGCGCGCTCCTTCTTCATTTCGGCCGGGTTGAAGGCCGTCGCGCCGCTCGCCCAGTCCTGGACGATGTCGAGCGCGGTGTTGAGGAGCCGCGCCGTGTCGGTCGGGACCTGGAGCATGTAGACCGTTTCGTCGAACGATGTATACGCGTTCAGGTCTGCGCCGAAGCGCATCCCGACGCGCTCGAGGTAGTTCACGATGTCCTGCTTGGGGAACCGCTTGGTGCCGTCGAACATCATATGTTCGACGAAATGGGCGACACCGCGCTGCGCGTCAGTCTCGAGGATCGACCCGGCGTTCACGACGAGCCTGAGCTCGGCGCGCTTCTCCGGTTTCTTGTTGCGTCGGATGATGTAGTGGAGCCCGTTCGGAAGCTGGCCGCGAATGACGTGCGCATCGGTCGGGAGCGGCGCGTCGATGTTCTGCGCGCCGGCCGTCGATGCTACTGCCGCGATGGCGAGAATACTCAGGATTCGTTTCATGTTGCGATGCGATAGTGAGTCAGTGCAAAGTAGCGGCTTTCAGGTGACGCGAGATAGAGAGAGAGTTGAGAAAGAGAGCTGAGTTTGAGTCGGAGGGATGAGTCGGAGCACGCTCGGTCTGAGTTTGAGTGGGAGCGTGAGCTGGAGTGGGAGTAAAGTGAGAGTGGGATTTGGCTACGGCGTCCCTTCGATCCTGCTCACTCTCCGCTCAGCTCCCCTCCCACTCGCCTCCCACTCGCCTCCCACTCGACTCCCACTCGACTCCCACTCGACTCCCACTCGACTCCCACTCGACTCCCACTCGTACTCACGCTCATCCCGCAAACTCCCACTGAGCGTGCTCCAACTCATCCCTCCGACTCAAACTCAGCTCTCTTTCTCGACTCCCTCTCCCTCTCTTTCTACCTCGACGAAGCACTAGCTTTCGCCCGTGCCGACCACCCCTGAGATGGAGCCTTACGCCCGCCACGTGCTGGTCTGCACCGGCGGGTTCTGCTCGCCGGACCACCGCGGCCGCGCCCTGTACTCGCGCCTCGCCATGCTGCTTCAGCGCGAAGGGCTCCTCTTTGGTCCTACCCGCATAAAGCGGTCCGAGACGCCCTGTCTGGGCGTGTGCAGCGCGGGGCCGATCGTGGCGGTTTACCCGGAGGGGATTTGGTATGCAAACGTCACGCCGGCACTTCTGGAACGCATTGTAGTTGAACACCTTCGTGACGGAAAAGTGGTCACGGAGGCGGTATTCCACCGGCTCGGGATGTAGGCCGCGGTGAGCTGGCTTACTATTCGGTGTAGGCCTGCGTCTTGCGCGGGAGGGGCTCGGGCGTGAATTTCGCTCATCTACCGCAGCCACGAACTCGGGGACGCCGATGTCTGGAATACTCTACGAACGAACGATGCCCCAAGGGCACGTGGTGCGGATCCGGCGCCTGACGCCGGATGGCCCGGGACCGTTGCGCGCCGTCATCGAAATCGATCGCCGCGCCGGGAGCCCGCGCTCGGCCAACGGCCGCGGGCACCCGCCGGCACTCATGGCGGTCGAAGGCGAGAGCGAAACCGACGTGGTGGCCTCACTGCTGCCGTTCGTGCAAGACGACGCATCTGTCGCGAGGCTTCTCGCGCAGCGCGGCGTGCGTTGATATTTCAGTGACTTCGCCAATCAGTCCGCGCCGGCTCATGCTCGGCGCGGCGAAGAAGATCCTTCTTGATTCACCGGCCACGCCCGCGCCGCCGGCTTCAGTCCCACCGGTCCGCGCCCGGTTTGAGCCCCCCCGACTTACTGCAGCTATTCTGGAGAAGACCCCCATGTCCCGATCCCGCGATCGCATCCTCGCCAACCTCGATGAGATGTACCGCGAGGCGTTCGAGCGGTCCAAGGCGACTGGCGACGAAGCGCAAATGGCGTCACTCGACTTCGCCTACCGCCGCGAGCAGCTCTACTTCGAAATCCTCCTCGACGTCCGCGACGCCATCGAGCGCCAGTAGGGTGCTCGCCACCGCGGATTCGCAGCGGCCCGCGTGCGGCTGATACCGTTCGCGGTTGCGCTGGCTGCGGGCGCCGCCGCCGCGTGGTGGATGCTGCGCTCGCGCGCGCATCTCCGGGCGCGCGTGGCGGAGGAAGCGGATGCGCGGCGCCGGCTCGAGGAACTTCAGGCACGGCTGCTCGAGCGCACGGTTGAACTCGAGGACGCCAACGAACGCCTCGAGCGCGAAGTCGAGGAGAGAAGCAGGATCGAGCGCGCGCTCCGTGAGAGCGAGGAGCGGTACGCCCTTGCCGCACGCGGCGCGAACGACGGGCTCTGGGACTGGAATCTCGTCGAGGGAGAGGTCTATCTCTCCGACCGCTGGGCGGAGATGGTCGGCGTCGTCGACCACACACTGACGCCGAGCCCCGAGGAGTGGTTCAGCCGCGTGCACCTGAGCGACCTGCCGCAGCTGAAGGTGGATATCGCCGCGCAGGCGGCGGGCTCACGCCAGCACTTTCACAGCGAACACCGCCTTCGGCACAGCGAAGGGTTCTTCATCTGGGTCCTGTGCCGCGGGATCGTCGTGCGCGACGGCGAAGGGCGCGCACTGCGCATCGCCGGATCGATGACCGACATCACTGCGCGCAAGGATCTCGAAGAGCGGCTCCGGCGCGAGGCGCAGTTCGACTCGCTGACCACGCTCCCCAACCGCAGCTACGCGACGGACCTGCTGCGCCGCGCGATTGCGCGCGCGAAGCGAAACAAGGAGCAGCAGTTCGGCGTGCTTTTCCTCGACTGCGACCGGTTCAAGGTCGTGAACGATTCGCTTGGCCACCATGCGGGCGACTCGCTCTTGCGACTGGTGGCGGGGCGGCTCAACGGCTGTGTGCGCCCGGGCGACGTGGTCGCGCGCCTCGGTGGTGACGAGTTCGTCGTGATCCTCGAGGGCGTGAAGGACGAGGCCGAGGCGATTTCCGTGGCGGAACGCATTCAGCACTCGCTGGCGCAGCCGTTTTATCTGGACGGGCGCGAGCTGTTCATGTCTGTCAGCGTCGGAATCGCGATGAGCCAGCAGGGCGTGGAGCGCCCGGAGGATTACCTGCGCGACGCCGATCTCGCGATGTACCGCGCCAAGCTGCGCGGCCGCGCACGCCATGAAGTATTCCGCGCGGACATGCGAACCGGCGCCGTGCTGCAGATGGCGCTGGAGAACGACCTGCGCCATGCGATGGACCGCGGCGAGCTTCGCGTGATGTACCAGCCGGTCTGGGCGCTCGTCTCGGGGCGGATCGTCGGGTTCGAGGCGCTCCTGCGCTGGGACCATCCGCAGCACGGCCCGATGCAGCCGGTCGATTTCATTCCAATCGCCGAGGAGACCGGATTGATCCGGCCGATCGGTGAATGGGTGCTGCGTCAGGCAGCGCAGCGGCTGTCGCACTGGAATGCGAACGTCGTGCCGGACGAACCGATCTGGGTGAGCGTGAACGTCGCGGCGCGCCAGCTGACGGATCCGGGTCTCGTGGAGATCGTCAAGAACACGATTGCGGAGTCCGGTGTCGAGCCGGGGCAGCTCAAGCTCGAGATCACCGAATCGATGATCATGGCCGATGCGACGACGGCGGTCGGGGCGCTCGACCAGCTGAAGACGCTCGGGATCCACCTGCTGATGGACGATTTCGGCACCGGGCATGCGTCGTTGAGCTACCTGCACCGGCTGCCGATTTCGACGATCAAGATCGATCGCTATTTCGTGGGGCGGATCGACTCGAACAGCGAATGTCTGGAGATCGTGCGGACCATCCTGAACCTGTCGCGCAGCCTGGCGATGGATGTCGTGGCGGAGGGCGTGGAGAGCAGCGCGCAGCGGGAGCTGCTGCAGTCGATGGGGTGCGAGTATGTGCAGGGATATCTGCTGTCGCCGCCGCTGGATGCAGAGGCGGCGGAGCGGCTGATGGTGACGACGAGGACGGTGGAGAGCGCGGCTCGTAGCTGACAGCGATGGGCACTGAACGGCCCGCCGTGAGCCGAATACCGTGGGCCGATAGCCCTGAGGAAACGGCGACGTGACAACCATGCGTGACGATCGGCGCACCAATCGGCGAGTGTCGCCGTTCGCTCACCGCCATCTCACAGTTATCAGCTCACCGCGAGGCGTTCAAACCCCCACCGCTCCCAGCTAGAACGCGGCGATCTCTTCGTACGCCGCCACGAATGTCGAAACCTGCGGCAGAATGGCATCCTCAAGCTGCGGCGCATATCCGACGAATGTATCCGTCGACGCCACGCGCCTGACCGGCGCATCCAGCCAGGCAAAGCACTCGTCCGCAATGGATGCAGAAATCTCGGACCCGTATCCCCAGGAGAGCGAATCCTCGTACGCGACGATCACCCGTCCCGTTTTCTTCACGCTCGCGAACACCGTCTCGCGATCCCATGGCGAGAGCGTCCGCAGGTCGATGACTTCCACGTCTATGCCGCGTTCGGCCACTTCCCGCGCCGCGACCAGCGCGCGCTGAACCGTCGCGCCGTACGTCACCACCGTGACCTGCGCCCCTTCGCGCACGACTTTCGCCTTGCCGAACGGGATCATGAAATTCGGCCCCGGATACGCCGACTTGTTGTATGTCTGCCGGTACAGATGCTTGTGCTCGAGGAAAATCACCGGATCATCGCAGCGGATCGCGGTGCGGAGCAGCCCGTTCGCGTCGAGCGCGGTGGCCGGGCACACGACCCGAAGTCCCGGGCAGTGCGTGAAGAGCGACGCGCCTGTCTGTGAGTGGTAGATCGCGCCACGGATATACCCGCCGTACGTCGTGCGCACCACAACGGCAGTGGAGAACGCGTTGTTCGACCGCCAGCGCATTGTAGCGAGTTCGTCGCGCAGCTGCATGTACGCCGGCCAGATGTAGTCGAAGAACTGCACCTCGACCACCGGCTTGAATCCGCGCGTCGCCAGCCCGATCGCGCG
Organism: Gemmatimonadales bacterium; assembly: GCA_044449085.1. Lineage (GTDB taxonomy): Bacteria > Gemmatimonadota > Gemmatimonadetes > Gemmatimonadales > Gemmatimonadaceae > Fen-1231. The sequence goes on along the minus strand of JBIOHR010000035.1, from coordinate 8,733 downwards.
GCCGACGATGTTCGCCTCGGCGAGCGGCGTGTTGTACACGCGCGAGCCGCCGAACTCCTTCTGCAGCCCCCACGTCACCTTGAAGACGCCGCCCTTTCCCTTGACCTTGCCGACGTGCTGCTCGCGCGAGACGTCGGCGACGTCCTCGCCGAACATCACGATCTTCGGGTCGCGCCGCATCTCGTCCTTCATGCACGAGTTGAGCAGGTCCACCATCGTCGTCGGATCGCCCGCGAACTGCGGGTCGTCCTCGGTGTCGAACTGCTCGCCCGTCGGGTCCACGTCGGGCGAGTACACCGCGTAGGGCACGGTGCTCGCGTCAGGCTGCGGCTGGGAGAGCGCGTCGTCGGTCGCGGCGAGCACTTCGGCTTCGACTTCATCCTGGATCTTCTGGATGTCGTCGGCCGTCGCGTATCCTTCCTCGACGAGCCATGCCGGAAAGACCGTGAGCGGATCGCGCGCCGCATCCGCATGGCGCTCCGCCTCGGGACGGTACATCACCTCGTCGTCCGAGAGCGAGTGCGAATACGGGCGGATCACCTTCGCATGCACAAACGCGGGCCCTTTTCGGGCCCGCGCATGGTCGATCGCCTTCTTCATCACGTCGTACGATGCAAGGAGGTCGCACCCGTCCACCGTCTGCACATAGAGGCCGGGGAACGACTTCACTAAATCCGAAATCGAACCACCGGAAATCCCGACCTCGACCGGCACGGAGATCGCATAGCCGTTGTCCTCGACGAGATAGACGATGGGAAGCTTGAGGTTCGTCGCGGTGTTGAGCGACTCCCAGAACTCGCCCTCACTCGTCTGCCCTTCGCCCGTCGTCACGAGCACGACGTCGTCGCCCTTGAATCCGGCGTCGGCGATCCCGTTCTGCTTGGCGCGGAGCGTGGCTTCGGCGGCGCCGACGGCTTGCAGGAACTGCGTTCCCGTCGGGGACGAGACCGAGGTGATGTTGAGCTTTTTGTGTCCCCAGTGCGACGGCATCTGCCGGCCGCCGGAGTTGGGATCGGCCGCTGCGCCGACCGCCGAATAAAGCATTTCCGCCGCGGTCATGCCGAGCTGCAGGCAGAGCGCGCGGTCGCGATAGTAGAGATAGAACCAGTCGTAGGCCGGCTTGAGGAGCATGCCGGCGGCCAGGGTCACCGCCTCGTGCCCGGCGCTCGATATCTGGAAGAAGATCTTGTTTTGACGCTTGAGCCCGATCTCCTTGTCGTCGATCCGCCGGGAGAGGAGCATGGTGCGGTACGCCGCGACGAGCTGCTCGCGGGATAAGCCGTGTGTGGCGCTGGGCGCCTTGGATGTCGTCGCCATAACATCCATTATAAGGGATCGCAGCCGAACTTTCACGGAGCGTTCGTCATCCATGCGGATCAAGATGCTCGTGGGTTCCTGCTTTCTCGCGGTGCTCTTTCTCGCGATCGCGCTGCGCGGCCCGTGGGGAAGTGGGACCGCGGACGACGGCACGCGCCTCGATGTCTCGCTGCACAGCGTGACGCGCGTGCTGTTCCCCAAGACGGCGCATTCGCCGATCGTGGGCTGCAGCTACCTCACGGGCAGGGGCTCGGTCGAGAACTGCGCACCGGCGGAAGGCGGGGATGCATCGTTCTCCATGCTGTGCTCCGTGTTTCCGATGATGGTCGCAGGGCTCCTGCTCGCGCTGGCGTCCGGCACGGTCACATACATCTCTCCGTATCGCGCGAAGGGAACCTCGGCCGCGCTCGCCGCGGCGAGCCTCGCGGCCGTGTTCGCGGGCACGACCGTCGCACAGATCGCGATGCCGCGCGCGCACAAGGTGTTCGACGAAGTCCCGCTGTACATCGGCGGCGCAGCGTTCATGTCGGTGTGGATTGCGATGGGCTTTCTCCTGTTCGCGGCTGCGCTCTCGACCACGAGCACCATGCTGCGGCACACCTAGTCGCCGTGAGCGGGCCTTGCGCGGCTCGTGTTACGAGGCAAGTTATTCATCGTCAGTACTGTGGAACGCGTGTCGCGAGGTGCACCGACCTGCATCCCCGCGCTGCGCCCTACGGAGGCTCATGGCAGCAACGCCAGGACCCAACCTCCAGCGCCTATTGCCTCGATCGCGGCCCGCGATCGCCGGCTGGAGCCTCCGCCCCATCATGGTCACCCCGCACGGGATTCGAGCCCCGATGCGGGGTGTCGTCTTTTATGGCGAGGTGTCATGTCTCATCGGAGCGTCTACCGCGTCGCACTTCCCCGTGCACCCCGTGGTCTTGCCCGCCATCACCGTCGCGTGCTCGCCCAACAGCACAAGCGGCACGTCAAGCGCGCGACTTTCCGTGATTGCGGGAGGCGCTGTGTCTACTGCGGTACGTCCCTTGGGCTAGAGGATGCGACGCTCGATCACGTCTTCCCGCTTTCCAAGGGCGGGAACCATGCGGCGGGCAACCTGGTCGCGGCGTGCACGGGGTGCAACCAGCTGAAAGGCGCGATGCTGCCGACGGAGTTTTTCGCGAGGTATCCGTGGGCGGGGACGAATTTCATGAGGTATGCGCGGGCTGTGCACCGGACGCTCAAACGCGGGGCGAGGCGGGCGGTTTCCCTGGCTTATGCGGAAGCCGCGTAGCCAAAACACCAGTGGTGAGTGCTGAGGTTTCAGTGATCAGGTGTGAGTGACAACGTCCACTCAGCACTGAACACTGACCCCTCACGACCCAGCACTGGGGTTGGATTGTCAAAGCTGTTGACTATCGCGATCGGTCACGCCGCATGCGTCCCCATCCGCGGCCGCGGCGCCATCTGTTCCTTCAGCAACATCACCTTCTTCCGTTCGATCCCCCAGGCGTAGCCGCCGAGCTCGCCGCTCGCACGGATCACACGGTGGCAGGGGATCAGCCAGCTCACCGGATTGCTTCCGACTGCTGATCCGACGGCGCGCGATGCGCCGGGAGCGTCGAGCGCGGCGGCGATGTCGCCATAGGTCGTGACGGCGCCGTCCGGAATCTTCAGCAGCGCCTCCCACACCTTCAGCTGAAAATTCGTGCCCTTGATATGCAGCGAGAGCGGAGACTGTCTTGCGCTCACCTCGTTCGGGAACGCTCTCGCCATCGCTTCACGCGTGACCGATTGATCCGCGCGGAGCTCGGCGCGCGGCCAGTCATGCTTCAGGCGCTCGAGCGTGTCACCGCGGGTGACGGGGTTCACGAACGCGAGGTGACAGATGCCCCGCGGGGTCACTGCAATCAGGCATTCGCCGAACGGCGACGGGTGAAAGCCGAATTTCACGACGAGCCCTTCGCCCGCGCGCTGATATTCGCCCGGCGAGACGGCTTCGGCATTCACGATCAGGTCGTGCAGGCGCGACGATCCGGAGAGGCCGGCTTCGTAGCTGGCATCGAGTACGCTGTGGTTCTCGCGCAACAGTCGCTTCACGACCTGTGCGGTGCGGTGCTGGAGAAAACGCTTGGGGCTGATTCCGGCCCAGCGCGTGAACAGCCGCTGGAAGTGAGCCGCGCTCAGTCCGACGTGCCTCGCCACGTCGGCGAGCTCCGGCTGGCCGGCGCGATTGGCATCGAGGTAGCGAATCGCGCGCTCCATGCGGGCGTAGTCTGCGTTCATTGAATTAGCGGGCATCGTCATGTAATCCCTGTTGTGGTGATGCCTGCTATTTACGCGGTCCCGGCATTCGACTCAATCCGATTCGTGCGGTGCGGAAAAGTCAGTAGTCCACGGGGCGCAGATACGACTCGCCGATGGCCGCGCCGCTGATCATCGCGACGGTCGGCAGCTTCCGCTTCCAGTGTGTGCCGTCGAGGCGCTTGCGGACGAGCTCCACCTCGGCTGCGTCGAATCCGCGGCCGGCGAGCTCGGCCGCCGTATAGCCGTTGAGCAGCCAGGTGAGGATCACGTCGGCTTTCGCATAGCTGATGCCGAAATCACCCTCGTCCGTCTGGCCCGAAACGAGATCCGCGGAAGCGGGCTTTTCGATGATCTGCCTGGGCACGCCGAGGTGCCGCGCGAGGGCCCAGAGCTGCGTCTTGAACAGATCGCCGATTGGGTTCACCGGCGGTGAGTCGTCGGCGTGCCAGGTGAAGTAGCCGAGGAGGCGTTCACTCTTGTTGCCGGTGCCGAGCGGAAGCGCGCGGTGTTTGGCGCTGAGGTCGAAGAGCGCGATCATGCGCATGCGGGCCATGACGTTGCCGCGGCGGGCGGTGTCGGCGTCGGGCTCTTGGGCGAGATAGCCATCGACGGCGGCGCTGATGTCGACCGTACGTGATTCGATCCCGATGAAGTCGATCAGCTGTTGGGCGTGCGTGAGCGAGTCGGCGCTCGATGTGCGGTACGGCATGCGGACGCCGATGGTGTTTTTCGGGCCGAGCGCGCGGGCGGCGAGGGTGGCGACGACGGCTGAGTCGACGCCGCCGGATATTCCCACGACGGCCTTGGTGAATCCGCGGCGGGAGAATTCATCCCTGAGGAAGGCGACGAGCCATTTCTCGAGGAGGACGGGATCGATTTCGAGCGGAGGGGGCGAGCCGCGGGACGTGTCGCCGCCGGACACAACTTCGAGTGTCGACTGAGTCGTGGCGGGGCCGGCTGACGGCAAGCCGGAGTACACTGTACCTGGTCGTTGGTCATTGGTCGTCGGCGAACCGGCGCCAACCAATGACCGTTCCAGTTCCGACCGCAGCTTCGGCAGCATCGTCCGCATGTCCGACAGCAGCGGGGAGTCTGCGCGTGCTTTCGTGATGTCGTCGAGATCGATGGTCGCGGTGAGCAGCGACTCCTCGAACGCCGGCGCCTTTGCGCGCGTGTCACCGCGCGGACCCACGATGAGCGAGCCGCCCTGGAACATCCGGCCGCCCTCGCTCCCGACCAGGCTGCCGAGGGTCACGAAGACGCCGTGCTCTTCGGCGATGTCGCGGATCAGGCGGTCCCAGCGCGCGACGCTGCCCGGGATCGATGCACCGTCGACGCGCTCGAACGCGCCGCGCGCCGGTGAGGCGGACGAAACGAACACCACGTGCGCGCCGTCGAGCGCCGCAATGAGCCCGGTCAGCGAGTGCCACGCGTCCTCACACACGAGCATCGCCGCGCGGCCCCACGGCGCATCGAACGCGCGCACTTCATAGCCGCGCTCGACGAACCGCTCCTCGTCGAACAGCCCGTACGTCGGCAGGAACGCCTTGCGGTGCACGTGCAGGACCTCGACGCCCGCGCCGCATCGCACGTACGCGAGGCTGTTGTGCAGGTTGCCGTCGAGCTTCTCGTAGAAGCCGATCACCGCGTCGATCGCGGGGCCGCGGTATGCGCCGGCGAGCCCGGTGGCGAGTTCCGCGGCGGTCATCGCCATCTCGCGAACGCCGCCTTCCACGAAATATCCGGAGAGCGCCGTCTCCGGGAATTGCACCACCTGCGGGCGCGGCTCGAGCGCAGCCGCCTGCGCGAGTACTTCGCCCACGCGGCGCAGGTTGCCCTTCACGTCTCCTTTCCGGGGGCGGAACTGCGCAATTCCGATATGCAGGAGCGGCATGGCAAATAAGATAGTTTATCGTCGTAAGGTCATGGCGTTTGGTGTGTGGCCGGGTATTTCGAACTTCCGGCCAACCACGATCAGCCAGTGACCACAAACCAGATACCATGAACCGGGGGACCAACAACGAAGACCCATGGACAAAATGGCCCGTCGCGCCGCTCGCGGGTACAATAGAACCAATGCGCCATCGTATCCCCGCTCTCGTTTTCGCATTCCTCGCCGTCTCGGCGGGGCACGTCGCGCAGGCGCAAGCGACTCCGGGTGCCCCCAGGCAGCGCACGGGCACCGGTGAGGCATGGCAGATCATCACGCCTCCGCAGTCTTCCCTGGTCTACGCGCGCGACGGTTCGCTCATCGGCGAGATCGGCCCCGAGTGGCGCACGAGTGTCCCTATCGCGACGCTCCCGAAATATGTCGGCGAGGCGTTCATCGCCGTCGAGGACAAGCGGTTCTACCAGCACAACGGCGTCGACGTCGTCGGCATCGCGGGCGCCATCAAGGACAACCTGCTCGGGTCCTCGCGCGGCGCAAGCACAATCACGCAGCTGCTCGTCGGGAACATGCACCCCGATCTCATCGACCGCCGTGAGCGCTCCGGCATTTCGGGAATCGAGCGCAAGCTGAAGGAACAGAGCGCGGCGCGCGAGATGGAGCGCCATTACAACAAGCAGCAGATCCTCGAGGCGTTCCTCAATCAGATTGCATTCGGACACGGATGGTACGGAATTGAATCAGCCGCGCGGCACTACTTCGGCAAACCGGCCGCGCAGCTCACGCTCGCCGAGGCCGCGACGCTCGCGGCGATGCCCAAGGGCCCCGCGATTTACGATCCCGCCAAGTACCCCGGCCGCGCGAAGAATCGCCGCGACGCGATCCTCGGCCTCATGGCGGATCAGAAATACATCACGCCGGCGCAGGCCGCGGCGGCCAGGGCCGAGCCCATCCGCACCGTGCCCGACGGCGGCGTGTCAGCACCGTCTTCGTATTTCATAGATGTCGTGCGGACGCGGGCGGAACGCGCGGGAATCCCCGTCTCGAAGGGCGGATACCGCATCTACACGACGCTCGATCCCGTCTTGCAGCGCGCCGCCGTGCGCGCGCTGGCCGACGGCACCGCCGAGGTCGAACGCCGCCCGGGCTACCGGAATCCGACTTACGCCTCGCACCCCAAGGGGAGCACCGACTATCTCCAGGGCGCCGTCGTCGCGATCGATCCGTCCTCCGGCGACGTGAAAGCGCTCGTCGGTGGGCGGAACTATCAGGAGTCGCCGTTCGACCGCGCGGTGAGCGGACTCCGCCAGCCGGGGTCGAGCTTCAAGCCGTTCGTCTATGGCCGCGCCCTCATGGACTCGCTCCCGCCCAACGCCATCGTCGCCGACACGGCAATCGACGTCGAGTACGACAATCAGTCGTACCGTCCGAAAAACGCCGACGACAAGTTCCTCGGCGACATGACGCTGCGCGAGGCGCTGACGCGCTCGCGGAATCCGGTCGCGGTGCAGCTCTGGATGAAGTACGGCGCCGACTCGATCATCGCACTCGCGCGGCGGTTCGGGATCACGACGCCGATCTCTCCGTATCCGGCCAGCGCCATCGGCGCGTCGGAAGTGCAGCCGCTCGAGTTCGTCGCGGCGTTCACGGCGCTCGACAACCTCGGCACGCCCATGACGCCGCGTTTCATCTACCGCGTAGAGGACCGCGCCGGCAAGACGCTCTGGTCGCAGGAAGTGCGGTCGCTCCCGCCCGCGCTCGATCCTCGCGTGACTTTCATCCTCCGCGACATGATGCGCGACGTGGTCGAACGCGGCACCGCCACGCCCGTGCGTCGCTTTCTCCCGGAAAGCGTGCCGGTCGCTGGCAAGACGGGCACGACGGACGACAATACCGATGTCTGGTTCGTCGGCGCGACGCCGGAGATCGTCGCGGGCGTCTGGCTCGGCTTCGACACGCCGCGCCCGATCGCCGAGCACGGCGTCGCCGGTGGGTCGCTCGCTGCGCCGGTGTTCGCGGAAATGCTCGCTGAGGCGGGATATACGCATCCCACCGGCACCTGGGACGTCCCACCCGGGTTGGTCTCCGCAGAGCTCGACCGCAGCACGGGAAAGCTCGCCGACGCCACCACGCCTCCCGATCGCCGCTATACCGAGTACTTTCTTCCGGGCACGGAACCCGGCGCACTCCGCGTGGACGCGCGGCGCCTGTTCGTCCTCGGGCCGATCATGTTCTGACCAGGAGCGGCGATGCAGTTCACGTGGGTGCAGAAGCTGTCCATCGGAACGGGCGCGGCACTCGGACTGCTCGCGCTGATGGGCTTTGTCTCGTACCTGAGCATCCACCAGATGATCGGCGGCCAGCAGGCCGTCGCGGCGACCAACACGAACATTTCGCGCCTCGATGCTGTTGTGGGACGCACTGTCGACGCGGAAAACGCCCAGCGCGGCTACGTATCGACTGGCAACGACCAGTATCTCGAGCCGCTCAACGCCGCTTTCAGTGACGTGGAGGACGCAATCCAGGGACTCAACCAGGCGACAGAGGACAACCCTGGCCAGCGCCGAAACCTCGACAGCCTCGGTCTGATGGTCTCGCGGCGTTTCAAGGAAATCAACGCCGTCATCGCGATTCGCAAGCGGCTCGGCGCGGATTCCGCCGCGAAGGCGCTCAAGATCCGGTACGCCGTGCGCGGTCGAGACGGCATCGGACCGCTCGCGACGAAAATGCGCGAGATGGAATTCCGCGTGCTCGGCGAGCGGACGCGCGCGATGAATGCGAACGGGGCCAGTGCCCTCCGCGTGATTCTCGGCGGCTCGATCTTCGCGCTCGTCATGGCGCTGTTTGCGCTCCAGCCCCTGCGCCCCAGTGTGGAGCGGCGTCTCACGCAGCGTCTCTCGCGCGTGGTCGTCGCGCCGCCGCCGGAGCTTCAGCTCACGATGACCGAGGAGGCGCGCCACGCGGGCGACCGCCTGGTGCGCCTCCAGCAGGTGATCGCCGCGCTGAACGGGCCGGCCACCCAGGGGGATGTCGCACAGGCGCTGCTGTCACGCGGCGCGCCGCCGCTGGTCGCGAGCCTGGGTCTTGTCGCCGCCGGTGATTCCGAGGCGCTCACGGTGCTTCGCGCGCTCGGCGATGTGGTTCCGCGTCTCACGGTCGGGTCCGTCGTGCCGTCGAACCTCGCCGCGCCGCTCACCGCCGCGATTCGCACGCGCGAACCGGTGGTGGTCGAGTCCCGG
>JBIOHR010000034.1:0-23945 GCA_044449085.1 Gemmatimonadales bacterium | reverse complement strand
GGCTTGTTGAGGATCTCGACCGGCACACGCGACTTGCCGATGTCGTGGAACAGCGCCGCGAAGCCGATGTCGTAGAGCTGGAGCCGGGTGAGGCCGAGACGCCTGCCCAGCGCGACCGAAAAAATGCAGACGTTCACCGAATGCGTGAACGTGTAATCGTCGTAGTCGCGAATGGTCGTGAGGCCGATCAGCGAGGTCTCGTCGGCGAGGATCTGGTCGACGATGCCCTGCACCACACGCTTGATCTTCTTGATGTTCGGGCTCTGGCCGAGGCGGACGGAGTTCATCACCTCTTTCGTGGCCGAGACCGACTGCGCGAACGTCCGCTTGGCGGCCTCCTTGGACTGCACCCGCACTTTCTGGTCGTCTTCCGACTCCACCGGCGCCGATATCTCGAACGCGGCCACGCCCGTCGCCGCGAGGCGCTTCTGGAGCGCATCGAACCGGACCTCGGCGCCCTCGCCCAGCGGCGCAAGCAGGAAGTTGAGGAACACGGTCCAGTCGCGGGGCGACGGTTTCGTCTTCACATGCACGACGCCGACTCCGCAGGCGCGGCACAGCGCGAGCAGGTAGCTGAACGTCGTGTAGTTGTCGAGATCGAGCCGGAGCCGCGTCGCATTCACGAAGATGAACTCGCCGGATACGCGAAACTCGAGGTCGCCGTCGGCATCACGGAGTTCCTCGGTGACGGCGACCAGTTCGTCGAGGCCTTTCTGTACCACCGGATTTTCCGGCGGGTACATGCGGATGCTGCGCAGCGTCCCGTACAGCGCCATGATGAACGTGCGGCCCGCAGACCTGGTGAACGCCTCGCCGCCCTTTTCCGCGCCGGCGGGCTGCGGCGGCGCAACACGCGGACGGATGACCTCCGAGGGCCGGCTCACGCGGCGCCGACCTTCAACGCGCGGTTCACCGCGTTGCGCACGACGATGTCCTTCTCGGCCATCGCCTTCTGCAGCACGTGCTGTGAACGCACGGTGCCGATATGTCCGAGGGCGATCGCGGCGCACGCGCGGAGCTCGGGATCTTCTTTCTTGGAGAACAGCCCGCCCTTCGGATTGAGCATCTCGTCGAGCCAGGCCACGCCGCTGTCCCCGCAAAGGGTTCCGTAGAGTTCGAATGCCGCGAGGCGCTCCGTGCGGTCCGCCACGCGAATCTGTCCGGATTTCACCAGCGTGGTGACTTTCGCGAGCGCTGGTTTGTACGCCTTCTGGGCCAGCGACTTGATCGCGGCCACGCGAACGTCGCGGTCGAGATCGTCGAGCGCTTTTTCGAGCGCCTGCATCGCGCCCGGCGTTCCGATCTCGACGAGCGCGGTGACCGCCGCGAGACGGAGGTGCCGGTTCGGCTCGCTGAGCACTTTCCCGAGCGCGGGAACGGCGGCGGCGGTCTTCAGCGAGCCCGCGCGCCTGACCGCTTCCATTGCGACCCCGCTCTCCGCAGACGAGATGAGCTTCACCAGTTCGCCGGTGTTCGACTGGGCGAGCCTGTCGGCGGCGGCCTCGAGGAGCGGCCGGAGCTTGGCGTTCTGCATGGAGCCGAGCCATCCGAACACCGTGCCGAGGGCCGACGCGCGCAGCTGCGCGAACAGTTCCTCGAGGTCCTCTCGCGGTGGGAGCGCCACGGCTTCGTCCATGGCCTCGAGGAGCTGCGAGAGCGCGGCCGGATCGCTCAGCCTGTCGGGCAGGTGCGCAACGCGCTCGCGAAGTTCGGGCGAGAGATCCTTCGCGCGATCGAGCACGGCGGCGATTTCGCGAAGGAGAAAGGCGACGTTGGAAAACTGGCGCCCCGCCAGCAGGTGCAGGGTGAGTGCGTCGATGTCGTGCAGCACCTCGAGGCGGATTGCCGTGTCGGCCTGGAGCTCAAACACGTCGAGGAGCCCGCTCAGCACGCTGCGGCGCAGGTCGGTGCTGTACTCGCGCTCCGTCTCGCTCCGGAGGTAGGCCACTTCGTCGGAATCGAGAAAGTAGAGGGTCGAATCGAAATCCTCCATCTTCACGATGCCGGACGGTGAATGCTTCACCTCGTCCTGGGCGGCTCCCGATCCCGGCAGGCCCTTGGCGGCCGCGTCGTGCGCTGCCGCCTCGGCGGCCCGCCGGGCTTCTTCGATGACCGTGCGCGGATCTTCGACGACGTCGCCCGGCTCCACCGGCCACCGGCCGGGTTCGGCAGCGGGGTCGATCGGCGCTGCGGCGTCGGCCGCGGCCTCGACGTAGCGATACGTGAGGTGGTTGAACTCCTGCTCCCACAGGAGCGTGATCAGGTCGTCCTCGTGCGTCGCGGCCTTGCGCACGCGCGGAATGATGTCGAGGAAGAGGTCGAGCTCGGGTCCCTCGAATCCCGAGACAAGCGTGAGTTCGCGCAGGCCGTCCTTGTAGAGCGTCCACGGCAGCGAGTCCGACGCGCGCTCGTGCTGCTCGTGCACCGGGAGGCCGCACCAGACGAACTTGAGATCGGCAACGGACAGCGTCAGTGAATCCGCCACCGACCAGATCGGGGCGAACGAGGCGCGCAACGCGTCCACCGACTTCAGGTAGGTGGGGTTGTTGTGCATGTAGAGTTGGTGCGCCCGTACGGTTTTGTCGAGTTGGCGCAGCAACTCTTCCACGAGCGCCGGACTGAAGGGCGGTTCGGGGCGTTCCGGCTCTTCGGTGGGTGCGGTCACGACGCTCGACATCACTCTGTCAAGATACGCGTTTCCGCGACCTGCGCCACGTCTTTGTCTCCACGTCCGCTGACGCAAAGCAGCACCGGCTCGTCACTTTTCCAGCGGCCGGCGTTGGCGTCGATCCACGCGATCGCGTGTGCCGTCTCCAACGCTGGAATCACGCCTTCGAGTCTGGCGAGCAGGTGGAACGCGCGAAGCGCTTCGTCGTCGGTCACCGAGTGGTAGGCCGCGCGCCCGCTGTCGCGCAGATACGAGTGTTCGGGCCCCACGCCCGGATAGTCGAGGCCGGCGGAGATGGAGTGCGCGGGGTGGACCTGGCCGTGCTCGTCCTGCAGGAGGTAGCTCATGGCCCCGTGGAGGACCCCCGGCGTTCCTTTCGAGAGCGAGGCGGCATGGTGCGACGTGTGCAGTCCGTGCCCCGCGGCCTCGATGCCGACGAGCTCGACGTGCGGATCGCCGACGAACGCGTGAAAGATCCCGATGGCATTCGAGCCGCCGCCCACGCACGCGACGACCGTGCGCGGCAACGCGCCGGCTCGCTCGAGCATCTGCGCGCGCGCCTCGCGGCCGATGATCGCCTGGAAATCCCGCACCATGCGCGGATACGGCGCCGGCCCAACCACCGACCCGATGATGTAGTAACTGTCCTCGCAGGTGCTCACCCAGTCCCGGATGGCCTCGCTCGTGGCGTCCTTGAGGGTGCGCGTGCCCGAGGTGACCGCGACGACGGTGGCTCCCATCATGCGCATGCGGAAGACATTCAGCGTCTGACGCCGCATATCCTCTTCACCCATGTAGACGACGCACTCGAGACCCAGGCGCGCGCAAACCGTCGCAGTGGCAACGCCGTGCTGGCCCGCGCCGGTCTCCGCGATGATCCGGCGCTTCCCCATGCGCTGCGCGAGCAGGCCCTGCGCGAGGGCATTGTTGATCTTGTGCGCGCCGGTGTGGTTGAGGTCTTCGCGTTTCAGCCAGACCGGAGCTCCGATCCGCTCCGACCAGCGCGGCGCGTCGCTGAGTGGCGACGGACGTCCCGCGTAGTGGTGCAGCGCATCGTCGAGCGCGGACGTGAACGCCGGGTCGGCCATCGCGCTCGCATACGCGTCCGTGAGCGCGTCGAGCGCGGGGATCAGCGTCTCGGGCACGTACCTGCCCCCGAACACGCCAAACCGATCCGAGAGGACTTCGTGAGCCGTCACGGTGTGTTCCCCAGGGTTCCCTGCGCCGCGTCGAAAAACGCGCGCATCTTGGCGTGATCCTTGATGCCCGGGGCGCTCTCCACGCCGGACGACACGTCCACCACCTCCGGCGCGAGGAGGCGAACCGCTTCGGCGACGTTGGCCGCGTTCAGCCCGCCGGCGAGCACGACCGGCGTGCGGCCGCGCAGCGCCGCGACAGAATCCGCGAGCGCGCCCCACTCGAGCTTCACTCCGGTGCCGCCGAGCCGCCCGTGCACATGCGCATCGAGCAGCACGGCGTCCGCCTCGTGAAAGAGCTCCTCGGCCCATTCGGGCAGCATCGACCCGTCGGCCCTCGCGACCGCCCAGACACGCCCGCCGAACCTCGCGCGCACCGCGCGCACGTCGGCCGCGCGCGGATCGCCGTGCAGCTGGATCACCTCGACGCCCGCGGAGATCGCACCGGCCGCGATGTCGTCCGCGTCGTCCGCACCGAAGACGCCCACGGCGGCTGGACCTCCTTCGGCCGCGTGGAAAAGCTCGCGCGCCCGCTCGGGCGTCACATGGCGCGGTCCGCCTGCGAAAATCGCCCCGACGTAGGCCGCGCCGATCCGCGCCGCCTCGCGGGCGTCCTCCACGCGCGTGAGCCCGCAGAACTTGACGCTAGCCACGCGCACGCCTCGGCACGCCGGTGAGCAGCGCAGCCGCCGCCGCGCCGTCGCCGGCGGACGACAATGACGAGCCGACGAGCACCGCGTCGGCGCCCAGTGCGGCGGCGCGCTCGACATCCGCGCGGCTGGTGACACCGCTCTCGTAGACGACGGTCCTGTGCGGCGGCACGAGCGGGAGCAGACGCGCGCTCACCGAGTCGTCCATGACGAGCGTCTCCAGGTTGCGGTTGTTGATCCCGATCACCGCCCGTTCGACACGAAGGGCGAGTTCGAGTTCCCGCTCGCTGCGTACCTCCAGCAGCACGTCCAGACCGATGTCGAGCGCTTCGGCGGCGAGCGCGGTGCGGCGCGCGGGAGTGAGCGCGCGCGCAATCAGCAGCACCGCCGACGCGCCGCCCGCGCGCGCCTCGAGCAGCTGTAGCCGGTGCACGATGAAATCCTTGCGGAGCAGCGGCAGCGCGACGGTCGCGTGCACCGATGTCAGGTCGTCGAGCGAGCCGCCGAACCGCGCGGGCTCGGTCAGCACGGAGAGTGCGGCGGCGCCCGCCGCCGCGTACTCGGCGGCCCGTTTGCGCACGTCGAGCGCTTCGTTGATCGCGCCTTTGCTCGGGCTCCGCCGCTTGAGCTCCGCGATCACGGCCACGGTCCGTCCGCGGGCGAGTGCGTCAGCGAACGAGGCGACCGGCGCCGCCGCGCGCGCGTTGCGGTCGAGCGCGGCCGAGGCCGACTCGAGCGCGTGCGCCCGAAGTTCCGCGGCCGCTGTGAGTTCGCCGAGCGGACCGGTCGGAAACGACCATTCATTCTCGAGTGCTGCGGTGCCTTGCGCTTCGGGCAATGTTCGGATACCGTTACTTCGGGTGTTGTTCGGGAGTCAATCTACACGGGCCGATCCACTTACGCCCGGATCCTGCCGGTTTCTCACTCCCATTCAGGGACGACGTCATGCCGCTCACGAAACGCCAGCGCCAGATCCTCGACTATCTCACGAGTTACGGCTCCGCCAACGGCTACGCACCGAGTTTCGAGGAGATCGCGGAGCAGTTCAACTATAACTCTCTGGCGACGGTCCACGAACACCTGAGCAACTTGGAGCGCAAGGGTTACATCAAGCGGAGTTACAACGAAAGCCGTGCGATCGAGATCCTGACGTCCGACGTCACGCCGCAGGCGGTCGAACTTCCCCTCCTTGGCGCAGTGGCGGCCGGCGTGCCGATCGAGGAGATGAATGTCGGCGAGACAGTCGCCGTGCCGCAGGACTTCGTGCGCCGCGCCGGCAATCACTACGTCCTCAAGGTGCGCGGGAACTCGATGATCGAGGACCACATCAGCGACGGCGATTTCGTCGTGGTCCACGATCGCAAGACGGCCGACAATGGCGAGATGGTCATCGCGATGCTCGACGGCGACTCGGCCACGGTCAAGCGGTACTATCGCGAGCGCGACGGCCGGATTCGCCTCCAGCCTTCCAATGATCAGCTGCAGCCGATTTACGTGCAGGAGAATCAGATGCGGGTGCAGGGGATCGTGGTGGGGGTCATGCGGAGGTACTGAGAGCCATGCGGTCAGGCCAATTACTTACCTCGTTCTAACCAACCCCAACAAGAAACCATTCGACTCGTTTTGCACTGTCTGCGCTAACCATGCGGCGCTGCCGTCCTCAACCGTTCGAGTGCCGCGCTCCCCGCCCCGCTGTGCAGCGCCCTCTTGGCCGCCTCAAACGCCGCCGCGTACGTCGCCGCCTTACCGCTCACGTAGATCGCCCCAGCCGCATTCAATAGAACAGCCGCTTCCGCCGCGGCGGGTCCACCACCGGCAAGCACCTGCTCGATCAGCGCGGCATTCTCCGCCGGTTCGCCGCCCGCCAGTTCCACGCCGTTCAGTCCTGAGTACCCGAACTCCGCCGGGTCGAGGGTCCAGCGTGTCAGGGCCTCGCCGCGCAGTTCGAGTATCGCGGTCGGGCCGATGGGCGAGATCTCGTCCATTCCCGGCGCGCCGTGCACGACCAGCGAGTGCACCGTACCCAGCTGCCGCAGCGCGCCGGCGACGAGCTCGAGCCGTGCGGGCGATGCCACGCCGATCACCTGGCGTCCCGCGCCAGCCGGGTTCGCCAGTGGGCCGACGAGGTTCATCAGCGTCTCGATCGCCATCTCGCGCCGTGCGGGCCCGACATGCCGCATCGCGGGATGCATGGTCGGCGCGAACATGAATACGATTCCGGCGCGGTCGAGCACTTCGCCCATGTGGTCCACCGGCACATCGATCGCGACACCCAGTGCCTCGAGGACGTCCGCGCTGCCTGAGCGCGTCGTGGCCGAGCGGTTCCCGTGCTTCGCGACGCGGACGCCCGCTCCAGCCGCAAGGATCGCGGACGCAGTCGAGATGTTGAACGTCGTCATCGCACCGCCGCCGGTGCCGCAGGTGTCGACGAGTTCGCTCGCCCGCTCGGAGACCAGCGCGGTCATCGCGCCACGGAGGGCCCGGGCGGCCCCGGTGAGTTCTTCCGGCGTCTCGCCCTTCACGCGGAGCCCCATCAGGAGCGCACCGAGCTGCGCGCCGGTCCCCTCGCCGGCCATGACGGCGTTGAACGCGGCCACGGCCTGGTCACCGGAAAGCGATCCGCCTGCGGCGACGATCCGCAGGGCCGCCTGAAGCGGCGTGGATGGCTTCGCGCTCACCGCGGGTCGCTGATCGACACGTGGAGGCGTTCCGGCAGCTGCGCCTCGCGCGCAATCAGCGAAATCACGAGGCCGAGCAGCCGCACGCGTTCCACATCGTCCTCGACGAACATTCCGTGCTGCGCGCGGTTCGTGAGGTTCACGACGCCGATCAGTTCGTCATGCAGGACCAGCGGAAAGCTGATGAAGGATCCGGTCGTGAGGTATTCGTCGCCGAGCAACGGATGGGGCACGGCGCCGTCACCGGTATCCATCACGAGGAGCGGTTCACGCGACTCGGCGACCTTGCCTGCGACGCCTTCGCCGACGGTGATCTGCGATCCTTCGACGACATGCGGCGCGAGTCCGCGGCCGGCGGCGAGGTAGAGTGTCTGTTCGTCGCCCGGCACGCGAAGAAAGAGCGAGCAGCGGTGCGACTGCATGTCGTCGCCGACGAGTGCGAGGAGCCCTTCGGCGAGTCGCTTCGGCTCCTCGCGCGCCGCGGCGAGCGTGAGCACCCGGTCGAGGAGATAGAGCGTGCGCGTGCGCTGGCGCAGCGCCTCGCTCCGCCGGTGCAGCTCGACATGCGCCTGCTCGAGCGCGCCGATGGACGCGGTGAGCTGCTGTTCGAGCACGACGAGCTTTCGCGCCGCGCGCCGCGACTCCTCCGCGACGCGCGCGTCCTCGCGTTCGCGCGAGAGGAGCGCGGCCACCTGGGCGTCCGGCCGTGCGGCGCTGCGCGCCTCCTTCAGCTGGGCTTCGGTCGCGGCGAGCCGCGCAAGGTAGTCGCCGTGCACCTTCTGCGTGATGTCCTCGAGCGTCTGGACGGCCTCGAGGCGGGCCTCGCGTTCCGCAAAGCGCAGGAAGGTCATCTCGAACAGCGCGACCATTGGCCCGAAGCGCTCGGACACCCGGGTGCCGAACGCCCGCTTGGGCTCGAGCAGCGCGATGAGTCCCGCGAGCTGGCCGTCGACCCGGAGGCCGATCACGGCGAGCCACCCGCCATCGCCGGAGCGCGGCATCGCGAGCATCCGCGCGAACCCCGGAGATTCCTCTGCGAGATCGGCGAACACGCCGCCCTCGCCGATCGTGCGCCCGACGGATTTCGGAAACTGCTCGATTGATGCCTCGATCACGACGCGCTCGATCACGCCGTCGACCACGAGCGCGCGCTCACGCAGCATCGCCCGCTTGGCATCGAGGCGGAAGAGCGCGAGGTGCGCGCCGCGATCCGTCTCGGCGAGTCCCTCGGCGAGCGCGACGAAGGCCGCATCGAGGTCGGTCGCCGCACTCAGGGCGTGCGCGAGCGAAGCGAGGGTATTAGGAGGCATTTCTTCGGGTTGGACTCGCGCCCGCTTATTGAGGTCCGACGGAAGCCGAAGCTTGCGGCGCAGCTATGTCAAAGTCAATCGGTTCGGTCAGGGGCTTGCAGCGTACCGCACACGGCCAGCCGCGCGCGGCTTGGACGGGTCATGGCTCAAGCGGACAGCCTTGAAGTGATCGCCTTGAAAGGACCAAGCGTGAGCACCCGGCATCGCGCTGCCAGCTCTCAACCAACAACCAACGCGCTTGAAGTAGTCCGTACGCGGCCTTACTTTTCTCTAGATGGCGGGACGGACCCTGCAGCTCGTTTTGCACTACGATGGCAGCGACTTCGCTGGTTGGCAGGTTCAACCGGCGCAGCGGACGGTGCAAGGCGCGGTTGAGGCGGCCCTTTCCCGACTGTGCAACGAGCCGGTGCGCGTGACGGGCGCCGGGCGGACGGATGCCGGGGTGCACGCGCGCGGCCAGGCGGCCGGCGTGGAGGTGCCCTCGCATTGGACGGCGGAGCGGCTGCGCAGCGCGGTCAACAGCCAGCTTCCCGACGACGTCTGGGTGGCGCGGGTGTTCGAAATGCAGCCCGGGTTCCACGCCCGTTTCAGTGCAACCGGACGACGCTACAGCTACGCGGTGGGGCTCGACGAGGCGGCACATTCTCCTTTCCGGCGGCGCTGGGAACACGCCTGGACAAAGGCAGACCGGGCCCTCAACCGCGAAGCGCTCGACTGGTGTGCGGAGCGGACGACGGGGCTGCATCGGTTCGTCGGGTTCGCGGTGCGCGGCACGGCGCCCGCGACCGACGATCACCGGTGTGAAGTGCGGTGCTGCCGCTGGCGCGACTCGCCGGAACGCGGCGGGCTGGTGCTCGACATCGAAGCGAACCGTTTCCTGCATCACATGGTGCGTTTTCTCGTCGGCACGATGCTCGACGTGGCGAGTGGCAAGCGGCCGCGCGGGGAGTTCGAAACGCTCCTCGCCGCGACGGCGAACGACGACGTATCGCCGCCGGCACCGCCGCAGGGACTGTGCCTCGAACACGTCACCTATCCCGACGACCTCTACCTCACCGTCTGATACCCAAGCCGTAACCTGCACAGATGCGAATCTTCCTCGCCACGACGTCGCTCGACGACATCCGCTGGGCCACCGCCGCCTCACTCATCGACGGCGTGGTCGCGACGCCGACGATCATCGCCACCGAACTCCCCACCGCGGACGCCCGTGAAGTCGTGACCGAGATCGCGCGGGCGACCAAGCTCCCCGTGTGCGCGAGCGTTCCGGCGATCGGCGCCGCGGACATCTACAAAGGCGCGCGCGACCTCGCGAAGTCGGTGGACCACCTGATCGTCGCGGTGCCCTTCATCGAGGACGCCGTGCCGGCCATCCGCAAGCTCGCCAACGACGGTGTGCGCGTCGCGGCGACCCTGATCTACTCGGCGGCGCAGGGCATCCTCGCCGCGAAGGCGGGCGCCTCGATGATCACCATTGCGATCGACACGCTGGAGTCCGTGGGCCAGGACGGACCGGACATGATTCGCGGACTGCGCGCCGCTTTCGATCATTCGGCCACCGAGTGCGACATCGCCGCCGCCGGACCATCGGGCGCGTCGAGCTTTGCGGCGTGCGCCGCGGCCGGGGCCGACGTCGCGATCGTCACGCCGGGCGTACTCCGAGCGCTGCTGCAACACCCGCTGACCGACCGGGGCCTCGACCGTTTCCTCGGCGACATCAGCCGCCGTTCCAAACCGCGCCGGACAAAGTGAGACTGCGCCCCTTCGCCATCGCCTCTCTCGCGACGGTGCTCGTCGCATGCGAAGGCGCGTCACCGACTCCGTCCAGCGCCCAGGCGTCGCGCGAACCGCAGACATCGTCCGTCGCAATCAACAGCCAGCGCCGGACCGCGATCACCGACGCGGTGCAGAAAGTCGCGCCGTCGGTGGTCACCGTGCAGACCGAGGCCGTGCAGCGCGTCGCGGCGTCCGCGGCCGATTTTTTCTTCGGCACGCAGAGCGGCCAGGAACTTCAAGCCGGCATCGGATCCGGGGTGATCATCCGCGAAGACGGCGTGATCGTGACCAACGCGCACGTCGTGAGCGGCGCATCCAAGATCAGCGTGGCGCTGCGTGACGGCACGTCGTATCCCGCGAAGCTGGTCGGAATCGACGCGCAGAACGACCTGGCAGTCCTGAAGATCGACGCGAAGAAACTTCCCGTCGCCACGCTCGGCACGTCACGCGATCTCCTCATCGGCGAGTGGGCGATCGCGATCGGCAATCCATTCGGATTCGTCCTCGGCAACACGGAACCGAGCGTCACGGCGGGAGTGATCAGCGCAACGGGGCGAAACCTCACCGCGCGCGGCGAAGGGCCGGGCGTATACGTCGACATGATCCAGACGGACGCCGCGATCAATCCTGGGAACTCGGGCGGCCCGCTCGTGAACGCGCTCGGCCAGGTGATCGGCATCAACAGCTCGATCTATTCTCCGAACGGGGAGAACGGCGGGAATGTCGGCCTCGGGTTTGCGATCCCGATCGACCGCGCCAAGCGTGTCGCCGACGATCTGCTCGCGCACGGGAAGGTGCGGAAGCCGTGGATCGGCGTGAAAATGGAATATCCGGAACCAACATCGCTCTCGCGCTCAGCCCTCACCGCCGGCGCCCCGATCCACGAAGTGGTGCCGGGATCTCCGGCCGCTGCGGCGGGCCTGAAAGTGGGCGACGTACTCATCCGCGCCAGCGATCGTGTGCTGCACAACGCGTATGACTGGGACGCCGAGCTGCTCGAGGCGCATGTCGACGACGTCATTCCCCTGCTCGTGCGCCGCGACGGAAAAGAACTCCAGATGCAAGTGAAGGTCGCGGATTTCCCCGAAGTGACGGCGCAACGTGTGTCCGTGCTGCGGGATCTCGAGCTCATCTCATTGACGCCGGCAATTCGCGCAGAGCGAAGCCTCAAGAGTCCCCATGGGGCGCTGATCGCCACCGTATCGTCGTCTGTTTCGACCAACCTCGGGATTCAGGCGGGCGATGTGATCGTCCAGATCAACAACGTCTCGGTGACCGATGCGCGGCAAGCCAAGCGGGTGCTGGAGTCGCTCGCCGGAAGCGGCGCCGTCCGGATGTGGGTTGAACGGGACGGGACGTTCCTTTACACCGACTTCTCCATCCGATGAACCACGAGCGCTACAGTTCACCGCTCGCCGAACGCTACGCCTCGGCCGCGATGCTGGCGCTCTGGTCGGCGCAGACCCGCCACGGACTCTGGCGCCGCCTCTGGGTGGCCCTCGCCGAGGCTGAGCGCGATCTCGGCATCGACCTCCCCGCGGAGGCAATCACCGGGATGCGGGAGCATCTCGACGACATCGACTTTGCGAAAGTCGCCGAATACGAAAAGCGGTTCCGCCATGACGTGATGGCACACGTGCACGCGTTCGGCGACGCGGCGCCGGCCGCGAAGGGCGTGATCCACCTCGGGGCGACGAGCGCGTACGTCACCGACAACGCCGACCTGATCCAGATGCAGCGCGGCCTCAGCCTGCTCCGCGCGCGCGTCGTCGCGCTGCTGCGCACGCTCGGCTCGTTCGCGTCGAAATGGAAGGCCGAGCCGACGCTCGGTTACACGCATCTTCAGCCGGCGCAGCTCACCACGGTCGGCAAGCGCGCAACGCTCTGGATGCAGGACCTCGTGCTCGACCTCGCCGACCTCGACTTCCGGCTGGCGAACCTCCCGCTCCGCGGCGTAAAGGGCACGACGGGCACGCAGGCGAGTTTTCTCGAACTCTTCAAGGGCGACCACGAGAAGGTCCGCGAACTCGACCGGCGCGTGACGCGGGCCATGGGATTTCGCGAGTCTCTCCCCGTGACCGGGCAGACCTACTCGCGGAAGATCGATGCGCAGGTGCTCGGCGTGGTCGCCGGCATCGCGGCGAGCGCCGCGAAATTTGCGAGCGATCTCCGGATGCTTCAGGCGTTCGGCGAAATCGAGGAGCCGTTCGAGAAGGAGCAGATCGGGTCGAGCGCCATGGCGTACAAGCGCAATCCGATGCGCTCCGAACGGATCAACTCGCTCGCGCGCTTCGTGCTCTCGCTGGAAACGAACGCGAACCAGACGCACAGCGTGCAGTTTTTCGAGCGGACGCTCGACGACAGCGCCAACCGGCGGCTCGTCGTGCCGGAGGCGTTCCTCGCGACCGACGCAGTGCTGATCCTCATGGAGAACATCGCGGCGGGTCTCGAGGTGCATCCCGCGAGGATTCGCGCGCGCATCGCGGACGAGCTGCCGTTCATGGCCACCGAGGCGCTCATCGTGCGCGCCGTCGAGGCGGGCGGCGACCGTCAGCAGGCGCACGAAGTCATCCGCGGGCACAGCATTGCGGCGGCGCGCGCGATGAAGGACGAGGGCGCGAAGAACGACATGCTCGAGCGACTTGCCGCGGACGCCTCGTTCGGGATTCCCGTCGGCGACCTCCACGCGGTGACCGACCCCGCCAGGTTCATCGGGCGTGCGTCGCGGCAGGTAGACGATTTTCTCACTGAAGTCATCCATCCCATTCTGCAGCGCGCGGGAAACGAACCCCGCGCGCACGACGAGGTTCGTGTATGACCGCTGTCGTTGGCCGGACCGACCTTCCCCTCGAGCGCGTGCGCCGCGGCAAGGTGCGCGACGTGTACGCCGTTGACGCCGACCGCCTCCTCCTGGTCGCGAGCGACCGGGTGAGCGCGTTCGATGTCGTCATGAACGAACTCGTCCCGCACAAGGGCGCGGTGCTCACACAGATCACCGCGTGGTGGCTGCGGCAGTTCGAAGGCGAGCTGGCGCACCATATGCTCAGTGCCGACGCCGGCGAGATCGTGAAACAGGTTCCCGCGCTCGCGCCGCACCGCGCGATGCTCGAAGGGCGGTCCATGCTCTGCCGCCGCACGGAGGTGTTTCCGGTCGAGTGCGTGGTGCGCGGCTACATCTCGGGGTCGGCGTGGAAGGAATACAAGGCGTCCGGAACGCTCGCGGGTGAAAGGCTCCCCGCCGGAATGGTGGAGAGCGACCGCTTCCCCACGCCGATCTTCAGTCCCGCGACGAAGGCGGAGACCGGGCACGACGAGAACATCACGATTCCACAGATGCGCCAGACGCTCGGCGACGCGAACACCGCGGAGCTCGAGCGCCTGAGCCGGCACATCTATGCAAAGGGTCGGGATGTGGCCGCCGGCCGCGGCATCATCATCGCCGACACCAAGTTCGAGTTCGGTCACGTCGGTGGAAAGATCATTCTCATCGACGAAGTCCTGACGCCGGACAGTTCGCGCTTTTGGGCGGCCGATCAATACAAGCCCGGCAAGTCGCAGCCGAGCTTCGACAAGCAGCCGCTGCGCGACTGGCTTGACGTGGAGAAAAAGGCAGGGCGCTGGGATGGCGACGAACCGCCCCCGACTCTTCCGGCCGAAGTCGTTGCGGAAACCAGCCGCCGTTACCTGAACGCGTTCGAGCGCATCACGGGCGCACCCCTGCCGATCGCCGGAGTGAAATGAAGGTCGCGCGCGAAGGAGTCCCGTTCATCCTGATTGCCGCGGTGCTCGCCGCGGGCACGTGGGCGCTCGCAGGTTTTCGCGGCGGCGTGGTGTGGCCGGTCGTGGGCGGCGGGCTGACCATCGTCGCGCTCTGGGTCGTGTATTTCTTCCGTGATCCCGAGCGAACCGGTGAGCGCGGAGACCGTCTGGTCGTGTCGCCGGCCGACGGTCGTGTCGTGATGATCACTGAGGTCGACGAGCCATCGTTCGTGCACGGAAAAGCGACGCGCATTTCGATTTTCATGAATATCTTCAACGTGCACGTGAACCGGTATCCGGTGAGCGGCACGGTGAAGTACGTGCACTACAACCCGGGCAAGTTCATCAACGCCGCCGCAGACAAGGCGAGCCTCGACAACGAGCAGATGTCGGTCGGCCTCGAGACGGGCGGACGGCTCGTGCTTGTACGGCAGATCGCCGGCGCGATTGCCCGACGCATCGTGACGTACAGCAGGGTCGGCGATACGGCCACGCAGGCCGAGCGCTTCGGCCTGATCCGCTTCGGGTCGCGCGTGGACGTATTCGTCCCGACCAACAGCACGGTGCGCGTGACGATCGGTGAGAAGCCGGTCGCAGGAACCACGGTGCTCGCGGAGCTGCGCTGATGCGGCGGCCGCGACTCCCGCGTCCCTCGATGATCATGCTGCCGAACGGGTTCACGCTCGCGAACCTGTTCTTCGGCGTGTTCGCGATCGTGACGGCGCTGCGCGGCGACCACGCTCTTGCCGTCTGGTTCATCATCATCGGCGCGATCTGCGATGCGATCGACGGACGCGTGGCCCGCGCGACCAACACCGGCAGCCGGTTCGGCGAAGAACTCGACTCGCTCGTGGACGCCATCTCGTTCGGCTTCGCGCCGGCTCTCATGATGTACTTCGCCGTGCTCCGGCGCGACGGCCTTGACTGGGTGTTCGTGTTCCTGTTTTCGGCGTGCGCGGTAATGCGCCTCGCGCGGTTCAACGTCGAGCAGGCAGGACGCAAGAAGACATATTATCGCGGACTGCCAAGTCCGGTCGCGGGCGGCGTGCTTGCGACCTACTACTGGTTCAGCCAGACCGCGTTCTACAACGAAACCGTCATCAGCGACCTTCCGTGGCACACGATGGTGCGATTCCTGATGGCCGGCCTCGCGTTCCTGATGATCAGCAACGTGCCGTATCCCGTCATTCCGACGTTCAACCTGAAGACGTTTCGTGGCGCAGTCGGGCTGATCGTGCTGATCGGCCTCGTGTTCGGGATGATCTTCCTGCCGAAGGACTTCTTCTTCCCTGTCGGCATGCTGTACGTGACGTACGGGGTGGTCGCCGCGGTGCTGCGCGGACTTCTGGACCGCCCGCCGTACCTGACCGGCGAGCCCGACAGCGCCGACCCGAACGTGTTCGAGCAGGACGACGACGACACGGACGACGATGACGACGACGGCGCCGGTGCGCCCGTTGGCCGGCGCAGGCGCCGCCGCCGCTCCCGCGGGTCGCGTCACAAGGTTGATCGCATTCTTCCAGAGGAACCCACCGCATGACGCGGTTTCGAGTCTCCGTTCATATCATCCCGCGGCGCGGCCTGCTCGACCCACAGGGGAAGGCCGTCACGGACGCGCTCCATGCGCTCGGATTTGCCGGGGTGGGCGAAGTGCATGTCGGGCGGCACCTCGTGATCGAAACCGGCGCTGCCGACGCGGCCGCCGCGGAGGCGAGCGTCCGCACGATGTGCGAGCGATTGCTCGCGAACCCGGTCACGGAAGACTTCGAAATTGCGGGGGTCGCAAAAGAATGAAGGTCGGCATCGTGAGCTTCCCGGGTTCCAATTGCGAGGACGACGCGTTTTACGCCGTCGTCGACCAGCTCGGCGAGCAGGCCGTCAAGCTCTGGCACAAGGACCACGACCTCGAAGGCAGCGATGTCATCATCCTTCCGGGCGGGTTCGCGTACGGCGACTACCTCCGCGCCGGCGCGATCGCGCGCTTCAGCCCGATCATGCGCGAGGTGGCGGACCACGCGAACAAGGGCGGCATCGTGCTCGGCATCTGCAATGGATTCCAGATCGCGTGCGAAGCCGGCCTCCTTCCGGGGGCGCTGCTGCGCAATGACGTCGGCTATCGCTCGATGCCGGTCACGATCCGCGTCGAGCACGCCAACACGGCATTCACCTCCGCCGCAAAAGTCGGCGATTGCCTGACGATGCCCATCGCGCACGGGGAAGGCCGCTTTGCCGCCGATGAAGCGGTACTCGACCAGCTCGAGAACGACGGCCAGGTGCTCTTCCGCTACGTGGACGCGTCGGGCACTGCAACGGTGGACGCGAATCCCAACGGCGCGATGCGCAACATCGCGGGAATCTGCAGCGCGGCGCGCAACGTGATCGGCCTCATGCCGCATCCCGAACGCGCGGTGGATCCGCTCCTTGGATCGAAGGACGGGCTCGTGCTGTTCGAATCGCTCCTCGTCGCTGCTCACGCCTGACCGGAGATCGCACATGCGCAGAATTCCGTGGATCGCACTGCTCGTCGTCGCCGTGGCGGGAAGCGCCCGCGCGCAGGCTGCCTCGATCGACCCCGGGATGAACCGGGAGGAGGTGATCGCCCGGCTGGGCAAGCCCGTGTCCGAGCATGCGTCCGGTGCGAGGACGTACCTGTATTACAGCAACGGCGATGAAAAGAAGTACGGCATGCATGACCTCGTGGCACTCGAAAATGGCAAGGTCGTGGACGCCGTGTTTCGTTCGAGCGCGCGCAAATTCAACGGCAAGAGTTCGTCTCCGGCCGCGGTTCCGCCCGAAACAGCGATCGCAAGGGGACATGGCGGTCGCGCGCCGGCGCGACCTGCGCCGGTCGAGAAAAAACCGGTTCCTCCGGTGAAGAAGGAAGCGCCTCCCGCAAAGAAGCCCGAGCCCCAGTCGACCAAGAAGGTCGAGCCGCCCTCGAAAACTCCCCCCGTCACGAAGATCGCTCCGCCCACCTCGCGGACGCACGAGCCGCTGAAGGGGACGGACACAAGAAAGATCGCCCCGCCGGCCAAGGCCGCCGACAGCGCAAAGAAAGGCACACCCGCACCGACAAAGAAACCTTGACTCCGCTTCCCCGCCCCGGCGATCCGCTCATCACCCCCGCACTCGTCGCGGAGCACGGTCTCACGAAGGACGAATACGATCGGCTCGTGAACATGCTGGGCCGCACGCCGACGTTCACGGAACTCGGTATCGTGAGCGCGCTCTGGAGCGAACACTGCTCCTACAAGCACTCGCGGCCGCTCCTGAAGAAGCTCCCGACGACCGCACCGTACGTGCTGCAGGGCCCGGGCGAAAACGCCGGCGTGATCTCGATCGGCGACGGCCTCGCCGTGGCGTTCAAGATCGAATCGCACAACCACCCGTCCGCGGTCGAGCCGTATCAGGGCGCGGCGACGGGCGTCGGCGGCATCCTGCGGGACGTCTTCACAATGGGCGCGCGCCCCATCGCGATGCTGAACTCCCTCCGCTTTGGCTCGCTCGACACACCGCGCGTGCGCTATCTGGCCGCCGGGGTCGTACGGGGAATCGGCGACTATGGCAACTGCATGGGCGTTCCCACCGTCGCGGGCGACGTGATGTTCGACGCGGCCTACGAGGGAAATCCGCTGGTGAACGCGATGTGCGTGGGCATCTTGCGTGAGGAGGAGCTCATCCGCGCCAAGGCCCAGGGCATCGGCAACGCGATCATGGCGGTCGGCGCCCGGACGGGCCGCGACGGCATTCACGGCGCGTCGTTCGCATCGGAGGACCTCTCGCACAACAGCGACGCCAAGCGCCCGCGCGTGCAAGTCGGAGATCCATTCACCGAGAAACTCCTGCTCGAAGCGACGCTCGAACTGATCGCATCGGGACACGTCGTGGCGGTACAGGACATGGGCGCCGCCGGCCTGACGTCCTCGAGCGCTGAAATGGCCGAGCGCGGCGACGTCGGCGTGACGATCGATACGCGGAAGGTGCCCGTCCGCGAAACGGGGATGACGCCGTATGAGATCCTCCTCAGTGAATCGCAGGAACGGATGCTCGTCGTCGCGATCAAGGGACGCGAGGACAAGGTCCGTGAGATCCTCGCCAAATGGGACCTGACCGCCGCGGTAATCGGCGAAGTGATCGCGGAGCCGGTGTACCGCGTCACGGAAGGCGACCGCGTTGTGGCCGAGTTCCCCGGCACGCGCCTGGTCACGGACTGCCCGCAGTACCATCCCGACGCGCGCGAGAGCGACGCGATCGCCGCGCTCCGCGCGCGCGACGTGCACGCGATCGCTCCGTTGCGGGACGAGCACAACTCGGCATGGACGCTGCGGCGCCTTCTGGAATCGCCGACCATCGCGAGCAAGCGCTGGCTCTACCGCCAGTACGATTCCACCGTCCGCACGAACACGGTGATCGGACCGGGCGGCGGCGACGCGGCGGTGCTGCGCATCCGCGGGTCGAAGAAGGGACTCGCGCTCAAGACCGACTGCAACGGACGCTACGTGTACCTCGATCCCCGCGTCGGCGGGCGGATCGCGGTCGCCGAAGCGGCGCGCAATGTCGCATGCGTCGGCGCGCGGCCCATGGCGATCACCAACTGCCTCAACTTCGGGAATCCTACCCGGCCGGACATCTTCTTTCAGTTCCGCGAGGCCCTGGCGGGGATGACCGAGGCGTGCATTGCGCTCGGCACACCCGTCACCGGCGGTAACGTCTCGCTGTACAACGAAAGCCCCGCGGGTGCGGTGTACCCGACGCCGACGATCGGAATGGTCGGCCTGCTCGACGACGTCTCGCGCGCCACGCCGATGCACTTTCGCGAACCCGGTGACACGCTCGTGCTCCTCGGCGAGCCGACGGACGAACTCGGCGCCAGCGAATACCTGGCTTGGATCCACGGCGTCGTGGCCGGCGCTCCGCCGGCGTGCGACCTGGCGCGCGAACGCGCGCTCGTGGACACACTCCACGAAAGCATCACGGCCGGCCTCCTCCACTCTGCGCATGACTGCAGCGAAGGCGGGTTCGCCGTGGCGATCGCCGAATGCTGCGTCGCCAACCCGCTCGTCCAGCGCGGCGCGATGGTCGACCTCTCCGCGTGGAGCTCGCTTGCGCCCCGCGCACTCCTGTTCGGCGAGGCGCAGGGACGCGCGATCGTGACGACGAGCGATGCCGAAGCCGTGCTCGCCATCGCGCGGACGCACGGCATCCCCGCGCGCGCGATCGGCATGGTGAAGGCGGCAGCTGAAGGCCTCGTGATCGTCGGCGGACGCCACACGCTCCGCGCTCCGCTGGCCGACCTGAGCTCCGCGTACCACGATGCGATCCCGCTGGCGATGCAGCGCGCGCCTGCCGAACGCGTATCTGTCGACATTGCAACCGGAGCATCGGCCTGATGTGTGGCGTCTTTGGGGTCAGCGGCAACAAGTCGGCAGCCGAGCTCGTGCATATGGGGCTCTATTCGCTCCAGCACCGGGGTCAGGAATCCGCGGGAATCGTGGCGGTGCAAAATGGCGCGGCGCACGGATTGCGCGCGATGGGTCTCGTCGGAGAGAAGTTCGGACCGGACGCGATCCGCGGGCTCCAGGGACCGACGGCGATCGGCCACACCCGGTATTCCACGGCGGGTTCATCGACGCTCGAGAACGCGCAGCCCGCGCTGGTGAACTTCAAGGGCGGCCATATCGCCCTCGCGCACAACGGCAACCTGGTCAATGCGCCCGAAATACGGACGCAGCTCGAGGCAGCTGGCTCGATATTCAGCTCGACCATGGACTCCGAAGTGATCGTGCACCGTCTCGCCCGTTCCACCGCGACGGTGCCCGAGCAGCAGCTCGCGGAGGCGCTGAACGGCCTCGAGGGTGCCTACTCGCTGCTCGTGCTCATCAACGACACGCTGCTCGCCGCGCGCGACCCGAACGGCTGGCGCCCGCTCGTGATGGGCAAGCTCGGCGACGCGACGATCTTTGCGTCCGAGACCTGCGCGCTCGACATCGTCGGCGCGACGCTCGTTCGCGAAGTGATGCCCGGCGAGATCATCGCGATAGACAAAGACGGCGGCATGCGGACGCTGAACCTCGGCGCTGCGCCCGCGCTTCACCGCTGCGTGTTCGAGTATGTCTACTTCGCGCGCCCGGACAGCAGCGTATTCGGCGGGTCGGTGGACCGCGCCCGGCGCGCCCTCGGCCGGCGTCTCGCGGTGGAGCACCCCGCGCCCGGCGCCGACCTCGTGTTCGCGGTTCCGGACTCATCCAATGCGGCCGCGCTGGGTTTTGCAGAGGAGAGCGGCCTCGCGCTCGAGCACGCGCTGATCAGGAACCACTACGTCGGCCGTACGTTCATCCAGCCCACGCAGGCGGGGCGCGATGCAAAAGTGAAGGTGAAGTACAACCCCGTGAAGGAAATCCTGCGCGGCAAGAGCGTCGTGATGGTTGATGATTCCATCGTACGCGGTACCACCACGCGGGGCATTGTCGCGCTCGTGCGCGCGGCAGGCGCGCGCGAGGTGCACATGCGCGTGTCGTCGCCGCCTATCACCGGGCCGTGCTGGTACGGCATCGACACCCCCGACAAGGCGCAGCTGATTGCCGCAAACATGAGCCTCGTCGAGATCGCGAAGCAGATCGGCGTCGATTCGCTCGGGTACATCTCGCTCGACGGCATGCTCGGCGCGGTTCCCGGAGGACCGAACGGGTTTTGCCACGCATGCTTCTCGGGGCAGTATCCGACGCGCCCGCCCACGGTACTCGCGAAGAACCGAATGGGCTGACCATTATCGAATGTCAGCGAGATGACAGCAGCCTGAACGCCGTACACGGTTGAGCCGTTAGCACCACTGATACCCCACCCAGGAGCAGTGCCTCGTGCGCAGCGCCATCCGCTTCGCTGTAGCAGCCGCGTTGATCGCGGCCGTCCCCGCCGGTGCGCGCGCGCAGTCAGCGCCGTCGCCTTTCGACTCCCTGCACTTCCGCTCGATCGGACCCGCTGCGACGGGAGGTCGTATCCACGACCTGCAGATCGATCCGCACAATCCCGCGATTCTGTACGTCGGGGCTGCAACTGGCGGGATCTGGAAGAGCATGAACAACGGCGTGACGTGGACCGACATTTTTGGCGACCAGCCGGACAACACGTTCGGATCGCTGGCGATTTTCGAGGGAAACTCGAACATCATCTGGGCTGGCACGGGCGAGAACAACAACAGGCAGAGCTCGTCGTGGGGCGGCGGCGTGTACCGCTCGACCGACGCGGGCGCGCACTGGAGCTATCTCGGGCTGCACGACACGCGGTCGATCGGGCGCGCCGTGCTCCACCCGCGCGATCCGAATGTCGCGTACATCGCGGCGGTGGGAAATCTCTGGCGCGGCAACCCCGAGCGCGGTGTCTACAAGACGACCGACGCCGGCAAGACATGGTCGAAGGTGCTGTACGTCGACACGCTCACCGGCGCGACCGATCTCGTGATGGACCCGCGCGATCCCAACGTCCTGTACGCGGCGATGTACCAGCGGCTGCGTAAGTCGTGGGGCTTTGACGGCGGCGGTCCGGGAAGCGCCATCTACAAGACGACCGATGGCGGCTCAACGTGGAAGAAGCTGGAGAACGGGATCCCCGCCGGCGACAAGGGCCGCATCGGCCTGGCGCTGGCCCTCTCGAAGCCCGACGTTCTCATCGCAACGATCGAACACGCGACGCTCGGCGGCACGTATCGCACCGAAGACGCCGGCGCGACCTGGAAACGGATGAGCGCGACAGACCCGCGTCCGATGTACTACAGCAAGCCGACGATCGACCCCACGAACGACAAGCGCATCTGGCTGCCGGGCACGTACATCGTGAAGAGCGAGGACGGCGGCGCGACGTTCGAAGAAGAGCCGACCTCACCGACGTATGACGTCGGCCTCAAGACCGACCATCACGTCTTGCGCGTGGATCCCGCGAATCCGGCGCACATCTACGTAGTCGGCGACGGCGGGCTGCACGAGAGCTGGGACATGGGCAAGACGTACATGCGCGTCAACAACATTCCGGTCGGCCAGGTTTACCGGATTGCCGTCGACAATCGCGATCCCTACTGGATCTACGCGGGCCTCCAGGACAACCACTCGTGGGGCGGGCCCAGCGCGACGCGCCACTGGCTCGGCATCCTCAACCAGGACTGGGTGGAGATCGGCTTCAGCGACGGCACCGGAAAAGCCGTCGACATCGCGAACTGGCGCAAGGTGTATTCGTCGTCGAGCGGCGGCAACCTCTCGCTCGTCGACCCGGTCACCGGCGACGTGCAGGCACTGAACCCGCGCCCGCCGGCCGGCGAGGCGCCCTATCGCTACGCGTGGGATGCACCGGTCATGGCGTCGCAGCACACGTCGGGCACGGTGTACCTCGGTGCGAACCGCCTGCTCATCTCGCACGACTTCGGCTCGACCTGGTCGCGCACGAAGGATCTCACGCGGTCGATCAATCGCGACACGATGATGATCATGGGGATCGCGGACCGCGACGTTCGCCTCTCGAAGAATGACGGCGACAACGTGAGCCAGATTTCGAACTTCGCCGAATCGCCGATCGACGCGAAGATCCTCTGGGTGGGCACCGACGATGGCAACGTGCAGCTCACGCTCGACGGCGGCGCCACGTGGACCGAGCTCAGCAGGAACGTTCACGGCGTGCGCGACGGCGCGTTCGTCGGCAAGATCGTCGCGTCGGCCGCATCGCGCGGCACGGCCTATGTGACTTTCGACGAGCACCGCAACGGTGATTTCGCACCGTACATCGAGCGCACCACGGATTTCGGCAAGACGTGGAAGCCGGTCGTTGACGGCCTGCCGTCCGACGATGCGTCGGTGCGCAGCATCGCCGAGTTTCCGGGGCATGCGAACGTGCTGTTCGCGGGCACCGAGCGCGCGCTGTTCGTCACGCTCGACAGCGGGTCGCACTGGAGCAGGCTGAAGGCGAACCTTCCGACGACGCGCTACGACGACATCGTCATCCAGCAGCGCACGAAGGATCTCGTGCTCGGCACGCACGGGCGGAGCATCTGGATTCTCGACGATGCGTCACCGATCGCGAACTGGACGCCGGCAGTGGCCTCCGCCAAGGCGCACCTCTTTGCGGTGCCGCGCGCGACGCTGATGCTGTATTGGGAAGACGTCTCGAACATGAACCACTATTTCTTCACGGCTGAGAATCCCGCCGAGGGCGCGGCGTTCACCTACTCGCTGGCGCAGCCGGCATCGAAGGTGCGGTTGATCGTGAGCACTCCGCTGGGCAAGGTGATCAAGGACGTGAGCGGACCGACGTCAGCCGGCGTCATTCATCGCGTGAACTGGGACCTTCGTTTCCCGCTTCCTACCGGACTTCCGACGCGTGGGGGCGGTGGCGGCGATGAAGGCGGTGGCGGCGGCGGTCCAGGGAGCGAGAAGGCGGGACAGGTGCAGCTCCCGATCCCGTCGCACGACATCCGCCAGCGCGGGATCCTCGTCGCGCCGGGAACGTTCAAGGTTGCGCTCGAAGTAGACGGCACGGTGGTGGGCACGCGCACGTTCGAAGTGCGCGGCGACCCGGCGGCCGCGGTGACGCTCGAGCAGCAGAAGGCACGCGAAGCGGCCGCGATCGAGGTCACGGATCTGCTCGCGAGAGTTGAGACGCTCAACACTCAGCTCACCGCAAAAAAGGCGTCGACAACCGGCGAAGCGGCGGATAAGGTCCAGGCTCTCCTGACGCGTCTCGTTGGCGCGGCGGGCGGAGGACGCAGGGGCGGCGGCGGTGGACGCGGCGCGGCAGGACCGCAACCCGTGCGCCAGCAGCTGGCGACGGTGTTCGGCGCGATGACGATTTCGGGAGCGCAGACGGGCACCGTAAACCCGCCGACGGGTTCGGTGCGAGCGGCGCTCGCGGCTGCGAAGACGGCACTC